>SKZV01000114.1 GCA_007127165.1 Rhodovibrio sp. | reverse complement strand
GGACCTGAAGCGGCCGGACGGTCTCGAGGCGCTGAAGCGCATCACGCGCGGCGCGGACGTTTTCGTCCAGAACTTCCGCCCCGGCGTGGCGGAGCGCATCGGCATCGGCTACGACGCCATCAAGGCTATCGAGCCACAGGTGATCTATCTTTCGATCAGCGGTTTCGGCGAACGCGGCCCCTACGCCGCGAAGCCGGTGTACGACCCTCTGGTGCAGGCGCTCTCCGGCCTCACGACGGTACAGGCGGGTTCCGATACGGAACGGCCCCGGCTGGTGCGTACGATCCTGCCCGACAAACTGACCGGCGTGGTCGCGGCGCAGGCGGTCACGGCCGCGCTGCTCGCCCGTACGCGTACGGGGCGCGGGCAGCACATACGAGTTTCGATGCTGGGCAGCGTGGTGGCGTTCCTCTGGGGCTCGGACATGGGAAGCCAGACCTTCGTGGGCGCGGAGATCCCGCAGCAGCGCGCGGCCAGCTTCATCGACCTGATCTACGAGACGGCGGACGGCTACCTTTCCGTGGCGGTGCAGAGCGACAAGGAGTGGGCGGCGCTCACCCGCGCACTGGACAAGCCCGAATGGCTGGACGACCTGCGCTTCGCCACTCCGGCGCTGCGCCACAAGCACATCGACGAACGGCTTGAGATGACCCAGGAAGTCTTGCGCGGCAACACGGCGACGGCTTGGCTGGACCGGCTGGAAGCGGAAGGCGTGCCCTGCGCGCCGGTGCTCGCCCGCAGCGAGGTGATCCAGCATCCGCAGGTTCTGGAGAACGATATACTTCTCGAAATCGAGCACCCCCACGCGGGACGACTGCGCCAGCACGCCCCAGCGGCCGAGTTCTCCGCTACGCCCGCAGGCGTACGCTTCGGTGCGCCGGGCCTGGGGGAGCATACGGCGGCCGTGCTGTCCGAGTGCGGCTATTCGCAGGAGGAGATCGCGGCAATGGCCGAGGCCGGAGCGGTTTGGCTGGGCGACAGGGAGGACTCCTCATGATCGACTTCTACTACTGGCCCACGCCGAACGGCTGGAAAGTCGCGATCATGCTGGAGGAGTGCGGCCTCGATTACCGCATGATTCCGGTAAACATCTCACGCGGCGACCAGTTCAAGCCGGAGTTCCTGGCGATCAGTCCGAACAACCGGATGCCTGCAATCGTCGATCATGACGTGGCGGGCGAGCCGGTGCCGGTTTTCGAGTCCGGCGCGATCCTGCTCTATCTGGCAGAGAAAACCGGACGGTTCATGCCCTTCGACCCGCTGGGCCGCAAAGAGACCAACGAGTGGCTGTTTTGGCAAGTCGGCAACCTCGGCCCGATGGCCGGGCAATTGAGCCACTTCGTCAACTATGCGCCGAAGGACGTTCCCTACGCGCACGACCGCTACGCAAGAGAGTACGACCGCTGCCTGGGTGTCTTGGAGCGCCGCCTGGAGGGCCGTGAATTTATCCTCGGCGACTACTCCATCGCCGATATGGCGGCCTGGCCCTGGGTTCTGATCGCCAAGCCGTTGGGGCAATCGCTGGACGCTTTCCCGAACGTCGCCCGCTGGCGGCAGGCGGTGAAGGCCCGTCCCGCCGTTCAACGCGCCGTCGATCTCGGCAAGGAAGACCGCCGCTCCGCCCCGCCTAGCGAAGAAGAACGCAAGCTGCTGTTCGAGCAGTCCTCGCAATCGCTGTCGAAGCCGGACGACTGATGGCGGCAGTTTTTTCAAGATGAGGTTTGCCTATCCCGGTTCCCACGGCCCGTGGGCAACAGCCGCTTCGATCTCCTGACGCGCGGTGAGCGGCGGAGTCCAGCCAAGCCGGTCCCGGATGGCGGAGGCGTCCAGCAGGTAGGCGCCAAGCAGCCGCTCGGCATCGGCCCGCCGCCCGGCCAGCCGCAACGCAAGGCCCAACGGTCCGGCCGGACAGGGCAGAAACAGCGCCTTCTCCCCCATCGCTTCCCGGATCAGGAGGTAGAGATCCCCCGCCGAAAGCGGTTCTGCATCGGCGACAAGAAAGGTTTCGCCCGCCGCCTCGGGATGCGTGAGCGCCGCGACCAGGGCATCGCAGAGGTTTCCGCGCGCGATCATGCTGCGCTTGCTTTTCCGCGCTGCGCTCGGCATCGGCAGGCCCAACCGTGCCCAGGCCATCAGCCGCGCAAAGTTCCCGGCGGCTCCGGCACCGTAAACCAGTGGCGGGCGGAGAACGCAGACCTCCATGCCGGTTTCCCCGGCGATCTCCCACAGGACCGCCTCGGCCTCGGCCTTGCTGGCCGCGTAGGTGTTCGCCGCCGCAAGCGGAGCGCGCTCGTCGATCGGCTGCGCGAACGGCCCCGGCCCATGCACGACGGCGGAACTGAGAAACACGAAGCGCCGCACTCCGGCCTCCGCCGCCGCACGCGCGAGGACACGCGTCCCTTCCACGTTCACGGTTCGAATGCCCGCGCGTTCCGCCTCCCCGCGCGGCTCGGCGGTATGGGCGTGGCCGGCCAGATGCACCACCCCTTCGGCGCCGCTCAACGCCGTCGCCGGGATCGGCTCGCGCCCGAGATCGCAGAGATGGAGCGGAACGTCGCTCAAACGCGGGTCCGGCCGCCGCGAAAGCCCCAGAACCGCCATTCCCGCCGCGCGCAACCGCCGCACCAAGGCCCGTCCGACAAATCCGGTCGCCCCGGTCACAAGAACACGCTCCACCAGAACTCGCTTTCCTGTTAGTCTTGAAGGTCCGGGCCGGAGCATAGGTAGTTTTCGGCGCATGGGCCAGCCGTGCCGCCCGAAGGCGCAGACTCTATCTTGACCGCGCGGGACTGGCGCTTTAGAACCGTCGTACCCAAATCCTGTATCAGGGTCAAAAGACCGGCTCTCGCACAAACCGCATGAGAAAAGCGGGAGAGCTCCGCCAGTCCGCGAGGTTTCGCGCACTGGCGCAATTAGCATTTGGGTCATTGGCAGTGCTCCCGCGTCTGGACCGGACGGAGGGTGCCGCCGTTACGAAAGTGGTTGGTGCGGATGTTCGATAGCTTACAGGATCGCCTCGGCAAGGTTTTCGAAGGGCTGAAGCGTCGCGGTGCGCTGGAGGAAAAGGACGTCGACGGCGCGCTGCGCGAGGTGCGCGTGGCGCTGCTGGAGGCCGACGTCGCCTTGCCGGTGGTGAAGCAGTTCATCGCCGATGTGCGCGAGCGGGCCGTCGGGCAGGAAGTTCTGCGCTCGGTCACGCCGGGACAACAGGTCATCAAGATCGTCAACGACCGCCTCGTGGAGATGCTGGGCGGCGAACATTCGGAACTCCAGCTCAAGAGCGAGCCGCCGACTCCGATCCTGATGGTGGGCTTGCAAGGCTCCGGTAAGACCACGACCACCGGCAAGATCGCCAAGCGCCTGTCGGAGAAGCAGAAGAAGAAGGTCTTGATGGCCTCGCTGGACGTGAACCGTCCGGCGGCGCAGGACCAGTTGCGCCTGCTCGGTTTCCAAATCGGCGTGGATACGCTCGAAACGATCCCCGGCCAGAAGCCCAGGGCCATCGCCAAGCGCGCGATGAAACGGGCCGAGACCGAGGGTTATGACGTGCTGCTTTTGGATACCGCCGGGCGGCTGTCCATCGACGAGGCGTTGATGGCCGAGGTGGCCGAGGTCCGCGACATCACGAATCCGACGGAAACCCTGCTTGTCGCCGATGCGATGACCGGCCAGGACGCGGTGGTGACGGCGCAGAAGTTCGACGAGGCCGTTGGTGTGACGGGCATCGTACTCACCCGCGTCGACGGCGACGCGCGCGGCGGTGCGGCCCTTTCGATGCGCCACGTCACCGGCAAGCCGATCAAGCTGATCGGTACCGGCGAGAAGATGGAAGCTCTTGAGGGCTTCCACCCGGATCGCATCGCCAACCGCATTCTGGGCATGGGCGACGTCGTTTCGCTGGTCGAAAAGGCGCAAGAGACGATTGAGACCGACGAGGCGGAGAAACTCCAGAAAAAGCTCGAGAAGGGCAAGTTCGACCTGGACGACATGGCCTCGCAGTTTCGCCAGCTTCAAAAGATGGGCGGCATGCAGTCGCTGATGGGCATGATTCCCGGTATGGGCAAGCTGACCAAGCAGGCACAGCAGAATCCGGACTTCGAGGAAAAGGCCATCGGCCGTCAACTCGCGATCATCCAGTCGATGACCAAGGAAGAACGGCGGCGGCCGGAAGTGATCAAGGCATCGCGCAAGCAGCGAATCGCGCGCGGCTCCGGCACCACCGTGCAGGATGTGAACAAGCTGTTGAAGCAGTTCACCGAGGCGCAGCGAATGATGAAGCGCGTCAAGAAAATGGGCAAGAAGGGCCTCGCGCGCCACGGCATGCCCGGAATGGGCGGCATGGGCGGCGGCGGTATGCCCGGCGGAGGCGGCGGTTTTCCGGGCGGCTTCCCAGGCGGCGGTTTTCCGGGCGGCGGGCGCTGACGGCGCTGCGCTGGTCTACGCAATCGAGAACGACTGAACTTCTAGGAAGGAAAAGAAAGACTATGGCTGTAGCGATTCGACTGGCTCGTGGTGGCGCGAAGAGGCGCCCGTTCTACCGCATCGTGGTGGCGGATACCCGTTCGCCGCGCGACGGACGCTTTATTGAGCGGCTGGGCTTCTACAACCCGATGGTTGCGCCGGACCACCCGGACCGGTACCGCATCGATGAGGAGCGCGCCAAGCACTGGCTGAGCAACGGCGCGAAGCCGACCGACCGCGTGCTGCGCCTGTTCGCAAATGCTGAAATCTCCGCGCCGCGCCCGGTGCCGGAGCAGACCAAGAAGAACCAGCCCAAGGCTCGCGCTCAGGAACGCGCCGCCGAGCAGGTCAAGCGTGAAGCCGAGATGGAAGCAAAGCGCGAAGAGGCCCGGCAGGAACAGGCGGAGAAGGATGCCGCCGAATCCGCGCCCAGCGAGGGCGAGGGCGAAGGCGGCAGCGAAACCGCCTGACACTCGGCGGGTATTTCCCGTTATGTCCAGCGAAACGCACAGCCGCAACGACTCCGAAGACAGCGCCCGAGACAGCCAACGTGTCTGTCTCGGGGTTGTCGTGGGATCGCATGGGGTACGCGGAATCCTGAGGGTGAAAGCCTTCACCGAGGTTCCGACGGACGTTGGCGCCTACGGCCCGGTCGAGGATGAATCGGGCCGTAGGCGTTTCGACATCAAGGTCCACGGCGAGCACAAGGGCACGGTTCTGGCGTCGCTGGAAGGCGTGGCCGACCGCGATCAGGCCTTGGCGCTCAAGGGCGTGCGCCTTTATGTGGACCGCGCGGCCCTGCCAAGGGTCGAGGAAGAAGAAACCTTCTATCACGCCGATCTGGTGGGCCTGCCCGTGGAGGATACCCACGGCCAGCCGCTCGGCCGCGTCATGGCGGTGCTGAATTTCGGCGCCGGGGATATCCTGGAAATTGAGGACGGCGAAGGCGGCTCCATACTGCTGCCCTTCACGAAAGAGATCGTCCCGCTCGTCGACGTGAAGGCCGGGCGGATCGTTGCCGATCCGCCCGAGGAGACACCGGAGCCTTAAAGGCCGGGTTCCAGAATAAAGAGGGCGTCCCTCGATACGCGCCCGAAGGGGGGCGCTACTCGGGATGAGGGTCTTTCAAAAACAGCAATTTACTCACCCCGAGTAGGCCCGCTTGGGCCGTATCGAAGGGCCCGCACTCTCGGTTGGAACGAGCCATTTCATCTGTGGGACCGGATTATAGTCACTGGCATAAACCACGGCCTTTCAGCCTTCGGGGTTCCTTGATTGCGCCAACGGTATCCAAGGAACCCGGCACCCCTCGACTTAAAACCGCAACAGTTTCGCCTGCTTGATCAACGGCAGATTGCGAACCTGTTCGAGCACGGCTTCGCTCAGGCCGTCGTCCACCTCGATCAACGCGATGGCGTCGGAGCCTGGGGCGGAGCGGCCGAGGTGGAAGGTGGCGATGTTGACCTTGGCGTCGCCCAGCGTCTTACCGAGGCTGCCGATCAAGCCCGGCTTATCCTCGTTGGTGATGTAGAGCATGTTGGGGCCAAGTTCCGCCTCGACCGGGATGCCCTTGATCTCCACCAGACGCGGCTTGTCGCCGCCGAACAGCGTTCCGGCCACCGAGCGGCTCTGGCGCTCGGTCTCGACGGTCACGCGGATCAGCGTGTGGTATTCCCGCGCCCGCTCGTGCTTGACCTCCGAAACGTCGATGTCGCGCTCGCGCGCCACCACCGGGGCGTTCACCATGTTCACCGTGTCGAGCATCGGCCGCAGCAATGCCGCCAGCGCCATCTGCGTCAAGGGCCGGGTGTTCAACTCCGCGACGTGCCCCTCGTACTCCAGGGTGATCCCCTTCAGGCCGCTCTCGGTCAACTGCCCGGCGAAAGAACCGAGCTGCTCCGCGAGAAGCATGTAAGGGCCAAGTTGCTCGCTCTCCTCGGCGGTGAGCGAGGGCATGTTGAGGGCGTTACTGATCGCGCCGGTCATCAGATAGTCCGACATCTGCTCGGCGATCTGGAGCGCCACCTTCTCCTGCGCCTCGGTGGTGGAGGCTCCAAGGTGCGGCGTGCAGATCACCTCTTCCAGCTCGAACAGCGGGTTGTCGCGCGCGGGCTCCTCGGCGAAGACGTCGATGGCCGCACCGGCGACCTGCCCGTCCTGGATCGCCTGCTTCAGATCCGATTCCACGATCAGACCGCCGCGCGCACAGTTGATCAGCCGCACGCCCGGCTTCATCTGGTGCATCGCGCCCAGGTCGATCATGCCCTTGGTCTGGTCGGTCACCGGGACGTGCAGCGTGATAAAGTCCGCATCTTTGTAAAGCTCGCCCAGCGTTTCCACCTTGCGAACGCCCAGGTCGCGGGCGCGCTCCTTCGACAAAAACGGGTCGTAGGCCACGACGCGCATCTTCAATCCACGCGCCCGTTCGGCGACGATCGCGCCGATGTTGCCGCAGCCGACAACCCCCAGCACCTTGTTGGTGACTTCGACGCCGACGAACTTCGTCTTCTCCCACTTGCCTTCCTTGGTCGAGCGGTCGGCTGCGGGAATACGCCGCGCTAGCGCCAGCATCATCGAAATCGTGTGCTCCGCCGTGGTGACGGCGTTGCCGCCCGGCGTGTTCATCACCACCACGCCGCGCTGTGTCGCCGTCGGCAAGTCGACGTTATCGACGCCGATTCCCGCCCGCCCGACGACCTTTAGATTCTCGGCGGCGGCGAGAATGTCCGCCGTCACCTTGGTGGCGGAGCGGATGGCGAGGCCGTCGAAATCGCAGATCTTCTCCTTCAACTCGTCCGGCGTGAGCCCGACGGCGACCTCCGCCTCGACGCCGCGCTGGCGGAAAATCTCCACCGCGCTGGGGCTCAGCTTGTCGGCTATCAGTACCTTGGGCATGCGTTTTATCCCGTTCCTTAATTAGCATCCATCCAGCGCAGCCAGTGCCTTAAGCGGCGGCGCGCTCCACCTTTACGCTCTCGAAAGCCCAGTCGAGCCAGGGCAGTACGGCGGCCATATCGGCCTTTTCAACCGTCGCGCCACCCCACAGCCGCAAGCCAGCGGGCGCATCGCGATAGCTCCCCAGGTCATAGCCCGCGCGATGCTCTTCCAGCAGCGCCACCATGCGCTTCTCCGCCCCCGCCTGCGCCGCAGCGTCCTGTCCGGCGAACCAGGGGTCGACGATCTTCAAGCAAATCGAGGTGCTGGAACGGGTGGCCGCATCCTCTGCCAGGAACTCCACCCAGTCGCGGGCGGAAACCCAATGCGCCACGGTGGCGAGGTTGTCTTGCGAGCGCCGGATCAACTCCGGCAATCCGCCGATCTCTTCCGCCCACTTCAATGCGTCCAGATGATCCTCGACGCAAAGCATGGAGGGCGTGTTGATCGTCGCGCCCTTGAAGATGTCCTCGTTCAGCTTACCGCCCTTCGTCATGCGGAAAATCTTCGGCAGCGGCCAAGCGGGCGTGTAACTCTCCAGCCGCTCCACTGCGCGCGGGGAGAGCGCGATCATGCCGTGCTGCCCCTCCCCGCCCAGCACCTTCTGCCAGGACCAGGTGGCGACGTCGATCTTGCCCCAGGGAATATCCATTGCGAAGACGGCGGAGGTGGCGTCGCAGAACGTCAATCCCTCGCGGTCGTCGGCGATCCAGTCCCCGTTGGGAACCCGAACGCCCGATGTCGTGCCGTTCCAGGTAAAGACCGTGTCGCGGCTGGAGTCGATCTGCGAGAGATCGGGCAGCGCGCCGTAGTCGGCTTCCAGCTTGCGCAGATCGGGGAGCTTCAACTGCTTCGCGACGTCGGTGACCCAGCCGCTGCCGAAGCTCTCCCACGCCAGCAGATCCACGCCACGCGCACCGAGCATCGACCACATCGCCATTTCGAACGCGCCGGTGTCCGACGCCGGAACGATTCCGACATAATAGTCGGTGGGGATTCCCAGCACGCTGCGCGAGCGCTCGATGACCTCCGCCAAGCGCGCCTTCCCCTCTTTCGCGCGGTGCGAACGGCCCAGGAATGCGTTCTCAAGGGCGGCGAGGCTCCAACCAGGCCGCTTGGCACAGGGACCGGAAGAAAAGCGCGGGTTTGCCGGACGTTCCGCTGGCGGTGTCAGGGCAGTCATGTAACGACTCCTTCTGTCTGAAAAAAGACAGCTCGGCGGGCTGCGGGCGCGATACTAGTGCTCGTGCTGCAGCGCGTCAACGCAACCCAGCCGTATGATGCGGCGCAAAAAGAAGTTGCCCGTGTTCCGGTCCGCCAAGCGGCGCGTTTTGTCAGAATTCTCCCCTCCGGTGCGAAGGGTTCTCCCGGCAAACCGTTGGGTGTCCATCCGATGATAGCCCTGCGGGCGAATGGCGGCTACACTTGCGCGCGCTCGACAAAGGGGGACTGCAAAGCTAGAAGCGTGCGGCCAAAATAGCCACTGCCGATGCGTAGCAGCAAGGGATCGCCACGACAGCATGACGTTACCGCAGATTACGCTGTTCGCCATTCTGGCGGGCGCGCTAGTGCTCTTTGCGTGGGGCCGCTGGCGATACGACGTCATCGCCATCGGGGCCTTGATGGCTTCTGTGCTGTTTGGGCTGGTACCGGCGGGGGAAGCGTTCGACGGATTCGGCCACCCAGCCGTCATCACGGTGGCGGGCGTTCTGATTCTGTCGCGCAGCCTGCGGAACTCGGGCGTGGTCGAGTGGGTCGTGCGGGCCCTGCGCCCCACCGCCAAATGGCCCACCACGCAGATCATGGCCTTGAGCAGCGTCACCGCCGCCTGCTCGGCCTTCATGAACAATGTCGGCGCAATGGCGCTGATGCTGCCGGTCGCGTTGCAGTCTGCGGCGGCCAGCAAGCGCCCCGCCAGTATGCTTCTGATGCCTCTGGCCTTCGCCTCGCTTTTGGGCGGGCTGATTACGATGATCGGCACGCCGCCCAACATCATCATCGCGACCTACCGCAGCGAGGAGATGGGCGGCTCCTTCGGGATGTTCGACTTCACGCCGGTCGGTCTTGGCGTGGCGGCGGCCGGAATTCTTTTCGTGTCGCTGATCGGCTGGCGACTGCTGCCCACTGACCGCCAGGGCGAGACCGAGGGCGAGACGTCGCTGTTCCAGGTCGAGGACTACATCACCGAGGTTCGGCTGCCCGAGGGCTCGCCCTACGTCGGCCGCCGCCTGATGGACCTCGAGGCCCTGACACAAGGCGACGTGGCGGTGGTGGCGCTGATCCGCCGCAAGGACCGGATGCTGGCCCCCTCGGGCTATCTGCGCCTCCAAGCCGGGGACATTCTGATCGTCGAGGCCGATGCGGATGCGCTGCAACGGTTGGTGGACGAGGCGGGGCTCGACATGCTGGGCGATGCCGACATCTCGCGGGAGAGTCT
>SKZV01000309.1 GCA_007127165.1 Rhodovibrio sp. | reverse complement strand
GGCAGTCGGGTGGCTATCTGGACCTCCGCAGAGACGAGCACGCGTTGAGGATCGACGTGCTGCTGCCGCGTGCCCGGGCGGGGCGCGCGCTAGACAGTCGCACGGGTGAAGGCGGCAGCCGCAATGTCGCGTAGCCCTAAAGAGGCCGGGGTTTCTGCCGGGACTGAAACCGCGACGGGAGCCCAGCCGCTGCGCCTGACCCTGTTCGGCGGCTTCACGCTGAACGGTCCGGGCGGTGAAGAGGTCGCGATCACCTTGCGCAAGGGCCAGGGTCTGCTCGCTTATCTCGCTTTGGCGCAAGGGCAGAGCGCATCACGCGAGCATTTAGCGGGCGTGTTTTGGGGCGGCTCGACCCAGCAGAACGCGCGCCAGAGCCTGCGCCAGCTTCTGTTTTCCCTGACCCGCGATCTGGCCACCTCCAGTTCGGCCAGGGGCGATCCGGCGGAGCAGCCGTTGTCGCCGCTGGTGGTCGACTCGCAGTCGGTGTCGCTGCGGCCGGGCGGAATCGCCGTCGATGTCGTGCAGTACCGGGCGCTGGCCGAGGCCGGGGATGCGCCGAGCCTGGACGCGGCCCTGCGCCTCTACACAGGGGAACTGCTGGAAGGTTGCGCGATCAATTCGGAAGTGTTCGAGGTCTGGCTGAACGCGGAGCGCCAGCAGCTTGCCGACACGGCGCGCACCTCCGTGCGTTCGGTGATCGCGCATCGGCGCGCGCAGGGCCAGCACTACCAGGCCATCGCGGTGTGCCAGACCGGGCTGCGCCTCGATCCCTTGAACGAGGAACTGCACCGGGCGCTGATGGAGCTCTACATCGACAACGCGATGCACTCCTCCGCTCTGGCGCAGTACCGCTATTGCCTGGGGCTTCTGCGCAGCGAACTCGGGGTCGAGCCGGACCGGGAGACGCGGCTTCTCTACGAGCGCATCCTCTCCCGCAGCGACCACAAGGACGGCGCGGCGGAAACGCCGGAGGCGGAGCAGCCGCCCTCGGGCGAGGAGCAGGCGACGGCGCTTTTCCTGGAACGCGGGCCGCTGGTGAGCGCCCTTCTGGCGCGGCTGCTCGGCGGCGATGCGGGCGCGGAGCACACCTTGCTGCACGGCGCGCGCGGCTTCGGAAAGAGCGAACTGCTCAAGCGGGTTGGCGCGCAGATCGAGGATCGGGGCGGCCGCCGGGTGTTGCGCCTGCACGGCTGCGTTCAGGAACAGGATTTGTCGCTGGCCCCCTGGATGGAGGTCGTCGGCGCGCTCTCCAGGCGCTCCCGCGACGCCCGCCGTGAGGAACGCGGCGACGGGCGGGGCGAGCAGTCGGCAATGGCGGAACTGCGGCGCTTGATGGACGCGAGCATCGACGCCGAACCGGAGGATACGCAACCGCCGCATCGCATCGCCCGCGCGCTGGAGAGTGTTTTGGTGGAGCTTGGGGAGCGGCAGCCGACCGTGCTGCTGGTGGACGACGCCCAGGCGCTCGACCCGGCCTCGCTTTGGCTCCTGGGGTACTGCCTGCGCCGGGCGGAGGTGCTGAACCTGCGCGTCCTGGCGGCCTGGAACGGCGAGGGCGCGGCTGGCGATCTTCGCGAGATCTTAGCGCCGCGAACGCCCGAGGTCGAGGTTCTGGAACTTCCCGGCCTGTCGGCGCGTGCGGTGCGGAGTATCGTCAACACAACGCTCCGCAATCTGGGAAAGGCGCTACCGCCGCAGGTCGTCCCGGAGATCGAGGCGATGGCCGAGGGCAATCCGATGGTGGCGAAGGAGCTTGCCTGGAGCGTCCTGAAAACCTCCGGCAGCGGCAACGGCGACCTTCGCGCTCCGGCGCAGGTTCAGCGCCACCTTGCCGAACGGCTTGCTCCCCTGCGGCCCGAGTCGCGGTGCATCCTCGACGTCTTGGCGATTGCCGCCGTCCCGATGGGCGAGGCGGACTTGAACCGGGTGCTGACCTTGCGGGCGGATCGGCTCGCGGCGGGGCTGCGGGACCTGGATGCAGCCGCCCTGATCGAGGCGGAGGGCGGCGGCGGGCGGTTCCGGGTCCGCCGCGAGTACGAGCGGCGCGCGGTCGTGGAGGCGATGACGAGCATCGGGCGGACGGCGATTCACAAGCGCATGGTCGCGATGATCAAGGAAGGCGGCGTCGAGGACGAGCAGACGTCCCTGCGGCTGGCGATCCACCACGAAGGGGCGGGCGAAAGCGGATGCGCGGTCGACGCGATCCTTGCGGCGGCGCGGCTGGCGCGCGGGCGCGGGGCTTACCGCGAGGCGCGCCACCACTTGCAGAAGGCCGAAGAGGCGATGACGGCGATCCAGCCGGGGTCGGCGGCGCGCACGGCCTTGCTGGCGGAGATTCGGTTGCAGCACGCGCGCCTTGCGGAGCTGGCGCAGGACGATGTGAAGGCGGCGGAGTGCCTCGCGGCTGCCGGGGAGGAGGTCGACCTGCTGCCGTCGAGCGTGCTGTACCGGCTGTTGACGGCGCGCGCCCGCAACGCCGCCGCCTGTGGCGACGGGACGGAAGCACGCCGCCAG
>SKZV01000050.1 GCA_007127165.1 Rhodovibrio sp. | reverse complement strand
GACGGCATGACCTCCTTCTCGACCGTTCCGCTGCGGGTCTGGTCTTACGTTGGCGCCATGATCGCGGTGGTTTCTTTCCTATACGCCGTCTTCCTGATCGCTCGGACGCTGATTTACGGCAGCGACGTGCCGGGCTACGCCTCGCTGATGGTGGTGGTGCTCTTCCTGGGCGGCTTGCAGCTTCTCACCCTGGGAATTATCGGCGAGTACCTTGGCCGCACCTATCAGGAGGTGAAGGGGCGGCCGATCTATCTGGTGCGCGACACATACGGGTTCGGCCAGGATGAGACGCGTTAGCGCCGCGGTGGCTGTGGAGCGGGCCTGGGCGCGCTCGGAGCGGCTTCGGCGGATGACCAGCTTCCGCTTCCTCGCGTTCTGTATCGCGGGGGCGCTTGGATTCGTGGCGGACGTAGCCGTGCTCTGGCTCGTTCTGGACAGTCTGGGGCTCTATCTCGGGCGCGTGGTGTCGTTCATGGTCGCGGTGACGGTGACGTGGATCGTCAACCGTCACCTCGCGTTTCGCGACCGCCGCTCCACAGCCTTTGTGCGGGAGTGGGGACGCTATGTCACCGCCAACTCCTCGGGGGCGATAGCGAATTACGGAACCTACGCCGTCATGGTCGCCACGTTGCCTTTCGTGGCGGCGAACCCTGCATTGGGGGTCGCCGCAGGGTCCGTCGCGGGACTGGTGCTGAATTTTACGGCGTCCCACCTGCTCGTGTTTCGGCGGGGCCGGGGCGAGGGGAATGGGCCGGGGAGCGGTTAAACGGTGAAGCTCTCGCCGCAGCCGCAACGGCCCTTTTCGTTCGGGTTGTTGAAGACGAAGCCGCTTTCCAGCTTGCCTTCCCGGTAGTCGATCTCGGAACCAAAGAGGAAAATGACGGAAGTCGGCTCGATGAACAGCTTTACGCCCTTGTCCTCGATTTCGTCCTCGGTCGCTTTCTTTTCCTCGGCATACTCAAAGAAGTAGCTCAGTCCGGAACACCCCTTGGTCCGCACACCGATCCGCAGGCCAAGCACCGGGCGGTCGCTTTGACCTACCAGATGCTGGATTCTGTCGGCCGCAGCGTCGGTAAGGGAAATCATCGCGAAGCCAGCCATGGCGCTCCCTTTCGTCCTCTAAAGTCCCGGCAGGCGCGATTCGCCCACGCTGTTAAAATTCAGGCGGGCGAAGTTCGACCATACCGTAATGTAACTCATTCGCATCGTGATTTCGAGGGGCAGTATTCAGAACATGCCCAACGCCGTCTTGGCGTCCTCGCTCATCAACTCCATCGACCAGGGCGGCTCCCATGTCAGGGTTACCGTCACCTTGCCGACACCGTCGGCCATCGACACCGCGTCCGCCACCATCTGAGGCATTTCGCCAGCCACCGGGCATGCAGGGGCGGTCAGGGTCATCTGGATGTCGATGTCGCCGGACTCGTGATGCTTCACATCGTAAATCAGGCCAAGGTCGTAGATGTTCACCGGGATTTCGGGATCATAGACCTGCTGCATGGCCGCGATCACCGTTTCTTCGTCGGCGCGCGGCGTCTCCGCATCCAACGGCTGACCGGCGGTCGCTGTAAGACCCTCGGTTTCCTCCGGGTCGGTCGGCATGCCGAACATCGGGTCCATCGTCACTTCTCCTTCAAAACCGTCTCGGCTCGATTGGCCGTCATTCGGTTGAAATTTCTTCCTTGCCCTGCATGGCCGCATCCATCGTGTGCCATGCCAGGGTGGCGCATTTCACCCGCACCGGAAATTCACGTACGCCGGACAGCACCTGCAAGCGCTCCAGCGCATCCTCGTCCACACCTTCGGGCAGGGGAGCATCGTCGCGCGTGCACATCTCATGGAAGGCGTGGAACAGCGTTTCCGCCTCTTCTGCGGTCTTGCCCATAAGAATATCGGTCATCATCGACGCCGAAGCGACAGAGATGGCGCACCCCTGGCCTTTGAAGGTCGCACCCTCGATCACGCGGTTTTCGCCCACCTTGAGGTACACCACCAGCGTATCGCCGCACATCGGGTTATGCCCGTGCGCCATGTGGTTGCAGCCTTCCAGCGACCCGAAGTTGCGCGGGTGCCTGCCGTGGTCGAGGATGACTTCCTGATAAAGTTCGCGCAGTTCGTCGAGCATTAGCCGAAAATCTCCTGCACGGCATGCAGCGCGTCCGCGAGTTGATCCACCTCGCCGTGGGTGTTGTACATCGCAAAGGACGCCCGCACGGTCGAACTCAGGCCGAAGCGCTCCATCGTCGGCTGGGCGCAGTGGTGCCCGGCGCGGATCGCCACGCCCGCGCGATCGACGATCGTGCCCACGTCGTGCGCGTGCGCCTGCTTCATGATGAAGGAGACGATGGCCCCCTTGTCCGCCGCAGTGCCGATGATCTGCAGACCGTCGATCTCGGTCAGCCGCTCGGTGGCGTAGGCGAGCAGGCTTTCTTCGTGCGCCGCGATGGCTTCGCGCCCGTAAGCGTCCATATAGTCGGCCGCCGCGCCCAAACCAATAGCCTCCACGATGGCCGGAGTCCCCGCCTCGAACCGGTGCGGCG
>SKZV01000069.1 GCA_007127165.1 Rhodovibrio sp. | reverse complement strand
CGGCCAGATGTCCCCGGTGCGGAGGTGGTCGGGGAACGCGAGGTAGTCCTGGTACAGCGCGGTGGCGAACTGGATCCGGCCACCGCAGAAGTGCGGATCCGTCGGGTCCAGCAGCAGGGACGCCATATGAGGCGCCAACCGGTAGCCCGTCGCCTCGTCCCAGTCCAGCAAGGCGAATGCATACGCGCCCCGACACCACACGCCGACGTATCGGGCCTCGACATTCAGGCGCTTGGCGAGCTCGTCCTCACCGACACCGGGGTCATGGGCTGCGATGGCGCGGAACAGCCCTGCCTTGAGGCCGATGTCGACGAACCACGACGCGTGGTACCCGACGACGTGCTCCAGCAGCCGTTGGTACTGCTCCCGCTTGGACACCCGCGTCACCGCCTCGCCCTCGCCCGTCCCTCGCCGTTGGGCAGCGCCCGGCCGACCAGGAAGTCGAGCATCGCCTCGGCGACGACCCCGGGCGCGAACATCTCGGCGCCGTGGCCCTGCCCCTCGAGGACCGCGACGCGCGCGTCCGGCAGCGCGGCCGCCACGACCTCGGCGCTGGCCTGGAAGGCCTCGGGTGTGTCGCTGCCGACGAGCACGAGGGCGGGCGCGGCCACCTGCGCCGCCTGCTCGGGGTCGAACAGCCGCTCGAAAGGCGTGGCGAGCTCCCGGGGCACGGTGTGCGCGGCGGTGAGGCGGTTGGGCCATTCTGGCTGGGCGCGCAGCTCGTCGATCTGGGCGTCGGACAGCCCCGCGATTTCCCGGTAGGCGGCCTCGAGGATGCCCTCGCGGTCGCCGGCTGCCAGCAGGGCGTCCAGCCGCTCCTGCAAACCGGGGGGTTTGAGCTTCGCCAACGGGCCGGCGGGCGGCTCGAACAGCGCGAGCCGGCGGATGTTGTCGGTCAGCGTCGCTGACCCGACCGCGAAGCTCGCCCCGATGGAGTTGCCGTACACCGCGACCGGCGAGCCGGCGGCGTCGGCGACCGCATCTACCACGGCGCCGACATCTTCGAACTCACGGGCCGGGTCGTAGTCGGGGTGGTCTCCGCTGGCGCCGCGCCCCCGCCGGTCCATCGCATGTACGGTGAAGTGCGGCTCCAGATAGGGCCGCAGCACACGCCAGCGCGTGTGGTCGCCGAGGGCGCCGTGGACGAGAACGAGCGGCGGGCCCTCACCGGTCGTGAAGTAGCCGATCTCGGTGCCGTCACGGGAAACCGCTTTGCTCAGTGTTGCATCCTTGGCCTCTGTCATGTCATCGCTCCCTTCGCGGTCGGTCAGCTGTGTCGAATTGGTCTTATGGCCGGCGCTCCTCGCGCAAGAAGGCAAGCAGCGCGCCCGCGGCTTCCTGAGGTGCGAAGATGTCCCCGCTGTGCCCCTGCCCGTCGAGCAGGGCGATGCGCGCATCAGGCAGTGAGGCCTGAACCGTCTCCACGTTGGCCTTGAAGCCGGGTGGGGAGTCGGCTCCCAGCAAGATGAGAACCGGGGCGGTGATCTTGGCTGCCTGCTCTGGATTGAACAGCCTTTCCGGCGGTATCCGCATCTCGCGCGGGAGGGTGTGCGCGGCAGCCACGCGAGCTGGCCATGAAGGCTGCTCGCGGAAGGCCTCGAGCTGCTCGTCGCTAAACTTCAGAACCTCGCGGCAAAACGTCTCCACGACCGCCTCAGGGTTGCCTTCGGCCAAGAGCGCCTCAAGCCGTTCGGGAAGGCCTGCCGGGAAGAGATTCCCGCCGGAAATGGCCGGCTCGTAGAGCGCAAGCCGCCGCACGTGCGGGGTCAGCACAGCAGCGTTGAGCGCAAGCGCCGCACCGGACGAGTGGCCGTAAAGGGTGACGGCGGCACCGGTGGCATCAGCGACCGAATCGACCAGCGCCGCGATATCTTCGAACTCCCGGAAGGCGTCGTATTCGGCATGGTCGCCGCTGGCGCCGCGCCCGCGCCGATCCATGGCGAAAATCGTGGCATGCGGCTCAAGGAAAGGCAATAGCGGGCCAAAGCGCGTATGGTCGCTGAGAATACCGTGCACCAGAACCAGCGGCGGCCCGCTTCCTGTCTGCCTGAAGGCAATTCTGGTTCCGTCTGCAGACGCTGTTGTTTTCATGATGTCTCACCTTAAGACCGTGAGGTCAGGTCAGGCGCCTCCACGCTAGTACCTTGATAAGGGCAGCCAGGTCCTGGTGACCCAGGCAGGCGTTCATGCCCTTCCGCAGGATCTCGTTCAGGTTCATGGCGTGCCTGACCCCACCCCCGGGAAACGGTTCCCGTTCTGCTTGAACAGGGAAGTTAGGAGTCTGCCGTTGGGCTCACCGACTGGAGAAACTCCGAGATGAGGCGTGGCCACTCGTACATCACCGACATGTGGCCGTGCCCGGTGAGTTCGCTGAAGTCTGCACCTGGGATCCGTTGGGCGATCTGGTGGCTGTATGCGATGGGCACGAGCGTGTCCAGCTCACCATGGTTGACCTGGACAGGCACGGAGATCTGGGCGGGATCGAACGGCCATGGGCGAAACTGCGCGAGCAGATCCTGTACAAACCCTGCAATACCCTGGCGGAGGGCTTCCTCTCT
>SKZV01000097.1 GCA_007127165.1 Rhodovibrio sp. | reverse complement strand
GACCTACCCGGCATCTACGACGAGCCATTCGCGGACAGCTCCGCGATTCCCACCTACCGGGTCTGCGAGGAAGCGCGCCGCCACGTTACGGTCGCGCTCTCCGGCGACGGTGGGGACGAGGTTTTCGCGGGCTATCGCCGTCACCGCTGGCACCACTACGAAGAGTTGGTGCGCCAGCGCATGCCACAAGCCTTGCGCGGCCCGCTGTTCGGGATGCTGGGGCGGACCTATCCAAAGCTGGACTGGGCGCCGAAACCGCTGCGCGCGAAATCGACGCTGCAAGCCGTCGCCCGTTCCAGCGCCGAGGGCTATTTCCACAGCGTCTCGATCCTCAGCGACAGCCTGCGCGAAGAGCTTTACTCCGACAGCTTCAAGAGCGAACTCCAGGGCTACCGCACGATCGAGCGGTTCCGCGAGATCATGGAGCGCGCGCCCACGGAGCATCATCTTTCGCGCATCCAGTACCTGGACATGAAAACCTACCTGCCCGGCGACATCCTGACCAAGGTGGACCGGGCCAGCATGGCCCATGCCCTGGAGGTTCGCGTTCCGATCCTGGACCACCCCTTCGTCGAGTGGGCCTGCCGGCTGCCCGCTGAGTGCAAGCTGAAAGGGCGCGAGGGCAAATACGTCTTCAAGAAGGCGCTGGAGCCCCTGGTGTCGGAGGACATTCTTTATCGCCCGAAAATGGGCTTCGGCGTCCCGCTCGCCGAGTGGTTCCGGGGACCGCTGCGCAACGAGGTGAACGCCAAGCTGCGCCACGGGCCACTGATGGAGACCGGCTATTTCGAGGAACGCACGATCGCGCGCTTCCTCGATCAGCACATGTCCGGCCTGCGCGATCACAGCCAGCCGATCTGGGCGCTTCTGATGTTCGCCGGTTTCTTGGAGAGCGTGCATGAGGGGAATGGCGTCCGGCACGCCCATGCCCCGGCAGAGCTTTGAAGAGGGAATAGGACGATGTCGAACCGCTTTTCATTGCCACTTGCCGTTCTGGCGATCTTCGAAGCCGGGCTGCTGCTGGCTGCCTTTGCGGTCATGCACGCCTGGGCCTATCCCGCCGAGAGCCTAATTGCCGCGCCTTCAGGCGAGGGGTCCGCCGCCCTGGGCGTCGCCGGCATCGTCGTCGTGTGCGGCCTGATCCTCCTGATGATGTTCTCCCTGGGTCTCTACAGCTGGCATCTGGCACACGGATATTTGGATCTCTTGCTGCGCATCGTGGCCGCTTTCGTCTTGGCCTTCGTCGGTTACAGCGCCATCGTCTATGTTTTCGATGTCATCCGGGTATTGCCGGAAACGCTGGGCCTGGCGATGGTCGCGGCGGTTCCGGCGGTCTTTACCGGCCGCGTCGCGTTCCTGCGAATCGCCAATATGGCGCATTTGAAGCGCCGCGTGCTGGTGATCGGCAGCGGGACCAACGCCGCCCGGCTGCAAGAGTTGGAAAACGGCGGGCACGCGAGCCGCTTTGTCGTCTTTGCCTTCATCAAGCTGGAGCCGGTGGATATCGAGGTGGATCGCCAGCGCGTCATCTCACTCCCCAACGACCTGACGAACTTCTGTTACGAGCACGGCATCGAAGAAATCGTGATGGCCCTGGAGGACCGTCGGGGAAATCTGCCGCTGGACGCGCTGATCCGCTCGCGGCTGAACGGCATGAAGCTGAGCGATTACCAGACCTTTTCCGAGCGCGCGACCGGACGCGTCGACATCGACGCGCTTTCGCCGAACTGGTTCCTCTACTCCGAGGGCTTCCGGGCCTCTCGCCTCCACCGCACGGCCAAGCGCGGCTTCGATCTTGCCGCCAGCCTCGGTCTCCTCGCCTTCGCGCTACCCTTGATGCTGCTGACGGCGCTGGCGATCCGGCTGGAAAGCCCCGGCCCGGTGTTCTATCGCCAAGAGCGCGGGGGCCAGAATGGCCGCCCCTTCGTGCTCATCAAGTTCCGCTCCATGCGCAACGACGCCGAGGCCGCGGGCGCGCCGCAGTGGGCGCAGGTCGGCGATCCGCGCGTTACCCGTGTCGGCAGCTTCATCCGCAAGACCCGTATCGACGAGCTGCCGCAGCTCATCAATGTCGTGAAGGGCGAGATGAGCTTTGTCGGTCCGCGCCCGGAGCGGCCCTACTTCGAGGAGCAGCTAGCCGCGCAGATCCCGTTCTACCGGGAGCGTAACAGCGTGAAACCGGGCATTACCGGCTGGGCGCAGTTAAACTATCCCTATGGCGCCTCGGTCGAGGATGCGAAACAAAAGCTCCAATACGACCTGTTCTATATCAAGCACTTCACTATCCTGTTCGACTTGGCGATCGTGTTGCAGACCATGCGGGTCATCCTGTGGTCCGAAGGAGCGCGCTGAAGTGATGGAAGGCACCACCGCCACCGCCACCGCCCGTGACTCCGACCGGATCGGCGGGCCCGAGCCACCGATGAGCGCCAGCGCGCCGCTACGCGTCCTGCACGTCTTTCCCACCTTTGCGCCGGGAGGGGTTCAGCTTCGCATCGCCGACGTCGCCAACCGCCTGGGTCCGGGCTTCGCGCACCTCTGCGTGGCGCTCGACGGCTG
>SKZV01000345.1 GCA_007127165.1 Rhodovibrio sp. | reverse complement strand
CCGCCTTCCAAGGATCAAGCCAGCCGCGGACGGCCGCGTTCTCGACACCGACGGGCGCGATCTGGCGCTGAGTTCGCTGCTTGATGGGAAGCTCACGGTGCTGAGCTTCATCTACACGCGCTGTGCCGACGTCTGCCCGATGGCGACCCTGTTTCTTCATGATCTGCGCGCCGAAGCACTTCAGGACGAGCGGCTGCGCGAGGTGGTGCGTTTCATCTCCCTCAGCTTCGATCCGGACCACGACACGCCGGAGGTGATGTCGGCTTATGCCTCCGCTATGGCCGCCGACGGCACGCGCTCCTGGGCGTTTCTGACCACTGCCGGACGCGCGGAGATCGAGCCTCTTCTGACCGCCTACGATCAGGCAGTCCTTGAAAAGGCGGATCCCGACGACGCTTACGGGCCACTCTCGCATCAACTCCGGCTTTACCTGATCGACAGCAGCGGCTGGGTCCGCAACATCTACAACCTGGATTACATGGACCCGCGGCTAGTGCTGAGTGATCTGAGGACGCTGGCAATCGAGGAGAATGCGCGAGCGGCGCGGCGCTAGAGCGTAAATTGTCGCACCGCGCCGTCCGGTTCATGAGGTTGCCGGAAGGCGCGGCGTGTCAGGACTAGGGCTCGCCGGCTGCAGGTTAGAGGCGATCGATCTGGCCCTTCACGGCGGCGCGGATGGTGCCGCGAGTCAGGCCGATATCGCGCAGCATTCGATCGTCGAAGGATTGTAACTGGGCAATCGCGCGGCGCTCATCCCACTCATCCAACATACGGTGAAACATGGTCATGCAGTGTTTGCCGATAATCTTGAACCAGGGGCGATTTTCGGCAACGCGAAACGCAACTTCAGTCATCGCACCATCTCCATTAAGTAACGTTGGTTCCAAACTTGTCTTGTGCAGGATATTTATTGCTCATCACATTAGAGAGAGGAGTGACGGACGTCACATGAGAGATAATTTCCTCCTTTTTAGTGCTCGGTCGTCTCAGGCTCCCCGCGCGCCGCGATGGCGGCGACGGGGAGCGAGACATCTGCCGGACAGGGACCGAAGACTCAGGCGTTCGCTCTTTCGATCATGACCGGCACCGGTCGGCAGACCGTGTTGCACACCGGCGAGTGCTCGCGGGTATAACTCAACAGTTCATCGAGTTCCGCGTCGGTGCAGTCCGCGCGGACGTACATCCGGATGCGGATTCGCTCATAGCCGGGGGAAATCGTCTCATCCAGGCCCAGCAGCCCCCGGACGTCCAGCTCCCCTTCAAGCTCGGTGGACAGCTCTTGGATCGCGATACCGCGCGCGGTGGCATGGAGCACGAAGGTCGTCGTTACGCAGCCCGCCAGTGCGTGCAACAGGAACTCCACCGGATTGGCGCCCTCGTTATCGCCCAGCAGGACGGGCGGCTCTCCGTTCGTGAACTCGAAGGCGGCCATGCGGGAGTCGTCTTCCCGACCGGCGCCGTAGAAGTCGCGGATCGTGGAGCGATTGACCCCACCGCCGATCCAGCGGTTGCGGGCGCGGAACTGGAAGCGCGCCAGTCCGCCGTCCGCCTCGATCGCCTTCACCGTGTCAAAGACGCCTTGCACACTCAGACCGTTCATCATGGTGGGCTGCTGTTCAGCCGCGTTTTGTGCCGTCATGTCGATCTCCATCGTTTGGGGGTTCGAAATTGCCCGTCGTGCGCGATAAAAGGCAGCGGCGGCGGACGATCTCAAATTAGCCGTGGACTTCCCCAGCCAGCAGATCGATTCTCGTCAAGACTGGTCCGTTCGTGCCACGAACTGGAGTTCAGCTCATGACGCATTGCTCCGCCTCCAGGGTAGAGGCCCTGATCGTCGCCGTCCCCGAGACGGCGGGGTCGGCGCTCTACGGCATGGTCGACGTGCTGGCGGCCAGCGGCAGTATCTGGCACCAGCTTGTGGATAGAGAACCCGGCACCCGGCCGATCCGCCCCAGTGTCGTCTCCCCGACCCGAAGGCCCTTCACTTGCGGCAATGGCATCCCCGTCGTCCCCGACGCCGGGGTCGACGAAGACCCTGACGGCGATCTCATCATCATCCCGGAACTGTGGCTCGCGCCCGACGACGCGATGCGCGAGCGCTACCCCGAACTCCTGGCCTGGATCCGCACCCGCTACACGCTCGGACGCTACCTCTATTCTGCCTGCTCCGGCTCCGTGATGCTGGCGGCAACGGGACTTCTGAAAGGACGGGAGGCGACCTCGCACTGGGGCTATGCGGACCTCTTCCGCACCCACTACCCCGACGTCCGCTTCCGGCCGGAACCCAATCTGGTCTTCGCCGATCCCTCGGGGCGCATCGTCACCGCGGGCGGCACCACCTCGTGGCACGACCTGGCCCTTCACATCATCTCCCGGCATTGCAGTCCCGGCGAAGCGCTGCGGATCGCCAAGGTCTACCTGCTAAAGTGGCACAGCGAGGGGCAATTGCCTTACACAAGCCTGATCCGCCGACAGCCGCACGCAGACTCGGCGGTCCGCTTTTGCGAAACCTGGCTGGCGCAGCATTTCCACGAGGCGCGACCGGTGGCGGGCGTCGTCGCGGCGTCCGGCTTGCCGGAACGCAGCCTGAAGCGGCGCTTCAAGACCGCGACCGGGATGAGCCTGATCGACTACTTGCAGAACCTCCGGATCGAAGAGGCCAAGCGCCTGTTGGAGACGACCGCCCTGCCGGTGGACGAGATCGCGGACGAAGTGGGATACGAGAATGCCTCGTTCTTCCGGCGGCTGTTCCGGCAACGGACAGGCCTCGCCCCTGGACAGTACCGGCGGATGTTCGCCCCATTGCTGCAAACCGGAGGAGCATCGCTCCCGGCGGCTGACGCCCCAGCACCGATGTTGCAGATGGATTAGGGGTAGCTCGCCGCACGTCAAAGCCATTCACGCTTCGCTCAAGGCCGCGCGCACCAACTCGGGCAAGTGGTCCTCGAACCGCTGGGGACGCAGGCCAAGGTCGTGCAGCGTCGCGCTCACCCCGCCGACGACCTTGTCGGTGCGCAGCAATCGCACCTGGTCGCGGATGAGCGGCGGGTTGGGCAGCATTTCCGAGGCGGACGCAAGCAGCATGGCAAGCGGGAACGGCAGGCCCACGAGCCGGGTGCGCAGCTTCCCGGCATCGCGAATCCTCACCACGAGCTCGCGCAGGCTATAGATCGCCGTGCCGCCGAGTTCCCACGTCCGACCACGCACCGATTCACGGGTCAGCAAGGCTGCCAGCGCCGCCGTCATGTCGTCGAGATGCAGCGGTTGAAAGCGCGTGCGACCGCCGCCGATCAAGGGGAACACCGGCAGACTCCGCAGCATTCGTGCCGTTGAACGCACGAAATGATCGTCCGGGCCAAAGACCAAGCTGGGCCGCACGATGCTGCTTTCGGGAAAGGCGGCGCGCACTGCCGCCTCCCCCTCCGCCTTGGTGCGGTCGGCCAGCGACGGGGCGTCAGGCGCGACACCCATTGCGGAGAAGAACACGAAGGTGCGGATACCCGCCGAACGGGCGCGTTCGGCGCAGTGTTTCGGGGCGTCGTGGTGCAGCGCCCAGTAGTCGGAGGCACGCGCAGCCTGGACGAGCCCCGGCAGGTAGACGACCGCGTCCGATCCAGCCATCGCATCGGCCATGGCCGCCTCGTTGCGCACGTCCGCCTGCACCGGTTCCGCCCCATCGGGAAGATCCTCCGCCCTGGCCGAACGGGCGACCACCCGGACCCCGCACCCCGCGCTCAGCAACCGCGCGGCCAGCGCGCGGCCGATAAAGCCGCTGCCGCCGATGAGTGTCACGAGTTGCGTCGTCATCGCCCACCTCCGCGCCCGCGCTCCGTCGATCCGCTTCGGAATTAATTAGCGATCACAGTTTGGCCGCCTGGACATGCATCCAGTCGAAGTTCCGGCTGCGCCCCAGGCTAACCCAGCCCTCTTCCTCCCAGATCCCCCACCACGCGTCGTATTCGGGGCGGGCCAAGCGAGCGCGGTCGCGGGCCCAACGCAGTTTGTTCCGGTCTGGATCCCAGTCTATGGCAATTCCCCAGGCATGAGTGGACCAGCTTGTTCCGCCCCGTTTCCTGCGGCGGTTGAAGCAGCCGCCATAGCGGTCCAGCCCCAGCGTGTAAAGCCGATCCTCACCGTAATGGTCGTACACCTGCTGCAAGACGCGCTGCAAGCTCTCGGAGACGCGTTCGTGGCAGGAGATTCCGCTCACCACCGTTTCCGGGTCCCAGGACAAACGCAGCCGCCAAGGGCACGGTACGATGACCAGCGGGGCCTCGCCAGGCGGGCCGAAGACGTCCCGCAGCCTAGTTTCCGGAGGCCACCGGTTGGGATTGACCTCCGATACCGGCTGGTCGCGCCAGGGCCCCGGCAGCGCACCAGTCTCGAAAAACTCCGTCAGCACATCGGCTGCGAAGTCCGTTTGCGGCCCCCATAGGCCATCGATCGGCCCCACCTCGATCTCGTGATCCCGGCAACCGAGTTGCAAGCACGCGACCGCTCGCCGGCCTGAAGGCCAGGTGCTGATCTCCTCGGGAAGTTCGGCCGCACGGGCTTCGAGCATGGCATCCACCGCCGCATCGCTTGCCGGGCGGCGTATGCCGTCGATTGCTCCCTGGTATGCGCCCGCATCCGCCAAGACTTGCTGCAAGGTCTTCGTGGTCGTCTCGTCCATCTTTTCAGTCTCCCATCGTACCCGGTGAACCCCATCCGGCCGCAGACTAAGCTGTCCGCATCCATCCCCCATGGTCGAAGCCGGGCTCTTGCGAAGTGTCAATAAATTTCTATCAAACTGTTGTTGAATATTAAGAAAATGTTAACGAATAGGTCTGTCCGCAGTAAAAATGTGCTCGGCTTCATATTCATATATTGCATTATTTGACGCGCTGCGCATAGCATCTCTCTAATGGTAAAGGGGGAAAGCGATGCGGGTCGCATGGTACGATCGACTTCTTGGCGCCCTTGCGCGCCGCCTTGGCAGAAATCGGGTATGGTACCGCTGGCCGTTCTTCGTAGGGCTGGCGATGATCCTGGGCCACCGCGTCAACCTGCGGCGCTGGAACCTCACGGATACGCAGACCGTTCCCCCGAATGCGCCGCCGCCCGATGGCCTCGACGTTCGCGGCGCCCGTACCGCCGACGGCAGCTATAATGACCTCTCCGCGCCCTGGATGGGCATGGCGGGTGCCCGCTTTGGGCGCAACATGCCGCTCCAGGATTGCTTCGGCGAGAGCGAACCCCGGCTCTATGAGCCGAGCCCCCGATTGGTCAGCAGCAAGCTAATGGCACGGCGGGAGTTCGTTCCGGTACCGCATCTCAACGTGCTCGCCGCCGCCTGGATTCAGTTCATGGTGCACGACTGGTTGAGTCACGGGTCCAACGATAAGAGCATCCCGCCGCACGACATACCGCTGCCAGAGGGAGACGACTGGCCCGAAGACCACATGACCGTGCTGCGCGCTCGCCCCGACAAGCGCCACCCCGAGGACGAGGGCCGCCCCGCGGCCTATGCCAACGTGGAGACCGCTTGGTGGGACGGCTCGCAGATCTATGGCTCCTCGCTGGAACGCCAGAAGCTGGTCCGCACCGATCCGGCCACCGGGAAGCTGCGCGAGGACGGCAAGCTCGGACTGCAAGAGGACGGCTCGCTTCCCATCGAGGACAAGACCGTGCGCGGCAAGCCGAGCAAGAACCTCGAACTTGCGGGGGTCAACGGCAACTGGTGGGTGGGGCTGTCGGTGTTGCATCGCCTGTTCGTCCACGAGCATAACGCCGTCGTCGATCGCCTGCGGGCCGATCATCCAACGGCCTCCGGCGAATGGCTGTTTCAGAAGGCGCGGCTGGTCAACGCAGCGCTGATGGCGAAGATTCACACCGTCGAGTGGACACCCGCGCTGATGAACTCGCCGGAGGGCCGCATGGCGATGCGCGGCAACTTCTGGGGCGTTCTGGGCGAGCAGTACAACAAGGCCTTCGGGCGCGTCGGCGACGGTGAGGTGCTGTCCGGCGTCCCCGGCTCTCCAGCCGATCATCACAGCGCGCCCTATGCGATGACCGAGGAGTTCGGCGCGGTCTACCGGCTGCACTCGTTGATGCCGGACGACTATTCCTTCCGCCGCCGCGACGACGATGTAGAGGTCCACCGTTCCGACCTGGCAGGCGTGGCGGGCGGCGAAGTGCGCGACGTCTATGACAAGGTCGCCTTCGACGACGTCGTCTATTCGCTCTGCACCAGCCATCCCGGTGCGCTGGTCCTGCACAACTTCCCGAACGGGCTGCGCCGTCTCGACCGCCTGGATGCGAAGGGCGTCTTCCTGGACCTCGCCGCCATCGACGTGCTGAGGGACCGGGAGCACGGCGTGCCGCGCTACTGCGACTTCCGCCGCCGCACCGAATGCTATGTGCCGCAAAGTTTCGAGGAGTTGACCGACGATCCCGAGTGGCAGCGCGAACTGGCCGAAGTTTACGATAGCGTGGAGGACGTGGACCTGCTGGTGGGCACGCTCGCCGAAACCAAGAACGCCGGGCACGGAACGCCGCCCGGCTTCGGCTTCTCGGATACGGCGTTTCGCATCTTCATCCTGATGGCTTCGCGCCGCTTGAAGAGCGACCGCTTCTTCACCGACGATTTCCGACCGGAGGTCTATACCCCGGCGGGCTTCGCCTGGGTGCAGGACAACTCGATGCGCACGGTGATGGAGCGCCACTGCCCGGAGTTGCGCACGCACTTCGCCGATACGCGCAACATTTTCTTCCCCTGGGCGAAGGCGGAAGGCTGACCGCCATGAGCAGAACATTCCGGATTCCCGGCACCCTCGACCTACTTATCGTGGACGAGCCCGGCACGATCCTCGCTATGTCGCGGGACCAGCGCCTGGACCGGGACTTCACCTCCAAGGGTCCGCTGTTCAACCGGATCGCCGCGCGCCGCATCCGGCGGGTGCTGGCGCTCGACGGCGAGCCCTTTCCGGCCGTCGCGCCGCATGGGCCGGACCGCCCCTCCCCCGCCCAAAACGCCTTGGAAGAACGGCTCGACAAGCTTCAACCGCCCTGTCCCGGCGCACAGCTTCAAACGTTGGCCGATTACGTTCTTGGACAGTCGGAAGAGCGGCCTCTCGGCCCACTGGTGCAGGAGGTGCTTGGCCGTCTCTTTGTGCCGGACTATGCGGCGAATGCCGAGAGCTTCGAAGACGCCCGCCTGCTGGATGCCGCCGCACGCTCGAACAACCCGCTGCGGCAAGCGCTCTGGCGGATGACCGGGCGCATTGAGTTGGCGCGGCAACGCCTCGCCGAACGAGCGGAAAACGATTTGGCGGCGCTGCATACGACCGCCATCGCCGTGCACAACCTGGTCCGCGCCTTCGAGCGGATGCGCGCGCTGGCCCAGCATCCCGGCGCGCTGCGGCGGATACCATCGGCGGAAGCGGCCTCACGCTGCCTTGCCGCGCCCAACAGCATAGTTCGCCAGGCCACCGCCGCCGGGTCGATGGAGGAGGGGTCTTTCCGGCCCGGTACACTCGTTCTGTTCCGGCTGGAGCGGGCACGCGACCGGAGCCTGCGCCACGACGTCGCCTTCATGACGACAAGCTGGAGCCGCTGCCCCGCGCACGCCTGGGTGCCGCGTCTGTTGAGTGCGGTCTGGGAAAGCGCGGCCTTGGACCAGGAGAGAGAGAGGCAGGCGTCATGACGCAGGACCCGATCTTCACGCCGCTGGCGTTCCGCAACCTGACCGTCAAGAACCGGGTGTTCCGTTCCAACATCTCTGGCCGCTTCGACAACGAAGACGGCTCGCTCACCCAAACGCGGATCAACTGGGAATGCCGCTTCGCCAAGGGCGGCGTCGGCGCCATCATCTCGTCCTTCGTGCCGGTGCGGATGGACGGGCGCATCATCGCCGGTTACGCCACGATCCACCGCAACGACTTCATTCCGCTCTGGGCAAAGCTGGGCGAGGCTGTGCACAGCTTCGACTGCAAGTTCATCATGCAACTCAGCCATTCCGGGCGGCAGATGGACCTGCCCGGCGTGCACAACCAGCACCGCCCGGCCCCCAGCTCCACCAGCCGCAAGGAGGGGCTGCACGGTTTTCTCTGCCGGGCGATGGGAAGCGGTGAGATCGCGCGGATGGTGGACGCCTTCGGGCGGGCGGCATGGCGGGCGCGCGAGGCGGGGCTGGACGGGGTGGAGTTGCACGCCGCCAACGGCTACCTCTTCACGCAGTTCCTCAGTTCCGCGATCAACGACCGCGAGGACCGCTACGGCGGCTCGCTCACCAACCGCGCCCGCTTCCTGCTGGAAGTGATCGAGGCGATCAGAAGCCGGGTCGGCCGGGATTTCCACCTTCAGGTCAAGCTGAGCGCCATCGAGCATAACAACGTCCTGCCCTCGGAAGGGCGCGGCAACACGCTGGCGGACACGGTGCAGGTCGCCCGCTGGTGCGAGGCGGCGGGAGTCGACGCGCTCCACGTTTCGACCGGCTCGCTCTTCCCGCATCCGCTCAACCCGCCAGGCGACCTGCCATTGGAAACGCTCGCGATCACCTACGACGCTATGATCTCGGCGGGGATGAACGGCTTCCGCAACTACCTGTTCTTCCGCTATCCGGCACTGCGCCCGGCGTTCCGGCTGGTCTGGAACCGAATGAAGCGCGGGCGGCCCATCGAGGGGATCAGCCTCGACGAGGCGCGCGCGATCAAGGCAGCCGTCTCAATTCCAGTGATCACCACCGGCGGCTATCAGACCGCCTCCTTCGTGCGCGACGCCATCGAGAGCGGAGCCTGCGACGGGGTCGCCATCGCGCGTTCGCTGCTCGCCAATCCCGACTTGGTCAAGCAGTGGCAAGCCGGGCGCGACCAGCCGGAGCGGCCCTGCACCTACTGCAACAAGTGCCTGATGAACGCGCCGAAGAACCCGATGGGATGCTACGAGGAAGCGCGCTACCCCAGCCGCGAAGCCATGCTGGCGGAGATCGCGGGGATCTACCGCGCCCGCCCGGAGTTGCGCGTGCCCCAAGCGGGGGAGGTGTAGCATGTCCGAAAACCAACACCTCACCGCCGTCGAGGCCGCCCGCTCCCACCGTCGCTGGCTCACCCTGCCGCTCGCCATTCTTCTGACCCTGGCGCTCGTAATCGGGCTCGCCGTAATCGTGGTCGGCGCGGTCCTGGCGTTCCGCTACAGCGGGGAGTCGACGCCGCACCACGCCGACGAGGTGGAGCACTTCAAGTACGGCTCTATCGGCGCGGAGCGGGCGAGCGGCCTGCCCTACCGCGTCTGGCAGGCGCTTCCGGAACTCTACCCGGAGACTTTCGCGCCCGCCGTCGAGCGCGGCGAAGGCCCCTACTCCGTCTTCGGATTTCTCTACGAAGAGAACGCCGAGGGAGAGCCGCGCGATCTGCCAATCGGCATTTCCCGTAGCACCGTGAGCGGCGTCGATCTAGCCTGGTTCAACTGCGCCGTTTGCCATACCGGTACTTGGCGCGACGCGGAAGCAGGACCGGAGGATGTGCCGTGGCCGGGCGGTGAGCGGGCCGTGGTGGCCGGTATGCCGTCGAACAACCTCGACCTGCACGGCTTCATCGCCTTCCTGCTGGATAGCGCCGCCGACGAGCGGCTTGCGCCCGATTCCCTGATTCCCGCCATCGAGGAGACGAGCGGCCGTCTCGGCTTTTTTGAAGGGCTTCTCTGGCGCTTTTACATCATCCCGGAGCTACGCGAGGGGCTGGTGATGCAGCGCAGCCGGCTTGCGCCGCTGCTGGACGAGCAACCGGCCTGGGGGCCGGGGCGCGTCGATACCTTCAACCCCTACAAGCTGATTCAGATGAACCAGCCGCTGCACGACCTAGGCCCGGATGAGCGGATCGGGACGGCGGACTTCCCCTCGGTCTTCCTCCAGGGGCCGCGCGAGGGAATGCAGCTTCACTGGGACGGCAACAACCCCAGCCTGCGCGAGCGCAACCTCTCCGCCGCCGTCGGCGCGGGGCTGGACCTGGAGAGCGCCACCGCCGCCGACCACCGCGCCATCGAGCGCGTGGCCGACTGGCTGCATGGACTGGAGCCGCCGCCTAGCCCGCTGCGCGCGCGTCAGGACGACGCGGAGGTCGCGCGCGGCAAGGCGCTCTACATGGATGTCTGCGCGGAATGCCACGGCTACCAGAGCGAGACCGGCTATGTCTTCGAGGGAGGGCGGTTAGGCCTTGTCGAATCCATCGAGGCCATCGGCACGGAGCGCAACCGTCTGGACTCCTACACCGAAGACTTCCGCGACGCGCAGCGCGAACACCTCGGCTTCGAGAATTTCGTCAAGACCGACGGATACGCCAATCACCCGCTCGACGGTCTCTGGCTGCGCGGGCCGTATTTGCACAACGGCTCGGTGCCGACACTCCACGATCTGCTCCAGCCGCCGGAGGAGCGCCCCGCCGCCTTCCTGCGCGGCGGCGACATCGTGGATGCCGAAAAGGGCGGCTTCGTCTCGGAGTCATGCGATCCGGGAGAGGCGTCGCCACCGGGCCTGTTCTGCTTCGATACCCGCCTGCCGGGCAACGGCAACGACGGCCACGACTATGGCACTCGTGAATTAAGCGGCGACGAGAAGGCCGATCTGCTGGCCTACCTCAAGACCTTCTAACAAGGGAGACACGAGCCATGGACCCGAGCTTGACCCTCGGCTGGACCCAAGCCCGAGCGAGGTCGCGGGAGACGACCTACAGGCGGGTGCTGGGACTGAATCTGGTCCTGCACGTATTGATCGGCCTTGCCGCGATCTTCGCGCCGCTGACAGTGGCGGGTTTCGTGGGGCTTGCACCGGAAACCGCAGTCGCCTGGCTGCGCGCCTGGGGCGGTATGGTTCTGCTGGTGACGCTGCTCTACCTGCCCGGCTTGTGGAATCCGGTGCGGGTGCGCTGGCCCAATGTCATCGGCATTCTCGGGCGATTCGGGATGGCGCTGCTGTTTCTGCTGGTCGCCCTCACCGGCGGAGCCGCGCTGAGGGGGCTTCTCTGGTTCGCGCTCTTCGATTTCGTCTTCGCCGTCGCGCTCGCGATGCTCTACTACCGTCTCTTCGAGGCGGAACTGATGAGCAGGCCATGACGCAGGCCGTTAGAGCGTTTTTCGTTCGCAAGGGTTCACGAGAAACGCTCTATCCTTTTGTTCTGGCGCATTTTCTAGCGGCGAACCGGTGTCCGCTTCGCCGGAAAATGCTCTAGGTACCCACCCCAGAGACCTCAGCCGCCCCTGCGGTCCGGGGTGACCAAGTCCATCGGGGGGAGGGGCTCGGGTTCCGTTGGCCTCTCCGGCTGCGTTATGTGGTGGCGCCTGTACCAGTGCGGCACCAGCACGCCAAGCACGAAACCGATTGCTGCAGCGACGGACGCGACCTGAAGGCTGGGCACATGCGGGCTCGGTATCGCCATCAACATCGCTCTGACCAGCAAGAACGTGAGGGTCAGACCGGCCGCCAGCGCAACTCCCTCGGCATAGCGCCCCCAGATGGGCTCGCGCTCGCTCTTGCCGCCCCAGTTGTCGGCAAGACCCGCAAGACCGAACGCGGTCGCGAAGGACATCAAGAACCACGGATAACTGATCGCGAGATTGCGAACGGCCTCCAGCGTGCTGTTCATCGCGATCGACTTGAACAGAACGGAAATCCCGGCCGCGCAAGCCGCCGCCAAGATCCCGGAGAGCAGGTAACTCACCATAGGGCGGCTCCGGCCTCCCGTGTGGGTAGCAATCGCCCAGCTCTTCGGCCAGAGCGCGCAGACGACAGCGGCGCCGAAGATCGCCGAGATCATGATGCTTCGGAACATCACCTCCTGCGGGGTGCCCCTCATACCGATCGCAATTGCGCCAAGGCCGAGAATCAGGAACACGATCGAGGAAATGCCGAGTATTTGGTTGGCATCCAGCGGGGATGGAGCACCGCCGTCTTCGCTGACGCTGAAGCCGTAGCGTTCGAGCGTCGCAACGCGGCCGCGCTGAGTGCGTTCCTTGTAGAGGACCGCGCGGGCCAGCAGCAGGCACATCTCCCGATAGAGTTCGTCGCAGCGTTCGCGGAAGTGCAGCTTGCATTCGGCGACTGCCTGCGAACTCGCGCCCTCTCGCTCTTCAGCCCTGGCTCCCTCTTCAGCTTTGGCCGTTACCTCGAGGCAGCGCGCCCCGGCCACGAGCGCCCGCTCGAACTGTGCCTTGATCGCTACATAATCTTCGGAAAACTCTTCCAAAACGCGCGCGTACTCGCCGTGGTCCCGGTCTCGCAACTCGTCCAATACCCCCATGAGGTACATCACCTTCGTCAGGTGGTAGCTGGGTGTATCTCCGGGGATAAAGTTCAAGTTATCGGGCGTAAAGGGAAGAAACCTGGGGTCGTGGCCCAAAGCCTTGAGCATATCCTGGCGGGCCTGTGGTGGAATCTCCGGCTCGTTTGCGACGAGTTGGTCACGCCATTTGCGGATCTCCCACGGGATATTGCCGATATCCCGAAACCTCCGCAAAAGCCATTCGTCCACACGCGAGAGTACAGCGATGTTAGGCAACATGACCGTCATGAGCAACGCCGCCAAAAGCGGACTGGAAAGGCTCTCGAATCCCTCGCCCGCGACCTCTGCACTAAGGCCGAAGGCCCTCGCAAAGTCGGGTGCCTCCCGCAACACATTGGACAAGAAGAAAAACAACAAGAACGCTGTTGCGTAGTATGACCATGCCGCCAGCGTGAAGCGGTAGTAAGTCGTGGTGCCGACGTTGGTTTTCGGCGTGCGGAACCTGCCCCTGGCATAGACCAGAACAAGCAACCCTCCCACAATCCAGTCCGCGTAGTTGGCGAGAAAATCCTCTGTACCGGTCATATCCGCTACTCCCGCCTATAAAACGGCTTCCCGCAAGCTCCCTATTTATATTACAAGTATTTAATGGCTTTCACAACTCTCTCAAACAGCGGCGACACCCTCGACCCAAACATGTTGACTAAATGACAATAGCCAACTCTGCTACTGATAAAAACCAAAGTGTCGCCACTGCTCGCTACTTTCCTCCGAACGCCTTCGTATTTCGTGAAACGCACCAGCATCTTAAGTGCGTTGCTGAACCCAGCGGTCGAAGAAGTGCCCCGCAAGCCCGCCGAGAACGGCCCAGAAGGCGAGCGCTGTGACCAGAGAGGCCACCGCGAACTGCGCCGCCAGCTCCGCGGGGAGCGGACCGGCATGGAACTCCGCCGGGATGGGCGCACCAACGAGATGCGGCGCCGCGATGAGCATTGCACCAAGGGTCTTCAACAGCTTGGAGCCTGCAAAGACCAACAAACTCAACCCTCCTCCGGTGGCGACAACCGTGCCGACCCACCAGAGTTGCCGTTCGCTGACCGAGCCGACTTCCATGCCGGGTGCGGCAGGCGGAACGCCGATAGCCGGAGCCAGCACGAAGACGGCGAAACCCCCGAGCCCCCAAAGCGCGCCGCGCTGCCAGTCGACGTGGCGCCCGCTGAAGGCGAAGCCCGCCACCAGGATGAGCCCGAAGGCGACCCCGGTGAGCACGTTCGCCATTAAGGTGAATACCTGCCGCTCGAAACCGTCGGCGGGCATCCAGCCGGAGTGATCGTGGCCGTGGCCTTCTTCCCCGTGGGCTTCGTGGCCGTGGCCATGTCCGTGCCCGCGTTCGTCCGCGAGGCCCTCATAGCCTTCGGCGGCGTGCATGACCGGGATGACCTCGACAAGCTGTGCGCCGTGGGCGAATACGCCCGCGAGCGCACCGGCGGCAAAGGCCGCCAGCAAAATCCGCTTAATCATGACGAGGCAGCCTCAGTGGCAGGGGAAGGTAAAGGCGTGGCGCGTGTCGTGCGCCGCGTTATGCAGCGCATCGGCGTTCGCGAGCCCGACCCCGAAAAGCAGAAACACCCCCAGCAGCGCGGCAGCAACACCGCCTGCAATGCGTGAAGAAGACGCAGCGTTCGTCGTAGCAGTGGAAGACTTCATCGACATCACACCCTCCGTGGATGGTCGTGGTTAAAAAGAAGACGGCCGGAGCAAGGCCCCTTCCCGGCTTCGGCCGTTGACGGCAGGTCTCCTGGCTTGCGGGTCTTCGCGAAAATCGGCGGCCTTCCCGAACGCTCCCGTCCAGTGGCATGTGTCGCCGTCCGCTCGCCGCTTACAGTTGCGGGGGCAGCCCCGGATTTGGCCCAACGCGTGATCGTCACGCGTGCGCCGCACCGGATTCCCTCTTCGTCCCCTGCTGGGGAACCGTCGCCGAGAAGATTAAGCGAGGCGGCGGCTCCGGCACAAGGTTCGCGCCGCTCCCGGAGCAGGAAAATCATGCGGGCGCCCCCGAAATGACGTGAAAGAACGACCCCAGCACATGCCCACGTCGGCTCCCCATCGCGCCAAGGTCGCGGCCATCGGCGGCGTGGCAGTGGAACAGCGGCGGGTCCGTCCCCGCATCGCTGGTCGCGACGTAGTGGAACTCGTGCCCGGTCAGCACCCTACCTGCCCGGCCCAACGCGCAGTCCGAGCTTAAGACCGCACGCCGATAGCCAAGGTGCAGATGCCGCTGCGCGAAGGATGTGCTGTGCCCGAGGAGCCCCGCCATCTCCATATGCCGCCCTGGCGTGACCTCCAGCGACCGGCCCAGAACGATATGCCCGCCACACTCTCCATAGACCGGGCGGGTGCGGGCGAAGCGGCGGAGCCCGTCGAGAAACGTGGTGGCGCTGGCGATCCGCTCGGCGTGGAGTTCAGGATAGCCGCCGGGAAGGTAGACCGCATCCGCGTCACGCGGCGGCGCTTCGTCGGCCAAAGGGGAGAAGAAAACGATCTCCGCGCCCCCTCTTCGCCATCCGTCCAGCAAGTGCCCGTACCGAAAGGTAAAAGCCGCATCGTGGGCCACCGCGATACGCTGCCCGAGCGGTGGCAGGCAGGCTCCTTCCCCGCCCTTGGACGCAACCTCTGTCGGACGGGCGGCGGCGAGCAGCGCGTCCAGGGCGACATGCTCCGAGATCATATCGGCAAAGGCGGCGAGACGCGCGTCCAACTCGGGCGAGTCCTCGGCCTGCACCAGCCCCAGGTGACGCTCCGGCAACGCCAGCGCTTCCGAACGGGGAATCGCGCCCAGTACCGGCACAGCGATAGCCTCCAGCGCCTCCGTCGCCATCTGCCGGTGCCGGTCGCTCCCGATCCGGTTCAGGATCACTCCGGCGAGCGTCACGTCGGCACGGAAGGTCTTGAATCCGTGCACGAGGGCGGCCACGGACTGCGATTGCCCGCGCATGTCCACGACCAGCACGACCGGCCAGCCGCTGCGCGCGGCGATCTCCGCCGTCGAGCCGCAGTTGGTGAATCCCGGCCCCGCCGCGCCGTCGAAAAGCCCCATCACGCCCTCGCAGATCAGAACGTCGGCGTTCTCCGAGGCGCGCGCCATCAGGCTGTCGAGCAACCGCGGCGCCATCGCCCAGCCGTCGAGGTTCAGCGCCTCCCGCCCGGTGGCGGCGCGGTGCAGCGAGGGGTCGATATAATCCGGCCCCACCTTGGCGGAGGCGACAGCAAGGCCCTGGCGGCGCAACGCGGCCAGCAGCCCCAGCGTCACAGTCGTCTTGCCGCCGCCGGAGGCGGGCGCGGCGACGATCAGGCCGGGGGCGCGCTCAAGCGTCATGGCTTTGCCTCTCCCAGCCAGTCCAGCGCGTCGCGCAGCCGGACGTTCGAGCCGATCACGATAATGGCGGGCGGACCCAGTGTGCTTGCCGCCGCATCCTCGGCGCAGCGTTCGAGCGTCGTGCGGAGGACCTGTTGGCGCGCGGTCGTGGCCTCACTCACGATGGCGACTGGGGTATCGCTCGCTCGGCCGCCCGCTTGCAGTTCCCCGGCAATGAAGGGAAGCATCCGCCAGGCCATGTAGAGGATCAGCGGATGGCCGATCGCCCCCAATGCGCGCCAGTCCGCACCCTCGGCGCAACTGCTTCCGGTGGCGACGATGAAGGCGTGGTTGTCCTCCCGATGTGTGACCGGAATCCCGGCATAAGCCGGGGCCGCGACTCCGGCGGTGACGCCGGGGACCACGCGGAAGGGAATTCCGGCCTCGACGAGCCCCAGCGCCTCTTCTCCACCACGCCCGAAGACAAAGGGATCGCCGCCCTTCAGCCGCAGCACGCGGTGTCCGGCTTGCGCCAGTTCGATCAGCCGCCTTGTTATGTCGGGCTGCCGGGCGGAGGGCGCGCCGCCGCGCTTGCCGACGTACTCCAAAACGGCTGCCTTATCCGCCATCGCCAGAATCCGAGGATCGACAAGCGCATCGTGGACGACGATATCGGCTTGGCGTAAACCGGAGAGCGCAGTCAGCGTCAACAAGCCTGGATCGCCGGGACCTGCTCCGGCCAGCCAGACGCTGCCCGCCTCGAAGACGGTCTCCAGGCCCAACGCCGCGGTGTCGAGTGTCGGATCGCGAAGGATCATGGTGCAAAGCTCACGGAATGAAACGCCGGGCGAACCGCCCGCTGGCGATAACGAAGCGTCCGGCAAGGCGCTGCGGCGCGGCTGGACCACCGGCGCGTGCGCGACCGCCGCCGCCAAGGCTGCCTGCACCGCGCTTCTGACCGGCGATTTTCCCGACCCGGTGACCATCACTTTGCCGAAGGGCCAGCAGCCGTCCTTCGCGCTGGCGGTGGAAGAACGTGGGAGCGGCTGGGCGATGGCCGGGGTGGTGAAGGACGCGGGCGACGACCCCGACGTGACGCATGGGGCCCTGATCCGCTCGCGCGTTTGGCATGGAGCCGAGGGCAGCGGCGTCACCTTCCGCGCCGGGCCGGGCGTCGGCACGGTCACGCGCGAGGGCCTGCCCGTGCAGGTGGGCGAGCCCGCGATCAACCCGGTTCCAAGACAGATGATGACCGAAGCCGTCACCGAGGTCTGCAAGGCAGCCGGACGGGCGCCCGACATCGTGGTGGAAGTCTCGGTCGAGCACGGCGAAAAGCTCGCGGCGAAAACGCTCAACGGACGGCTCGGGATCGTGGGCGGGCTGTCGATCCTGGGGACCACCGGAATCGTCGTGCCCTATTCCTGCGCCTCCTGGATCGCCTCGATCCATCGGGGAATCGACGTGTCGCGCGCCGCCGGACTTAACCATGTCGCGGCCAGCACCGGCGACACTTCGGAAAAAGCCGCCGCGCGTCTGCACGGCTTGCCGGAAACCGCCCTGCTCGATATGGGGGATTTCGTCGGCGGCACGCTGAAGTACCTCGCCAAGCATCCGGTCCCACGGCTCACCCTTGCAGGCGGCTTCGCCAAGTTCAGCAAGCTGGCCCAAGGCCGCCTGGACCTGCATTCCAAGCGCCATGCGGTCGATCTCGACTGGCTCGCCACGCGGGCGGACGCGCTTGGCGGAACGGCGGAAACCGTTGCGGCGATCCGGCAGGCGAACACCGCGATGCAGGCTCTCGCGCTCGCCGAGGAAGCCGGTCTTCCGCTCGCGCAGGACATCGCCGCGCGGGCGCAGGAGGCCGCCCTCGCCACGCTTGGGCCTGAGTCGGGTATGGCGGTTGAGGTGCTTGTGGTTGCGCGGGATGGGCGCATCGTCGCCACCGCGCCGTGGAAGCAGGTTCATTCGATGCCTCCCCTCGGATAGCGGGCGATATGGGCGGCGTCGTAGAGCGCGCTGTCCCGGAAGTCGCGGCGCGCCAGCACCGGCCCAACCAGGATCAGGGCGGAGCGGCGATCCGGCAGCGCCCCCGCCTTCTCCGCAATATCCGCAAGCGTGCCGCGCACGATCCGCTCGTCCGGCCAGGAGGCGCGCAGCACGACGGCAACCGGACAATCGGCCCCATAAAAGGGCGTCAGCCGTTCCACCACGCGCTCGATCACAGGCAGCGACAGGTGGATCGCCAGCGTCGCACCGGAGGCCGCCAGCGTTTCCAGGCTTTCGCCCGGCGGCATGGCGGATGCGCGCCCCTCGGTGCGGGTCAGGATCAGCGTCTGCCCAACTTCCGGCAGCGTGAGTTCCCGCCCCAAGGCGGCGGCGCAGGCGGAAAAGGCCGGAACGCCCGGCGTCAGCGTATAGGCGATCCCGAGCGTGTCTAGCCGCCGCAGTTGCTCGCCCACCGCGCTGTAGACCGAGAGGTCGCCGGACTGAAGCCGCGCCACGTCGTGGCCCGCCGCGTCGGCGCGCTCAATCTCCGCGATAATGTCGTCGAGCGGCATCGACGCCGTGTTCACCAGTCGCGCCCCCTCCGGCGCATGGCCCAGCACCTCCGGCGGAATCAGCGAGCCCGCATAGAGGCAAACCGGAGACGCGGCCAGAAGATCGCGCCCCCGCAGCGTCAAAAGATCCGGCGCACCCGGTCCGGCGCCGATGAAGTGGACGGTCATCGGCTGTCTCCGCCGCTGGCTATCGCGCAGGTGGCGTGCGCGCAGGCACGGCGCGGAACCAGCAGCCGCGCGTGCTTTCCCGCGCCCAGCAGCGCCGCCGCCTCGGCCAGCGAGGCAAGGCCGATTTCCGCCACGGCGCGCTCCGAGCGTGTTTCGGCCTCGTCCTGAATCGCGGCCAGTTCGGCCTGTTCCAGAAACCGCAAAGGCAAGCCCAACTCCCGCGCGGCGGCTTCCAAAACCGGCGCGCCCGCTTTGCGGGAATGCGTGCAGAGAAGCACGGCGCTCCCCTCTATCTCTGTCAGCGTCTCGCGAACCAGTGTCACCAGCTCATCGGACGAGCAGCGGCTGGAGAAGCCGAGACCCACGGCAATCATGGCTTCAGTCCTTTCCAGATCGTCACCGGACGCAGCGCGGCCCAGCCGCTGAAGCGGCCCAGCGGCTCCGCGCGGCTGACGTTGAGGCGGACCAGTTCCCCGCCGAAGCGTTCCGCTGCTTGCGCCAGCACCGCCTCCCCTTCGAGCGTCACGCTGTTCGCCACGACCCGCCCGCCCGGCTTCAGCGCCGACCAGCAAGCGTCGAAGACACCATCTCCACTGACCCCCCCACCGATAAAAACCGCGTCCGGCGGCTCCAGATCGCTCAGCGCCTCCGGCGCGCGCCCTGTCATGCAGCGCAGTCCGGGAACCCCAAAGGCGCGCGCGTTTTCGCCGATACGCTGCGCCCGCTCGGCGCGCGCCTCGACGGCCACGGCATGGTTGCTGGCATGGCTCAGCATCCACTCGACCGCGATGGAGCCGCAGCCCGCGCCGACGTCCCACAGCAACTCACCCTGCCCCGGGGCGAGCATCGCGAGGGTGACGGCGCGGACTTCCCGCTTGGTGATCTGCCCATCGTGGGCGAAAGCGTCCTCAGCCCGTCCCGCGACCGAGGCGACGATGCGGGCTTCGGCCCCGCCCCGGCACTCGACCGCAATGGTGTTGAGATCCGGCACGCGCCGCCGCATCCAGCCCAACGCCTTGCTTTCAAAGCGCTGTTCCTCCGGCCCGCCCATCTGCGCGAGCACGGTCATCGTCGATTCCCCGAATCCTCTGGCGGTCAGCAGCTCGGCCAGCGCGCTTGGCGTGGTCCCGTCCCAACTCAGCACCAAGAGACGCGCGCCGTCGTGCAGATGCGGAATGACCCGCTCCAGGGCGCGCCCATGCACCGAGACGCAAACCATCTCCTGCAACGCCCAGCCCATCCGCGCCGCCGCCAGGGAAAAGGCGGAAGCGCCCGGAAACACCCGCATCTCCGCCGGGTCGATCCGCCGCGCCAGCGTCGCCCCAATGCCGTGCCAGAAGGGATCGCCGCTCGCCAGAACGCAAACCGGGGCGCCACGCCGTGAAAGAATCGTATCGTAGGCGTCGTGGAGCGGCGAGGGCCAGGCCATGCGCTCCTGCCCCGCCGTCTTCGGCACAAGGCTCAAATGCCGCGCCCCGCCGATCAGCAGGGCCGCCTCCCGCACCGCCTGCCGCGCCGCTTCGGAAAGCCCGTCCCAGCCGTCCGCGCCAAGACCAACGAGGGATAACCACGGGGGCTGGACTTGTGGCGCGGGCATATTACACATGGCGGACCTGACAGGAGAGCGGATGGAACCCATGAATATCCTGGTTCTGGGCGGCACGACCGAGGCCACGGCGCTCGCGCGCCTTCTGGCGGAGCGGCGTGACGTTCAGCCGACGCTCTCGCTGGCCGGGCGCACCCTCAAGCCCGAGCGCTCTCCCCTGCCGACGCGCATTGGCGGCTTCGGCGGAGTCTACGGGCTGGCCACCTACCTTCGCGAAAACGCCGTCGAGGCCGTGGTGGACGCGACCCATCCCTTCGCCGCCCAGATGTCCGGGAACGCCGTCGAAGCGTGCCAGGCCGCCGGGGTGCCGCTGGCCCGCCTGATCCGCGTACCTTGGGAGGCGGAGACTGGGGGTCGCTGGATCGCGGTCGAGAGTCTGCCCGCCGCCGCCGAGGCGCTGCGCACGCTGGGGGAACGCATCTTTCTCAGTGTCGGGCGGCAAAGCCTGAAGCCTTTCGAGGCGGTGCCGGAGAAGGGCTACCTCGTGCGCACCGTCGATCCGCCGGAGCCGCCGCCTGACTTCCCGCGCTGGACGCTGGTGCAGGATCGCGGCCCCTTCACCCTCGACGGAGAATTGCGGTTGTTGCGGGAGCACGGGATCGAGGCCGTCGTGACAAAGAACAGCGGCGGCACGGCCACGCGCGCCAAGCTGGAAGCCGCGCGTGTCCTTGGGCTTCCCGTGGTGGTCGTGAAGCGCCCGGCCTTGCCGCCCGCCGATGCGGAGTTCCACGAAGCCGCCAAGGTGCTGGACTGGCTGGACGGCCTTCATTCCCCACCCTCGCGATAGAAGCGCGGCGTATAGACGATGGCCTGCCCGTTCGGGCGCCTCAGCAGCCGCGTGGTCGAGGCCCCGACGATGACGAGGCTGCGCATGTCGGCCATGGTGGGATCGGCTTCCGCCAGTGTCGTCAGCGTGACCTCCTCGTCCGCACGTCCCACGGCGGTACCGATGACCACCGGAGTTTCCGCCGCCCGCCATTCGCGGAGCAGCGCCAGCGCCTCGCCAAGCTGCCAGGGACGCGCGCGGGAGATCGGGTTGTAGAAGGCCATCGCGAAGTCCGCTTCCGCCGCAAGACGAAGGCGCTTCAGGATCACCGGCCAGGGCTTCAGATTGTCGGAGAGCGAGATGGCGCAGAAATCGTTGCCCAGCGGCGCACCCGCCCGCGCCGCCACCGCCTGCATCGCAGAGACGCCGGGCGCGACGGTCACTGTAACGCTGCCCCAGCGCGCGTGCGGCGCAATCTCCAGCGCCTCCCAGACCGCCGCCGCCATCGCGAAGACGCCGGGATCGCCGCCCGAGACGACCGCGACCCGCCGCCCCTCGGCCGCGAGGTCCAGCGCGAGTCCGGCGCGGTCCATTTCTTCCCGGTTGTCGGATGCATGATACGTCTGGCCCGCGCTCGCCACGCGGTCGAGATAGGGCTTGTAGCCGACAAGGTCCGTCGCCTCGGCCAGGATCGCGGCGGTCTCCGGCGTCATCCATGCCGGATCGCCCGGCCCAGTTCCGACAACCGCGAGCCAGCCGCCGCGCGCGCTCATCGCCGCTCTCCATGGCCGGGAATCAGGACCATTGAGAAGTACGGCGCGGCGTCTTCCGGGGCCTCGATGAAGGGGAGCAGCTTTTCCGCCGCCATGCTGGCGCGCTCAATGTACCAGGCGCGCTCCTCCAACCCCAGCGCGCGCAGGGCTTGACGGATGCGCGGCAGGTTGCGGCCGACCTTCATGATGACGGCCGCGTCCGCGCCCTTGAGCGCCGCCAGCATGTCGCCGTCGGGCAGCGTGCCGGGAATCACCGTCATGACGTCGTCGCGCATCGTGATCGGACGCGGCAGCAGCGCGGAGCCCGCCAGCATCGCCGGAACCCCCGGCACGACGCAGCTTGGAAAGCGCCCTTGCAACCGCAGGAAGACATGCATGAACGAGCCATAGAAGAAGGGATCGCCTTCGCTGAGCACAGCGACGGAGCGCCCGCATTCCAGATGCCCCGCCACCTCGGCGGCGGAGTCGTCAAAGAAACGCTCGATCAGGTCCAGGTATTGCGGGCAGCCGTGCGGAATCTCTGTCGTCACCGGATAGACGAGCGGCAGTTTCTCCTGCTCCCGGCCAATGTGCTCCGAAGCTGTGCGAAAGGCGTTTCCGTTGCCTCCGCGCTTGGTGAAATAGGCGACCACCGGACAGTCGCGTAGATGCCGCACGGCCTTCAACGTCATCAACTCCGGATCGCCCGGCCCGGTACCGATGCCGTAAAGCGTGCCGGGTTCGTAGGTGCTGGCGTTCATAGGCTGTCGCTCGCCAGCGCATTCACCGCCGCCGCCGCCATGGCGCTGCCGCCGCGCCTGCCGGGAAGGGTCAGGAACTCCAACCCCAGCGCCTGCTCGGCCAGCGCCTCCTTGCTCTCCATCGCACCGACGAAGCCGACGGGAAAGCCCAGCACCGCCGCCGGACGCGGCCCGCCCGCCGCGACGATCTCCAACAGGTGGAACAGGGCGGTCGGCGCATTGCCGATTGCGACCACGCCGCCCTCAAGCTGCGGCCCCCAAAGGTCCAGCGCAGCGGCTGAACGGGTATTGCCGGTTCGCGCGGCAATGGCCGGGGTCTCGGGATCGCGCAGCGTGCAGACCACCGGGTTCGCCGCCGGAAGCCGCGCCCGCGTGATGCCGTGCGCCACCATCTGACTGTCGCAGAGGATCGCCTTGCCGCCGCGCAGGGCCGCCCGCGCCGCCGCGCCCACGCCGGGGGAGAAGCGCAGGTCCGGGATGATCTCGACCATCCCGCAAGCGTGCGCCACCCGGATCGCGACGTCCTCAAGGCCGGGCGGAATGCCGGTTAGATCGGCCTCTGCGCGTATGATTGCGAAGGAGCGGCGATAGATCGCCGACCCGTCGCGGATGTAGTCGAAGTTTGTCCCGTCTTCAGGCACCCGCCGTCTCCTTCCCGCTCAAACGCCGCAATCCCGCAGCGCCCAGCCGTTTCATCGTCGCTTCAAGTTTCTCGTCCTGCGCCCTCTGCGCTTCCACCGACCGCTCAACCGCATTCAGCCGCGCCGCCGCCTCGTCCAACGTCAAGCCGCGCCAGACGGGCGCGCTCCCTGCCGCCGCCATCAGCGAAAGGTCGTAGCGCCCGCCGTTGCCGGTGAGCGTCACCAACGCGGAGCCGGAATGCGCACAGCCCTTCGCGCAGCCCGAGACATGCAGCGCACAGCCCCCCGCACCACCGGACAGCAGCCCCGGAACCCGCTCCGCCAGCGCCAGCGCATCGCCGCGCGTCGGCGTCGTCGCAACCGGGCAGGCGCCCAGACCGCTGCACGCCTCAATCCGCAAGCGAGGGTCGTCGTTCCGGCCGATACCGCCGGCCGCCTGCAAAAGCGCCGCCGTTTCCGGCCCGGCGTTCGCCAGCAACACTGTCCGGCTGGGAAGGACGCGGATGTCCCCGCTGCCGCAGTTTTCCACCGCATCGGCAAGGCGCAGCAAGCCGTCGGCGCTCACCACGCCGAAGGGAAAGGCGAGGCCGTACCAAGCGCCTGGAACTCGACCGATGACCTCCGCCCGCCCGCGGTGGATCGCGCGCGCGGAGTCTCGTGTCAGGAAGGGAGCGGCGGCGCTTTGGAAAGCGTTGAGGCCGAGGCTTTGCAGTACTGCGGAGAGCCGTCGTGGCTTCGGCACCATCGTTGCTTGGAGCCGCAGAAACCGCAACAGAAGCGCGGCGGCGACGGCGGGAACGGCCTCAAGGGAACAGAGTCCGAGCGGCCTCGCCGTCTGCGCCGTCCCCGCCAGCGCGATGCTCGCCGCGCCGCCAACTGCGTCTATTCTGAGATCGCCGTAGTTGTCGCCGAGATGCGCCCGCCCGCCGCCATCGAGGACAATCGCGGTCTTTGCGGGCAGATCCTGAAATCGGGGGTCCTGGTGGAGCGCGGCGCTCACGGCTTCCGCCGTCGCGGTCACATCCGTCTGAGCCGAGGAATCGAGATCGCCCGCCGGAGAAACCAGCAGGTCCGGCGCGGAGTCGTTGCGCACAAGCCCCGCCTTGCGCAAGGCCGCAAGCGCCGCCTCGCCGTCCCGGACTCCGCGAATCTCGATCTTGCCGCGCCGGGTCAGGCCGACAGCGCCGTCGCCGTGCGCGCTCGCGATCCGCGCCAATGCGCGCAGATCGTGGCTGGTGAGACGCCCGGCCCGCGTGCGAACACGCAGCAACAGGCCGTCAGCCGCCATCATCGGACGCAGCGCGCTAGGGCACCAGCCGCGCCGCCTGGGACCTTGGCTATGCTCGGAGAGCCGGTTCATCGCGCTCACCGAGAGCGGGACGAAGCGCAACTCCTGCTCTTATCCGGGTATCGCTCGCGCGCCGCCATCTCGCTTTCCAGCAAAGGGCGAATGGCGCGACATGAGTCGGAAACGGGCGGGATTCCGCCGAAGACTGCGTAGGACATAGGCAAGCTCCTCCATCCGCCTCACCCGGCGGTCGGGCAGAAAACAACGGATGGCAGGTTTCCTGGCTCACGGGTCCTTGCCCGGCTCCGGCCTTCCCGGCCCTATTTGGGGCCAGTGGCGACTTTCGGAGCGGGCTCGCCGTTCACAGTTGCGGGGGCAGCCACGGATTTGGATGCCTTGCATCCTCACCGCATTCCCTATTATCCCTGGTCGGGCCGAAACCCTTCCAAGGCACCATCCTTGAAAGCGGAGCATTACAGGCTGCCCGGTATTTTTCAAGTCTCCGTGATAATCTCGGCGGCCAAGGCAAACGGTCCATTTCTTCCAGGAGCACACGCGGTGTCTTCCCCTCCGTCAAACTCTGTGAATACTCCTGTCTTCGACGCTGCCTTCCGCGAGCAGTTCGAGACGCTGCTGGCTTGGCGGCGCGATGTGCGGCGGTTTCGCAGCGAGCCGGTGCCCGAGTCGCTGCTGGAAGAGGTGCTGGCCACGGCGCGTTTCGCGCCCTCGGTCGGGAATAGTCAGCCGTGGCGCTTCGTGCTGGTCGAGAGCACCGAAGCGCGGGCAGCGGTGCGGGAGTCCTTCGAGCGGTGCAACGCTGAAGCGCTGCAAGACTACAGCGGCAGCCGGGCGAGCCTCTACGCCCGGCTCAAGCTCTCCGGGCTGGACGACGCGCCGGTCCATCTGGCCGTCTTCTGCGACGGCGGAACCGAGGCGGGGCACGGCCTTGGACGCAAGACTATGCCGGAAACGCTGAAATATTCAGTGGTGACGGCGATCTACACGATCTGGCTGGCCGCCCGCGCGCGGGGCCTTGGCATGGGCTGGGTCTCGATCCTGGAACCCGACGCCGTCGCGCAATGCCTGCAAGTGCCCCAGGAATGGGAGCTTGTCGCCTACCTCTGCATCGGCTACCCCGAGGAAGATCACACGGACCCGGAACTCGAACGCCATGGATGGCAATCTCAAGACCCAGAGGCGGCAAAACTGCGCAGGCGTTGAGGCTGTAGAGCCACGCGTTCACGGGGGCGATCTGGCGGAGGCGAGGCGGCTGAGCAAGACTTTGGCGGGGCCGTTGATCGACCTCTCCACCGGCATCAATCCGCGGCCTTATCCGCTGCCGCCCATCCCTGATGACGCCTGGACCGCGCTGCCGCAGCGCGATGCCTTGAAGGGACTGCTGGCGGCTGCACGCCGGGCTTATGCTGTCGATCCGGAGGCGGAGGTTCTGGCCGGGCCGGGAACGCAATCGCTGATCCAGGCGCTGCCGAGGGTCTGTGCTGGATACGGGACGGCCGCCATCGTCTCCCCGACCTATAACGAGCACGCGCACGTTTGGGACGCCGCAGAGTTTCCAGTGGAGGAAATCGCCGATCCCCGCGAGGCGGTTCCCGGCCACCACGGCGTGCTGGTCCTCGTCAATCCGAATAACCCCGACGGCCGGCGCTGGGAGCCCCGCGATCTCCTGCCGCTCGTCCGCGCGATGGCGGCGGGCGGCGGCGTGACAATCGTGGACGAGGCTTTCGCCGATGGCGCGCCGGAGATTTCGCTTGCCTCTCAGGCCGGACAGGCGGGGCTGATCGTACTGCGGTCCTTTGGCAAGATGTTCGGGTTGGCCGGGCTTCGCCTCGGCTTCGCCCTTGGCGATGCAACGCGCCTCGCCGCACTGGTGCGTGAGATCGGCCCTTGGGCGGTGAGCGGTCCGGCCATTGAAGTCGGAGCGGCGGCGCTCAATGACTCGCAATGGCTGGCCGATACGCGGCGGGACCTTGCGGCGCGGCGGGCGGCGTTGGATGCGGTGCTGGCGGGCTCTCGGCTTGCGATCATCGGAGGAACCGACTTGTTTCGACTCGTTGCGCTTCCCGGGGCCGCCGCGCTTCAGCGGCATCTGGCCCACGACGGCATTTGGACCCGCGCCTTTGATTATGAGCCGCGCTGGTTGAGGCTCGGGCTGCATCCCGACGAGAGCGCCCTTGCCCGCCTGGAAGCCAGCCTTGCCGCCTGGGCTAGACGTGCCGCGGAATGATCCTCGACCCCGGCGGGCTTTTCTTGGCCGTGCCAGTGCTGGCGCTGCTGCTCGACGCAGCCTTCGGCGAGCCGAAATGGCTTTGGTCGCACGCGCCGCATCCCGTGGTGGTCATCGGGCGAGCCGTGGGCGCGCTGGATCGCGGCTTGAATCGGGAAGACCGACCGGACGGTTTGCGCCTCTTGCTTGGTGGCTTGACCGTGGCCCTGATCGTCGGAGGCGCGGCGGCGGTGGGAGTTGGTCTAACGGCGGCGTTCCGCTCGCTTGGTGTCTTGCCGGGCGTGGTGTTGGAGGGGCTTGCGGCCTCGATCCTGATCGCCGGGCGCAGCCTTCACGAGCATGTGCGGGCCGTTCACGACGGCTTGCGGGACGGCGGGCTGGACAGCGGGAGGGCCGCCGTCGCGATGATCGTCGGGCGCGACCCCGACAGCCTGGACGAAAGCGGGGTCTGCCGCGCCGCCATCGAATCCAACGCCGAAAACTACTCGGACGGCGTCGTGGCGCCGCTGTTCTGGCTCCTCTTGTTGGGGCTGCCCGGACTCATGGCCTACAAGGCGGTGAACACACTGGACAGCATGATCGGCCACCGCAGCGCGCGTCATCGCCTGTTCGGCCGCGTGGCGGCACGGCTGGACGACTCCGCGAACTGGTTTCCGGCGCGGCTCACGGCGCTGCTCTTCGCGATGGCGGCGATCCGGGGTTTCGACGCTTCCAGCGCATTCCGTTCCGCCTTCACCGACGCGCGCCGCCACCGCTCCGTCAACGCGGGCTGGCCGGAAGCGGCGATGGGCGGAGCCTTGGGACTGGCGCTGGCGGGGCCGCGTCACTACGGCGACGCCGTGATAGACGATCCCTGGATGAATGCCGGTGGGCGGCGTGAGGCCAATGCCGAGGATGTGATGCGCTCCCTCGTGCTGACACGGCGCTCGACGGCGCTGCTGTTGATGGCGTTGGCGCTCGGCATTCTCGCCACCACCGCGAACTGATAAGCGGGTTCGAAGTTAACATCCGACCTAGGCAGCTAAGAGAGTTCGCAGGCGAAATATCCGTTGAATTATACTTAATATCGGCGCACCATAACCTTCTTAAGGACGGCTTCGAACGTCCGTTTAAACGAGCAGGGAAGGATGATCAGTATGGCCGGTACAGTTTCGATTCACCCTGCCGTGGATAACGGCTTGCCAAAGGGGCGCGCCGACTTCGATGGTGGAACGCTCATTTGCAAGTGTGCCCAAGACGCCGTTGAAGTGAACGTTAAAGGCCAGGTCGCGCACAATCACGTCTGTGGTTGCACAAAGTGTTGGAAGCCGGAAGGCGCGACCTTCTCGATGGTCGCGGTCGTTCCCAGGGACAACGTGAACATCGCTACAAACGAACAAAAGCTCGACGTCGTAGACTCCACGGCGGCCATTCAGCGCCACGCCTGCAAGGAGTGTGGCGTTCATATGCTGGGCCGGATCGAGAACACGAACCACCCGTTCTTCGGGCTGGACTTCGTTCATCCCGAACTGTTCAAGGAAGATGGCTGGGCGCCACCTGAATTCGCGGCGTTCGTGTCTTCGGTCATCGAATCGGGGACCCCTCCCGATCGGATGGACGCCATCAGGTCCCGGCTGAAAGACCTTGGGCTCGAGCCTTACGACTGCTTGTCGCCACCCCTGATGGATGCAATCGCGACCCACACAGCCAAGGCGAAAGGCGTGTTGCCCAACTGATATTTCTGCGGAGATGGGCAGGCGGCGCTGATCAGCGGTTCTGCGTTGCTAGCGCCCAGAGCCCCTCGACGTCCAGATGCGCCTCCAGGTGCTCGGCTAGTCCGTCCAGTGTCCGCTCTATGCCGGCTTCATAGGACGCGCCCGGCGCGCGGCCAGCGTGCAGGCGCTCCAGAAAGGCGTGGCGGAAGGCGTCGGCGGCGAAGAGGCCGTGCAGGTAGCTGCCCATGACGCGGCCGTCCGCGCT
>SKZV01000331.1 GCA_007127165.1 Rhodovibrio sp. | reverse complement strand
TACGATCTGTTGGGCGCAGCCGCCGAAGAGTTGGAAGGCCGGCCCATCGGCGCGATATCGCCCGCGATGGCGGACCTGGTCGAGCAGGCGCGCCGCCGCCCGGCGCGCGGCAGCGAGGGCCAGATCCAGTTCGAAGCACCGCAAGGACAAATTCGTACATTGCTGGTCCGGGTGACGGTGGAGGCGGAGACCGGAGAGGTCAGCGGCTTCGTGGTCACCTTCGACGACATCACCGAGCTTCTTGTAGCGCAGCGCAAGGCCGCCTGGGCGGATGTGGCCCGGCGGATCGCGCACGAGATCAAGAACCCGCTCACCCCGATCCAGCTCTCCGCCGAACGGCTGAAGCGGAAGTACCTCTCGCAGATCGAAAACGATCCCGAAACCTTCAAGCTCTGCACCGACACGATCGTTCGGCATGTCGGCGACATCGGCCGCATGGTGGACGAGTTTTCTTCCTTTGCCCGAATGCCGGAACCCGTCATGGACGACGAAAGCCTGCCGGAGATCGTCGAGCAGGCGATATTTCTACAAGAAAGTGCAAATCCGGAAGTACGCTTCACGAGGTCCTATCCGATAGGCAAGGCGAGTCTGGTGTGCGACAGCACGCAGGTGAACCGGGCGCTGACCAACTTGCTGCAGAACGCGGTGGAAGCGGTTCAGGGCCGCAAGGGCGACGCCGCCGAACTGCCGCGCGGGGAGGTCCATGTCTCGGTCCAGGAGGAGGCCGGAGCCTGGGTCATAGAGATCCTGGACAACGGCCGGGGATTGCCGCCGGACGCCCGCCATCGCCTGACCGAACCCTATGTCACGACGCGCGAACGAGGAACCGGGCTCGGCCTCGCGATCGTCAAGAAGATCATGGAAGACCACGGCGGCGAGGTTGACCTGCGAGACCGGCCCGAAGGCGGCGCAAGAGTGCGGTTGGTGTTTCCCACGGCCGAGGACGCCGTACGCCTCAGGGGTGCCGCCGCCCAACAGCGGAAGAAGGTGAGGGCGCATGGTGCGTGACGTTCTGATTGTCGACGACGAGGTCGACATCCGGGTGATGCTGCGAGGGATCATGGAGGACGAAGGCTATTCCTGCCGGGAAGCCGGGGATAGCGATGCGGCTCAGGAAGCGTTGCGCGAACGCAGGCCCAGTCTGATCCTGCTCGACATCTGGCTTCAGAACTCTCCCCTCGACGGACTGGAGTTGATGGAGGTCGTCCGCCGCGAGCATCCGGGGCTGCCGATCGTCATGATTTCCGGCCACGGCACGATCGAAAGCGCCGTATGGGCGATCAAGCAGGGGGCGTACGACTTCATCGAAAAACCGTTCAAGACGGACCGCTTGCTTTTGTGCATGGAGCGGGCGATCGAAACGGCCGAGTTGAAACGCGAGAATGAGGAACTGCGGCTGCGGGCCGGACGGGAAGACGACCTGCTCGGGCAGTCGTCGGTCATTCAGCAACTGCGCCACAACATTCAGAAGGTCGCGCCCACCGGTAGCCGGGTCTTCATCGCCGGGCCGCCGGGCTCCGGCAAGGAAGTGGCAGCGCGGATGCTGCACCGCGACTCCCGCCGCGCCAACGGTCCACTCGTGTTGATGAACTGCGCGATCATGCATCCGGACCGGCTGGAAAGCGAACTGTTCGGTGTCGAGGCGGACACTTTCCAGGGCAGTTCCGGCCAGGGCGCTTCCGGCAAGGTCGGCACGTTCGAACGCGCCCACGGCGGCACGCTGGTGCTGGACGAGGTCGCCGACATGCCTCTGGAAACCCAGGGCAAGATCGTCCGGGTCTTACAGGATCAGAGTTTCCTGCGAGTCGGCGGCCGCCGCCACGTCGAGGTGGACGTGCGCGTCATCGCCTCTAGCAACCGCGATCTTCAGGATCTGATGCGGCAAGGGAATTTCCGCGAGGATCTCTATTATCGCCTCAACGTGGTGCCGCTGCGCGTTCCGGCGCTAACCGAGCGGCGCGAGGACATTCCCGAGCTGGTCGAGCACTTCATGAAGCACGCGGCAGAGAGCGCGGGCCTGCCGCCCCGCCGGTTGACCAGCGATGCCGTTGCCTCCTTGCAGGCGTACGAGTGGCCCGGTAACGTGCGTCAGCTTCGCAATGTGATCGACTGGCTTCTCATCATGGCGCCGGGGCAGTCCGGCGACCCGATCCGTGCCGAGATGCTGCCTGCCGAGATCGGTTCGGCCGCCCCTGCATCGCTGCGCGGGGATGGGCAAGAGGAGGTCATGGCCTTGCCGCTGCGCGAGGCGCGAGAACTGTTCGAGCGGCAGTACCTCGAGGCGCAGGTGACGCGCTTCGGCGGCAATATCTCGCGCACGGCTTCGTTTGTGGGCATGGAGAGGTCCGCCTTACATCGAAAGCTACGCTCGCTTGGGATATCCTCGCCAGTGGAACGGCAGTAACGTAAAACCCTCGCATCCTCGAATACAAGGCCCCTTCCATGAAGGTCATCGTCTGTGGCGCCGGACAAGTCGGTTTCAACATCGCCCGCTATCTTGCGGGGGAGAACGCCGACGTCACCGTGGTCGACCGCTCTTCGGAGTTGATCCAGAAAATCTCCGACTCGCTGGATGTGCGCGGGATCGTGGGCTTCGCCTCCTATCCGGACGTGCTGGAAAGCGCCGGGGCGGAAGATGCCGACATGGTGGTGGCGGTCACCTACTCCGACGAAGTCAACATGGTGGCCTGCCAGATCTGCCATTCGATCTTCGAGGTTCCCACCAAGATCGCGCGCGTCCGCAATCAGAGCTACATGGACCCGCAATGGTCGGAGTTGTTCAGCCGGGACAACATGCCGATCGACCACATCATCTCGCCCGAGATCGAGGTGGCGCAGGCGATTTCGCGGCGGCTAGAAATCCCGGGGGCCTTCGATGTAATTCCCCTGTCCGAAGGGCGGGTCAGCCTGATCGGGGTTCACTGCACGGATGATACGCCGATTCTGAACACGCCGTTGCGCCAACTCACTGGGATGTTCCCGGATCTGCACATCGTGATCGTCGGCATTCAACGCGACCGCCGCGGAATCGTGCCGACGGGGGACGATATGCTTCATGCCGGCGACGATGTTTATTTCGTTGCAGAAACGAGTCACGTGAACCGCGCCATGGCCGCCTTCGGGCACGAAGAGCGCGAGGCGCGAAGAATCGCCATCATAGGCGGCGGCAATATCGGTCTCAACCTGGCGCAGCGGATCGAGAAAAGCAGCCCGCATGTCGGCCTCAAGATCATTGAGGTGGCCAAGGCGCGCGCCGAACTGGTAGCGCAGACGCTGGAGCGTGCGGTGGTCATTCATGGCAGCGCGCTCGACACCGACATCCTGGAAGAGGCCAACGTCAAGGCGGCGGAAGCCGTCGTCGCGGTTTCCAACGACGACGAGGTGAACATCCTGGGATCGCTGTTGGCCAAGCGCCACGGGTGCCGCCGCGCCGTCACATTGGTGAACAAGACGTCCTATGGCGCTCTCGTGGGCAGCTTGGGGATCGACACCGTGGTCAGCCCGCGCGCGATTACCGTCTCCACGATCCTGCAATATGTGCGGCGCGGGCGCATCCGCTCCGTGCACTCGCTCTCGGAGGGCTTCGGCGAGTTGATCGAGGCGGAGGCGCTGGAGACCTCCAGTCTCGTCGGCGTGCCGATCCGCTCCGCGCGCCTGCCCGAAGGCGTCCTGATCGGCGCGATCGTTCGCGGTAAACAGGTCGTGACGCCGCGTGGTAGCACGGTCGTGCGCGCAGGGGACAGGGTCATCCTCTTCGCGGCCAGTTCGGCGGTGAAGAAGGTGGAGCGGATGTTCCAGGTCAAGCTGGAGTTCTTCTAGGATAGAACACTGTCTCGACGCGGGTTCCGCGTGACAAGCGAATGAATTTCGGAAGGAAGAAGGAGAGGCGCATGCCCCGCTATGCGTATGTAAACGGGCGTTTCACGCGCCACGGCGATGCAGCGGTCCATATCGAGGATCGCGGTTATCAGTTCGCCGACGGCGTCTATGAGGTCATCCCGGTCCACACGGGGGAGCTGGTGGACGAGGGACCGCACATGGACCGGTTGGAGCGCTCGCTGAGCGAGTTGAGCATCCCCATGCCGCTGTCGCGGCGGGCGCTAAGCCTCGTCGCCGCGGAGCTGATGCGCCGGAATGCGCTGACCAACGGCTTCATTTATATGCAGATCACGCGGGGCGTCGCGCCGCGCGATCACAAGTTCCCCAAAAAGCCGACAAAGCCCGCCCTAACGATGACCACCCGCCAGTTGCCGCAGCCGGAAGCGACTTTCGAACGCGGTGGCTTCTCCGTGGTTTCGGTTCCTGACATCCGCTGGAAACGGCGGGATATCAAGTCGATCTCGCTTCTTCCTAACATTCTCGCTAAGCAGAAGGCTGCCGAGGCAGGCTGCGAGGAGGCTTGGCAAGTCGATGAAGATGGCTTCGTAACGGAAGGCTCGGCCACGAACGCCTGGATCGTCACCAAGGACGGCAAGGTCGTGACCCGCCGGTCCGACGCGGGTATTCTTGGGGGCATCACGCGGCTGTCGTTGCTGAAGGTCATGCGGGTCGAGGGGATCGAGCTTGAAATACGGCCGTTCAGCCTGGAAGAGGCCCACGAAGCGCGGGAGGCCTTCCTGACCTCCAGCACGAACTACGTCACTCCGATCACCCGGATCGACGGCAAGCCGGTCGGAAACGGTCACCCCGGCATCCTGACGATGAAGCTCCGCAAGGCCTATATCGATCACGTCGTACATGGCAAAGCCGGTGCCGAGCGATTCGAGGTCGAGGCGACGTGACCCATCCCGAACCCCGTACGCTGATTTTCGACTGGGACAACACCCTAGTCGACACCTGGGAGGCGATCCACCATGCGCTCTCGGTGACATTTCAGGCGATGGGGATGCAGCCCTGGACGCTTGAGGAAACGCGGGCGCGGGTTCGCCGCTCCGCGCGCGAGGCGTTTCCCGAAATCTTCGGTGCACGCAGCGAAGCGGCAACCGGGATTTTCTACGAGACCTTCGCCCGGGACCACCTGGACTTGCTGCGGGCTGCTCCCGGAGCGGCGGACATGTTGGAAGCGCTGGCGGAGGCCGGGTACGATCTGGCCGTCGTCAGCAACAAGACTGGCGGTTTTCTGCGGCGCGAGGCCGAGGAACTCGGGTGGGATCGCCATTTTCGGCAGATCGTCGGCGCGACCGACGCGGCCCGCGATAAGCCCGCGCCGGACGCCGTGTTGCTCGCGCTGTCGGGAAGCCCGGTATCTCCTGCGTCGGGGCCGGAAGTCTGGTTCATCGGCGACACCGACATCGACCTGACCTGCGCGCACAACTCCGGCTGCTATCCGGTGCTGCTGCGCGCGGAGCCGCCCAGGGCTGGTGAGTTTGACGCTGCCCCTCCGGCGTTGCACCTAGATAGTTGTAGGGCGTTGGCCGAATTGCTGATAAAGAGTCATTGACGCGGTTTTTACCAAGGCGAGCCTTGATACCGCTGCGCTCAGGTCCGAAATAACTGTCAGCTTTTGGAACCTGGTAGACGTGATTGCCGTATTTTGCGGTATCGTGAAAGTACAAGACTGCGGCAGTGATGGGGAACTCCAGGCTGGCACAGGCATGAGTCGAGCATTTTGGGCAAAGTGGACGCCGGTTTGCCTGTAAAAAATGCGCGGTGACCGAGTGGGAGCGTTGCCGAGGCGCAGTAGATCTCGGAAGCGTTCCCGGAACAACGATCGATAATAAGTGACCCGCGAAACAAAACAAAAGGGGCCTGCAATGGCTGCGGAAAAGTCCCAGAACGTACAAGACGTTTTCCTAAACCACATTCGTAAGAACAAAGTTCCGGTGACGGTTTTCCTGGTAAACGGCGTAAAGTTGCAAGGGATTGTAACTTGGTTTGACAATTTTTGTGTGCTTCTACGTAGGGACGCGCACTCGCAGCTTGTCTACAAGCACGCGATTTCGACAATCATGCCTGCTCAGCCGGTTCAGCTTTTCGAGCCGCAGAGGGAGGAGGCCGAGGCCTGACGTTGGAGAACAAGGGACTGAACAAAGGAACCCTGGACGCGGCGAGTCCGGGGCGTACGGAGGGGCACCCCTCCTCCAGCGGCCGAGCGCTCGTGGTACATCCCGATGTTAGAACGGGTGGTCCTGCACAGGCGCGCGACCCGGAGGCGCGGCTGGAAGAGGCGTTGGGCTTGGCCGCCGCCATCGACCTAGAGGTCGTGCACAGCGAAGCCGTCCGCGTTTCGCGCCCCAGCCCAGGCACGCTGCTGGGACGAGGCGCGGTGGATCGGCTGCGCGACCTGATCGAGGCGCAGGAGATCGGCATCGCCGTCGTCGATAGCGACCTGTCGCCGATCCAACAGCGAAACCTGGAACGCGCCTGGCAGTGCAAGGTCATCGACCGCACCGGACTTATCCTGGAAATCTTCGGCGCACGGGCCAAGACCAAGGAAGGCAAGCTTCAGGTCGAGCTTGCGGCGTTGAGTTATCAGCGCTCGCGCCTCGTCCGGTCCTGGACCCACTTGGAACGCCAGCGCGGCGGTCACGGCTTCATGGGCGGCCCCGGTGAGCGCCAGATCGAGATGGACCGCCGCATTATCGACGACCGCATCACGCGGTTGAAGTCCGATCTGGAGCAGGTCAAGCGCACGCGCGAACAGCACCGCAAGCAGCGGCGGCGGGTGCCCTATCCCGTGGTGGCCCTTGTCGGCTATACCAACGCCGGAAAATCGACGCTGTTCAACCGTCTGACCCGCTCGGAGGTATTCGAGCACGATATGCTGTTCGCGACGCTCGACCCGACCATGCGGCGCTTGCGGCTGGCGCAGGGGCAGGAGGTCATTCTTTCCGACACCGTCGGCTTTATTTCGGATCTGCCGACGCAACTCGTCGCTGCGTTCCGGGCCACTCTGGAAGAGGTGCTCGAAGCCGATGTTGTCGTCCACGTCCGTGACGTCGCTCATCCCGACACCGAGGCTCAGCGCGCTGACGTGGAAGCAGTATTGCGGGAACTCGGCCTCGATAAGGTGATCGAGACCGGTATGGTCGAAGCCCTCAACAAAATCGACCTGCTTTCGGATAAAGAGCGGCAGAGCCTGCAGGCGCAGGCGGAGCGTAGCCCCGGTCGCATCCCGTGTTCGGCGGTCACCGGCTTGGGCTGCGATACGCTGCTTGAGGAGATCTCCCGCCGGTTGAGCAGTACTTACCGCAATGTCGATATCTCCCTGCCCTTGAGCGACGGCGCGGCGCTGGCTTGGCTCTACCAGCGGGGCCGGGTGATCGAGCGGCGGGATGACGAGGTGAGAGCATATCTTCGGGTCAGCCTCGATCCCTCTGATATCGAAAGATTTTCCCAACGCCACGGAGACTCCGCGCGTATCTCCCAGTAAGACCTCTCGTTTGCGTCGGTTGACGTGCGGGCTCTGGGCGTTTATATGCCCATCAGCACTCGGGGGAAGAGAGTGCTAATAGACGGGCAGCACGATCCGTCCCCGAAGTGAAACCCTTTAGAGCATGTCCGGGGGAAGCGGGAAGCCGTTTTCCATACGAACATGCGAAAGAAGACTGGCTGGAGCGGCTTGCCGGCTTAAGCCCCGTGTCGAAGCAGGGCATCCCGCTTTGGCGATGCGACAAAGTCAAAAACAGGACTTCGGAGAACATTATGAATTTCAGGCCGTTGCATGATCGCATCTGCGTAGAGCCGATCGAACAAGAAGAGAAGTCCGCCGGCGGAATCATCATCCCTGAAACGGCTAAGGAAAAGCCGATGCAGGGTAAGGTGCTGGCTGTCGGCCCCGGTGCCAAGGCCGAAGACGGCAAGGTTGTGCCGCTCGATGTCAAACAGGGCGACAAGGTGCTGTACGGAAAGTGGTCCGGTACCGAGGTCACGGTCGATGGCCAGACCGTGCTGATCATGCGTGAATCCGACGTTATGGGCGTCATCGAGTAAGAGGGACCAGGACCATGCCAGCTAAAGATATTCGTTTCAGTCAAGATGCCCGTCAGCGCATGCTGCGCGGCGTCGACACTCTCGCCGACGCGCTCAAGGTAACGCTGGGCCCCAAGGGCCGCAACGTCGTCATCGACAGGTCCTTCGGCTCGCCCCGCTCCACGAAGGACGGCGTGACGGTGGCCAAGGAAATCGAGCTTTCCGACAAGTTCGAGAACATGGGCGCGCAGATGGTGCGCGAGGTGGCGTCCAAGACCAATGACGCCGCCGGTGACGGCACCACGACCGCGACCGTTCTGGCCCGCGCGATCGTCCGTGAAGGCGCGAAGGCCGTTGCGGCCGGGATGAACCCCATGGACCTGAAGCGTGGCATCGAGCTTGCGGTCCAGAAGGCCGTCGAGGACATCCGCAGCCACAGCCGCGAAATCTCCACCAGCGAAGAGATCACTCAGGTCGGCACGATTTCCGCCAACGGCGACAAGGAAATTGGCGACATGCTCTCCAACGCAATGGAGAAGGTCGGCAAGGAAGGCGTCATCACCGTCGAGGAAGCGAAGTCGCTGGAGACCGAGCTTGACGTGGTCGAGGGTATGCAGTTCGACCGTGGCTATCTCTCGCCCTACTTCGTCACCGACAGCGAAAAGATGCTATGCGACCTTGAGAACCCCTACATCCTGCTGCACGAAAAGAAGCTGGGCAGCCTGCAGCCCCTGCTTCCGGTGCTGGAGAGCGTGGTTCAGTCCAACCGTCCGCTGCTCATCATCGCTGAGGACGTCGAGGGCGAGGCGCTGGCGACCCTGGTGGTCAACAAGCTGCGCGGCGGCCTGAAGGTCTCCGCGGTGAAGGCCCCGGGCTTCGGCGATCGCCGCAAGGCGATGCTGGAGGATATCGCGATCCTCACCGGCGGTCAGGTCGTCTCCGAAGAGCTTGGCGTGAAGCTGGAGAACGTGACGGTCGACATGCTGGGCTCCGCGAAGAAGGTGACGATCACGAAGGACGAGACCACGGTCGTCGACGGCGCGGGCAAAGCCCACGAGATCGAGCAGCGGACCAAGCAGATCAAGGCGCAGATCGAGGAAACCACCTCGGACTACGACAAGGAAAAGCTGCAGGAGCGTCTGGCGAAGCTGGCTGGTGGCGTGGCCGTGATCAAGGTCGGCGGCGCAAGCGAAATCGAGGTGAAGGAGCGCAAGGACCGCGTCGACGATGCAATGCACGCGACCCGCGCAGCGGTTGAAGAAGGCATCGTCCCCGGCGGCGGCATTGCGCTTCTCTATGCTACGAAGGCACTCGACGGTGTGAAGGGCGCCAACAACGATCAGTTGGTGGGTGTGGACATTGTCCGCCGCGCGCTCCAGGCGCCGGTGCGCCAGATCGCCGAGAACGCCGGTTTCGACGGCGCCGTCATTGCGGGCAAGCTGCTGGAGCAGGATGACCGGAACTTCGGCTTCGATGCGTACAAGGGCGAATACACCGACCTCGTGAAGATCGGCGTGATCGACCCGACCAAGGTCGTGCGTACGGCGCTTCAGGATGCGGCTTCCGTTGCCGCGCTGCTCATCACCACCGAGGCCATGATTGCCGACAAGCCCGAGGAAAAGGGCTCTGAAGGCGCTGGCGCCGGTGCCGGTGCCGCCAGCATGGGCGGCATGGGTGGAATGGGCGGCATGGGCGGCATGGGCTTCTAAGTTCCGGCCGACCTGCCACCAACGCCGAATTGCGGGATCGGGCTGCGGGGAAATGCTCCGCAGCCCTTTCCTTTTCGGAACCTTCGAACAATAGTATGGACACCATGCAACTCAATCTTCAGACCGTTGCCGACATCATCGAGGAAACCGCGCGGGAGGAAATCCTGCCGCGATTCCGGCAGCTTTCCGAAGGAGACGTGCGGGAAAAATCGCCCGGCGACTTGGTAACAGTCGCCGATGAAGCGGCGGAACGTTTGCTGGAGCGCCGCCTGGGAGACTTGCGCCCGGGCTCGCTCGTTCTTGGCGAAGAGGCCGCCGCACGGGACACGGCGGTTCTGGAGTATCTGCAAGACGCGCGCGACGTGTGGGTTGTCGATCCCGTCGACGGCACCGGAAACTTCGCG
>SKZV01000108.1 GCA_007127165.1 Rhodovibrio sp. | reverse complement strand
TTGGCGCACCGGCTTCTGGATGCACATCGACGGAGCCCTTGGCGCGGCCTATCTGCCGTTCGTCGAGATGGCGCATCATACCGGGCAACTGGAAGAGCGCGGCCCGATCTTCGACTTCCGTCTGCCCTACGTCCATTCGGTCGTCATGAGCGGCCACAAATGGCCCGGTACGCCCTGGCCCACCGGGGTCTACATGACGCGCCGCAAGTACCTGATCAAACCGCCGGAGGATCCTGACTATATCGGCTCGCCGGACACGACCTTCGCCGGTTCGCGCAACGGGCTCTCGGCGCTGATCCTGTGGCAGTACGCCGCCGTCATGTCCTACGAAGACCAGATGGAACGGGCGATCCACTGCCAGCGCATCGCGGCCTACGCCGAACAGGAACTGCGGAAGCTTGGCGAGCGGCTCGGGATCGACCTCTGGGTGCAGAGAACGCCGCTCTCCCTCGCGGTGCTGTTCCGGAAACCGAACAAGAAGATCGCGGCGAAATATTCCCTCTCGACACAGAAGGAACAATGTCCCGAAGACCCATCGAAGCTGCGGGACTACGCGCACGTCTATTGCATGGGAAGCGTCACCTACGAGTTGATCGACACGTTCATCAAGGAACTGGCCGATCCGAAAGCCTTCCCGAACGCAGAACCGAAGCCGGTGAAGACAGCCGACATCGTGAGACTCGAAGCCCCGGTGGAGCGTGCTCTGATCGACAGCGAAGAGAAGGGTTGCCCGGCCAAGCGCCTTGAACCGGCGGTGCTGGCCGCCCAAAGAAGCGATTTCAGCATTGCGTAACGACGATGAGTCTCCCGCTCGGAGGCTTGGCTGAGGCTTTGATCCCGGACATGCTGTCGGCATGTCCGGGACTTTTTTATGTCCCCTGCCCGATGTCTTTCCTGGCGGAATGCCTTCAGTAGCTTCCGCTCATTCGCGGCAGGTACAACCCAACGGGCGAAGCCGCACCAGTTCCTTCGAATTTTTGCTTGCGTTTTTTTGCTATCGTTTTTATATACTCGTCATCGCAAAGTTTTTTCATCAACATCGATCGCGAGGGGAGCGGTATGACACAGAAACCGGACGTGACCGGGTTTTACGACCCCCGGACCAATTCCATTCAATACGTTGTCGCGGACCCTGAGACCCGGATGTGCGCCATCGTCGATCCGGTCTTCGATTTGGACCCGAATTCAGGCGCGACCGCGACCTTCAACGCCGACGAGATCCTCCGGTTCGTCCAGGACAACGGCTTGACGGTTCAATGGATTCTGGACACCCACCCGCATGCCGACCACGTGTCGGCCGCGTACTACCTGAAAGAAAAAACCGGCGCGCCGATCACCATCGGGGAGAAGGTTACGGAGCCACAGAAGCTCTGGAAGGACATTTACAACTGGCCGAGCTTTCCCGCCGATGGCTCGCAATGGGACAAGCTCTTCGCGGAGGGCGAGACGTTCAAGGTGGGTAACATCGACGCAAAGGTCATGTTCTCGCCGGGCCATACGCTGGCCTCGATCACCTACCTCATCGGCGACGCGGCCTTTGTTCACGACACGCTGTTCATGCCGGACAGCGGGACCGCGCGGGCGGACTTCCCGGGCGGCGATGCCGGCGTGTTGTACCGGTCCATCCAGGCGATCCTGGCGCTGCCCGACGAGACCCGCATCTTCACCGGCCACGACTATCAGCCGGACGGACGCGAACCGATGTGGGAAAGCACGGTGGCGGAGCAGAAGGCCAAGAACATCCACATGGCCAAGTTGAAGACCGAGGCCGAGTTCGTCGAGATGCGCGAGGCGCGGGACAAGACCCTGCCCATGCCCAAGCTGATCCTGCACGCCTTGCAGATCAACACGAACGGCGGGCGGCTGCCGGAGCCGGAATCGAACGGGCGGCGCTATCTGAAGTTTCCGCTGGATGCGCTGGAAGGCGCGGCGTGGGACTGACGGCAATGAACGAAACGCTTTCGCCCGATATCGAGGAGATGAAGGAGAAGGTCGGAGAGGCTTCGGCCTTTCTGAAGAAGGTATCGAACCCCGACCGGCTGCTGGTCGTCTGCACGCTGGTGCACGGAGAACGCTCGGTGCGTGAGTTGGAAGACTTGCTCGGCATCCGCCAACCCGGCCTGTCGCAGCAACTCGCGGAGCTGCGGGCGGCGGGGCTGGTCTCCGCCCGCAAGGAGGGCAAGGCGGTGTACTATAGCCTCGCCGATCCGCGCGTGGAGCAGTTCGTCGCCACGATGCACCGGCTGTTCTGCGAAGAGTACGACGCGGCAGAGCACAAATGAGGTGGGCAACCGCAAGACGAAACGAAGAGTGCACGGACCCCCGAACCCCATGAACGCCATCGCGAGATACCTTCCGATCCTCGACTGGGGCAGGCGTTACGACCGTTTGACGCTGACCAGCGACATGGTGGCGGCGATCGTCGTGACCATCATGCTGATCCCGCAGTCGCTGGCCTATGCCATGCTGGCGGGACTGCCGCCGGAGGTGGGGCTTTACGCCTCGATCCTGCCGCTGATCGCCTATGCGGTGTTCGGCACCAGCCGCACGCTCGCCGTCGGGCCGGTGGCCGTGGTGTCGCTGATGACGGCCTCGGCGATCGGCGAGGCGGCGGCGCAGGGGCACGCCGATGCGCTGACCGCCGCCGTGGTGCTGGCGCTGCTGTCCGGCGCCATGCTAATCGTCATGGGGCTGTTGCGCCTGGGCTTTCTCGCCAACTTCCTCAGCCACCCGGTAATTTCCGGCTTCATCACCGCTGCCGGGCTGCTGATCGCGGCCGGTCAAGTCCGGCACCTTCTGGGCATCGCGGCGGAGGGCGGCACCTTGCCGGAGATCGCCGTCGGGCTGGCGGCGAATATCGACACGATCAACCCCTATACCGTCGCCATCGGGCTGGGCGCGCTGGGCTTCCTTTATCTGGCGCGCACGAAGCTCAAGGGCTGGCTCTCCGCCCTCGGCCTCTCCCGCAAAGCCGCCGACCTCGCCACCAAGACGGCGCCGATTGCCGCCGTGGCGGTGACGACGCTGCTCGCCTTCGGCTTCGATCTGGGCGCGCGCGGCGTGGCGCTTGTCGGCGAGATTCCGCTTGGCCTGCCGGTTCCAGGCGTTCCGGCGATCTCGCTCGACCTGGTGACGGCGCTGGCCGCCCCGGCCTTCCTCATCAGCATTGTCGGCTTCGTGGAATCGGTTTCGGTGGCGCAGACCCTCGCCGCCAAGCGCCGCCAGCGCATCGAACCCGACCAGGAGCTGATCGGCCTGGGCGCCGCCAACATCGCCGCGGGGGTGTCCTCCGGCTATCCCGTGACCGGCGGCTTCGCGCGCTCCGTCGTGAACTACGACGCGGGCGCGCAGACCCCGGCGGCGGGGATCTTCACGGCGGTGGGGATCGGGCTTGCGACGCTGTTCCTGACGCCGCTGCTCGCCATGTTGCCGCAGGCGACGCTGGCGGCGACGATCATCGTGGCGGTGCTGTCGCTGGTGGATTTCCGCGCGATCCGGCACGTCTTCGCCTATTCCAAGGCCGACTTCGCGGCCATGCTGGCGACCATCGGGGTGACGCTTGGGCTGGGCGTGGAGCCCGGAATCCTCGCCGGGGTCGCGGTGTCGCTGCTGCTGCACCTCTACCGGACCAGCAAGCCGCACATGGCCATCGTCGGGCAGGTTCCCGGCACCGAGCACTTCCGCAACATCGAGCGGCACAGCGTCATCACCCATCCCGAAATTCTCAATGTCCGGGTGGATGAAAGCCTCTACTTCGCGAACAGCCGCTTTCTGGAGGACCGCATCACCGCGCTGGCGGCGGAACGTCCGGCGCTGCGCCACGTCGTCCTGTTGTGCCCCGCCGTGAACGACATCGACGCCAGCGCCCTGGAAAGCCTGGAGGAGATCAACCAGCGCCTGCACGACGCCGGGATCACCTTCCACCTCTCTGAAGTCAAGGGACCGGTGATGGACCGCTTGAAGCGCACCGACTTCCTGGACAAGCTGACCGGCAAGGTCTTCCTGAGCCAGTACGAGGCCGTCGCCGCGCTCCATTCCGGTGGACCGAGTCCGCTACAGGCCGCACGCAACCATGTAGAGGTTGCGCCGTGACATGGAGGCCGGACGTACGAACCCGGAGAGGTCGGGTCCCTTGATACGCATTTACAGCGGGGTGAAGGCTCTTGAGCGCTTTCCCTCACCCACCCTGGATCAGACGAATCAGCGTCTTGACCGCCGCGTCCATGTCCTCGCTCCGCACCGCCTCGCCTGGGTGGTGGCTGATGCCGTCGCGGCAGCGTAGGAACAGCATCGCGACCGGGCAGAGATCGGCCATGGCGGAGGCGTCGTGCGTCGCCCCGGAAGGCAGGCGCGGAACCCCGGAGCCGGCGGCGGCCTGAAGGCGCTCGGTCAGTGCCGGGTCACAGGGCTGCGCGGCCTGGCGGTAAGTCCGCTCCGTGAGAAGGTCCAGACCGCGCGCGGCGGCGATGGAGCGAAGGTGGCGGAGACTTGTCTCGGCGGCTTCCTCCCGCGTCGCATCGACCGGCGCGCGCAGTTCGACGGTCAAGCGCACGGCCCCCGGCACGGCGTTGACCACGTTCGGCTCGACCGTCAGCGCGCCCACGGTCGCCATGAGCCCAGGCGTGGCGCGGGCCTGTCCCTCGACGGCCAGCACCGCCTCCGCCGCGCCCGCCAGCGCGTCGCGGCGCAGGTCCATCGGCGTCGTGCCCGCGTGGGCGGCGCGGCCGGTCATCACAACGCTGTGCCGCTCGATTCCGCAGATCGCAGTGACGACACCCAGCGGCTGCCCGGCCTCCTGCAAGGCCGGTCCCTGCTCGATATGCACCTCGACATAGCCCTGTACGCTGCCGGGCTTGCGGGCGAGGGCGGGGAGTGCGCCGGGGTCGAGGCCGAAGCCGCGCATCGCCTCGCCAAGCGTCACCCCCTCGGCGTCCCGCATCTCCAAGGCCGCCATGTCGAAGCGCCCCGACAGCGCGCGCGGCCCCATCAGCGCAGTGGGAAAGCGCACGCCCTCCTCGTCGGCGAAGGCCAGAACCTCGACCGGCAGCGGCGGCCGTTTCCCCGACTCGCGCAGAGCCGCCAGCGCCACGAGAGGCAGGACCACGCCCATGATCCCGTCGTAAGCCCCGCCCTCGCGCACGCTGTCTTGATGCGAACCGAGCAGCAGGGCCGGACCGTCGCGCTCCCCTTCCGCCCGGCCGATCAGCGTTCCGGCGGCGTCCAGATGCACCGCCAGCCCCGCCGCCTCCATCCACTGTGTCACGAGAGCCAGAACCGCCCTGTGCTCCGGCGTGAAGGGCAGCCGCGTCACGCCCGGCCCCGGCTCGGAGCGCCGCGCGGCCTCCGCCAGCATGGCCGCCGCCCGTTCGCCATGGCTCATCGGCATCGCTCCGGCTCCTTCAATGTCGGCACGATGGCCAGCCACGCGCGGTAATCCGGCGCAAGCGTCCGCGCGTGGAGCGTGGAGAGCGCCGCCAAGGGCGCGTCGGAATGGTCGATGCGCAGGTCCAGCGGCGCGGCCTCCGGCGCGTGCACCTGAAGCGCCGCCGACATGAGCCCCCGCGCGTCGCCCCCCGCCTCCGCCCCGGCGGAGAGCGCGGCGAGAAGGCGCACGGCAAGCGGCCCCTGCTTTGCGGCGAAGGCATCCGCCACCGCCTTCAGCACCTCCGCCGAATGCAGCCAGTTCCCCGCGACGATCAGGCCGGGTGCGGCGAGATGGCCGCACCAGGCATGGTTCTCCGCGCCGTCGTGCACGCCGGTTCCGCCACCTGTGTCCAAGGCCGCAAGCTGGCGCGCAGCCGCACCGGAATCGGCTTCCACGATCCGGCGCACCGCCTCGTCCGCCCGCGCGCCGCCACGCATCGCCGCGAGTGTGTCGGCTCCCCAGAAGGGGCTGGGCGCCATGCCCTGGGAAGCGGTCATACCGGCACGGATATCGCCGCGCAGAACCCAGCCGCCGACGCAGAGGTTGCCGGTCGCCGCCGCGCCGCCGATCGCGCCGCTTTCCGGCTCACGCGCAAGAATCGAAAAGGTCATGCGGTCTCCCTTGTTCGATGATTCATTTATCATGATAAATTCTTTGTGTCCTGTATTTTTCATGATAAATTACCGGAAAATTGAACAGGGAGATGCGTCATGGCGTCGATGAATCGCAGTCAATGGGGCCTCGCCGCGCTGGCCGGGGCCTTGGCATGGAATTTCGCAGGGACGACGGCCGAGGCGCAGACCCCGCCCGGCGTCCTGATCGTCGGGCAGATCGCGGAGCCGCAGTCGCTCGATCCGCACGCGGTGACGGCGGTGAACGACTTCCGCATTTTGATGAACGTCTACGACGGTTTGGTGCGCTACGCCGACGGCACGCTGGAGGTGGAGCCGGCGCTGGCGAGCGACTGGGAGATTTCCGGGGACGGGCTGACCTACACTTTCAATCTGCGCGAGGGCGTGCAGTTCCACGACGGCAGCGACTTCGATGCCGAGTCCGTGGTCTTCAACTTCGAACGGATGCTGGACGAGGCGCACCCCTACCACGACACGGGACCCTTCCCGCTCTCCTTCTTCTTCTCCGCCATCGAGGAGGTGGAGGCGCTGGACAGCCACACGGTGGAGTTCACCCTGAACGAGCCCTTCGCGCCCTTCCTCTCGAACCTCGCCTACCCCACCGGCCTGATCGCCTCGCCCGCCGCGATTCAAGAGCACGGCGGCGACTTCGGCCGCAATCCCTCCGGCACCGGCGCGTTCCGTTTCGAGGAGTGGCAGTCGAACACCCGCGTCGTGGTCACGCGGAACGCGGACTACTGGGACGGCGCGCCGGAGCTTGAAGCCGTGGTGTTCCGCCCGATCACCGACGCCAACACCCGCGTCGCCGAAATGCTCTCCGGCGGCATCGACGTGATGGTCGAGGTTCCGCCGACCTCGCTGAACCAGTTCGAGGGGCCGGGCTTCACGGTGCACGAGCAGGCCGGGCCGCACCTCTGGTTCCTGATCCTCAACGCCAAGGAAGGCCCCTTCGCCGACAAGCGCGTGCGTCAGGCCGCGAACTACGCCATCGACAAGCGGGCGCTGGTGGAGGACGTGCTGGAGGGCACGGCGACCATCGCCGCCGGACCGACCCCGGCGGCCTTCTCCTGGGCCTACAACGAAGACCTCGAACCCTACCCGCACGATCCCGAGCGCGCCCGCAAACTGCTGGCCGAAGCCGGGGTGGAGGACGCGGAACTGACCTTCCTCGTGACCGAGGGCGGCTCGGGCATGCTCGATCCGATTCCCATGGGCACGGCGATCCAGTCCGATCTGGAAGCGGTGGGCTTCAACGTCCGCATCGAGACTTACGAGTGGAACTCCTTCCTGGGCATCGTGAACCCCGGCCTGGAGGGCAAGGGCGACATGGCGCAGATGTCGTGGATGACGAACGACCCCGACACCCTGCCCTTCCTCGCGCTGCGGACGGAGGCATTTCCGGAGCAGGGCGGCTTCAACTCCGGCTACTACTCGAACCCCGAGGTGGACGAACTGCTGGAGGCCGCCCGCGCCGCGACCGATCAGGAGGAGCGCGCGCGTCTCTACAAGGAGATGCAGGAGATCGTTCAGGAGGACGCGCCCTGGGTCTTCGTCGCCAACTGGAAGCAGAACGCTGTGACGTCGGACCGGGTGAAAGACTTCACGCTCCAGCCGTCGTTTTTCCTGCTGCTGCATGACACGGTGAAGAACTGAGGGTGAAGGGAGCGTCTCCGAGAAACCGCCGGCACCGGAGCGCGCAATGAACAGCTATATCCTCAAGCGGCTGCTCTCGGCCGTTCCGGTGCTGCTCGGCATCACGCTGGTGGTCTTCCTGATCATGTCGCTGATTCCCGGCGATCCGGCGACGGCGATCCTTGGGTCCTACGCCACGGCGGAAAACGTGGAGCGGCTCAACCGCCAGCTCGGGCTCGACCGGAGCCTGCCGGAGCAGTACGTCATCTGGCTCACCAACATGCTTCAGGGCGATTTCGGGCGATCCTTCTCGCTGAACCGCCCGGTGCTGGACGAGGTGCTGGACCGCTTCGGGGCGACGTTGATCCTGGCCGGGGTCTCGCTCGTGCTCTGCTCGATTTTCGGCGTGGTCGCGGGGGTGATCTCGGCGGCGCGGCAGTACGGGCTGGCGGACAAGGCGATCACCTTCGCAGTGCTGATCGGAATTTCGATCCCCTCCTTCTTCCTCGGCATGATGATGATCCTGCTCTTCGCGATCCAGCTCCGCTGGCTGCCGGTGAGCGGGATGTACTCGATCTACGGCGGCGGCGACCTGCCGGACCTTCTGCGCCATCTGGCGATGCCCGCGCTGGCGCTCTCGGTCGTGGCGACCGGGGTGATCGCGCGGCTGTCGCGCTCCGCCATGCTGGAGGTGCTGCGCCAGGACTTCGTGCGCACCGCGCGCGCCAAGGGCGTGCCGGAGCGGCGGGTGATCTGGCGTCATGCGCTCAAGGCCGCAATGGTGTCGATCATCCCGGTGATCGGCGTGCAGGCGGGCTTCGTGCTCTCCGGCGCGGTCTACATCGAGATGGTGTTCCAGTGGCCGGGCGTCGGACGGATGCTGGTCGAGGCGATCCTGCGGCGCGACCTGCTGCTCGTACAGGGCGGGGTGGTGATCGTCGCCGCCTGCTACGTGCTGTTCAACCTGATCGTGGACGTGGCGCAGAGCCTGCTGGACCCGAGGGTGAAGACATGACCGAAACGGCCCTTCCCGCCTCTCCGCCCAAGCCCTCGGCGGCGGCGCGCGCGGGCACCTTCCTGCGGCTTTTCGCGCGCAACCGCATGGCGGCCTTCGGCGGCGGGCTGCTGGCCCTGATCCTGCTGGTCGCGCTCGCCGCGCCGATCCTGCCGCTTCAAGACCCCTTCGCACAGGACACGACGCAGCGCTTCCTGCGGCCCTTCTCCGAAGGCCATTGGCTCGGCACCGACCATCTGGGCCGCGATCTGCTCTCGCGTCTGATCTGGGGCACGCAGTTGAGCCTGCTCGTCGGCGTTTCGGCGACGCTGCTGGCCGCCCTCGCCGGTTCGACGCTCGGGGTGGTCGCGGGGTTTCTCGGCGGGCGGATCGACAACGTCATCATGCGCTCGGTCGATACCGTCATGGCCTTCCCCTACATCCTGCTCGCGCTGGCCATCGTCGCCGCGCTGGGTCCGGGGCTGGTCAACGCGCTGATCGCGGTCGCGGTGGTGAACATTCCCTTCTTCGCCCGCAACATCCGGGGCGTTACCGTCACGCTCGCCAACAAGGAGTTCGTGGACGCGGCGCGGCTCTCCGGCATGGGCGACACGCGGATCATCGCCTCAGAGATCGTCCCGAACATCCTGCCGGTGATCGTCATCGCCATGTCCACCACGGTCGGCTGGATGATTCTGGAGACGGCGGGACTCTCCTTCCTGGGCCTGGGATCGCAGCCGCCGGTGCCGGACCTGGGCTCGATGCTGGGCGAGGGCCGCAACGCGCTGATCAGCCATCCCCACACCTCGATCATTCCGGGGCTGATGATCTTCGCCATCGTCATCGGCGTGAACCTGCTGGGCGACGGCATTCGCGACGCGCTGGACCCGCGCCTGCGCTCCGGCGCGCTGACGCGCCCGCTGCCCGCCACGCTGGTGGACCGGGCGGAGACTCCGGCCATCGCCGCCAAGCCGGATGCGCTGCTCTCGCTCGAAGACCTGCGGGTGGAGTTCCGGCTGGGGCGGCGCACGCTGAAGGCGGTGAACGGCGTCAGCCTCGACATCGCGCCGGGCGAGTGCCTGGGACTGATCGGCGAGAGCGGCTCCGGCAAGTCGGTGACGGCGCTCTCGGTCATGGGGCTGGTCGCCTCGCCGCCGGGGGTGATCGCGGGCGGCGCGCTGCGCTTCCAGGGCCGCGACCTCCTGGCGATGAAGCCCGGCGAGCTGCGCCGTCTGCGCGGCGACAAGGTGGCCTACATTTTTCAGGATCCGCTGGCGACGCTGCACCCGCTCTACCGCATCGGCGAGCAGATTGCGGAGGCGATCCGAGTCCATCACCCGGTGCCACAGGCGGAAGCCATGGCGCGCGCGGTGGCTCTCTTGAAGCAGGTCCGCATCCCCAACGCCAAGAGCCGGGCGGGCAACTATCCGCACGAGCTGTCGGGCGGCATGCGCCAGCGCGTCGGGATCGCCATGGCGCTGGCCAACGAGCCGGAGCTGATCATCGCCGACGAGCCGACGACGGCGCTCGACGTGACCGTACAGGCGCAGATTCTGAAGCTGCTGGAGGACCTGCGGCGCGAGCGCGGGCTGGCGATCCTCTTCATCACCCACGACTTCGGCGTGGTGGCGCAGCTTTGCGACCGCGTCGCGGTGATGTACGCCGGGGAGATCGTGGAGAGCGGCCCTGCTCAGGCAATTCTGGACGCCCCGGCACACCCCTATACGCGGCGGCTGATCGCCTGCGTGCCGGAGCTTGGCGGCGGGCGGCGCACGCTGGCCGCGATCCCCGGCCTGCCGCCCGGCGCCGACGACCTGCCGCAAGGCTGCGCCTTCGCGCCGCGCTGCGACAAGGCGCAAGCGGCCTGCCGCGCGGGCCGGGTGGCGCTGACCGGGCAAGAGCCGGGCCGCGGCGTGCGCTGCCTCTTCCCCGAGACCGCCGAGGACAGGACGGAGACAGCATGACCGCCGCCTTGAAAATCGAAGACCTGGGCAAGACCTTCGGCGGCGGGCGCGGCCTTTTCGACCGTCAGCGCCCCGCCGTGCAGGCCGTTGCGGACGCGACGCTGAGCGTCGCGCGCGGGGAGACGCTGGGCGTGGTCGGGGAGTCGGGCTGCGGCAAGTCCACCTTCGCCCGCATGCTGGTTGGGCTGCTGCCGCCCACAACGGGACGCATCGAGATCGAGGGCGAGAACCTTGGGGCGCAAGCGGGCCGCGATCCCGCCGCCTTCGGCCGGGTGATCCAGTACGTCTTTCAGGACCCGATCTCCAGCCTGAACCCGCGCAAGACGGTCGAGCAGATCATCGAAGCGCCGCTGAAGCACCTCCACGCCATGCCGCGCGAAGCCCGGCGCAAGCGCATCGCGGAGATTTTCGACGCGGTCAACCTGCGCCCGGAGTTCCTGAGCCGCTATCCGCACGAGTTCTCCGGCGGGCAGGCGCAGCGAATCGGCATCGCCCGCGCGCTGGCGGCGAGCCCGCGAATCCTGCTGCTGGACGAGCCGGTGTCCGCGCTCGACGTATCGGTGCAGGCGCAGGTGCTGAACCTCCTCGCCCACTTGAAGGCGGAATTCGACCTGACCTATCTGTTCATCAGCCACGACCTCGCCGTGGTCGAAGCGGTATCGGACCGCGTCGCGGTGATGTATTTCGGGCGGATCGTCGAGCTTGGCCGCGCCGAAGAGATTTTCCAGGCGCCGAGGCACCCCTACACCGCCCTGCTCGCCCGCTCGGCCCCGGTGGTGGGGCGTCCGCTGGGCGCGGGTGAGGACGGGAGCGGCGAACTGCCCAACCCGCTCGACCCGCCGCAGGGTTGCGCCTTCGCCATGCGCTGTCCGAAAGCAACGGAGCTGTGCCGCACCACCCGTCCAGACATGCAGGAGCTAACCCCCGGACATGCAACCGCCTGTCACCACCCGCTATAAAGCGGCTTCAGGAGGACAGCTCGACTCGGTGGCCTCAGGCCACCAAGTGGATACAGGTTCTCCGTCCGAAACCGCGCCCGAGCGAAAGCGCTTCAGCCGCCCGCAGTCGGTCGCCCGGCAACTCAAGGACTGGATCGTGGAGCAGGGCTTGCAGCCCGGCGACCGTCTGCCCGGCGAGCCGGAGATGATCGAGCGCCTGGGCCACGCCAAGGGCACGATCCGCGAGGCGCTGCGTATCCTGGAAACCGAAGGCTTGATCAAGACCCGCACCGGCCCCGGCGGCGGCGTCTTCGTGCACGCGGTCTCCGACGCGCGGGCGCAGGCGCTGCTGGCGAACTACTTCTATTTCAAGGACCTCAGCATCCGCGACATCTACCAGCTCCGCAGACTGATCGAGCCGGAACTTGTCGCGGAGCTTGCCGGACGGCTGGACGAGGCGGCGTTGCAGCGCCTGGAAGCCGTCATCGCCACCACGGAACAGGTGCCGCACACGCCGGAGGAAGAGCGCGAGCAGCACATCGCCAGCCTGGAATTCCACTGCATCCTCGGCGAATTGAGCGGGAACCCGCTGCTGGGTTTCATCGTGCGCTTCCAGGTGAACGTTCTGCGCGAGCTTACCGTCCACCGCAAACTTTACGAACCGATAAACCCCGAACTGCGCGAGGCCGGACGCGCCTATCAATGCCGGCTGGTGCAGGCGCTGCGCGCGGGCGACGGCGAGTCGGCGCGGGCAATCATGACGCGACATATGAAGACCGCGCAGGCTATGATGGAGGCGCAGGAGGCGACCATCGCGCAGCGCTTCCTGGGGGACAGCACGACGGGGAAATGATGAGCCAATCGATTGCGCGTCACTTGAGGGCGCTTCTCGCGCTTCCCAGCCCCAGCGGCATGACCGACGCCGCGGTGGACTACGCTGCCGGAGTGCTGAAGGAACTGGGGCTCGAACCGTGGCGGACCCGGCGCGGCGCGCTGCGGGCCGTGTGGAGCAGCGCGGGAAGCGGTCCGGCGCGCGCGCTCTGTGTGCATCTGGACACGCTGGGCGCGATGGTGACGGGCTTCGGCGACAACGGCCGTCCGCGCCTGACGCAAGTCGGCACCTGGGCGGCCCGCTGCGCCGAAGGGGCGCGCGCCACGGTGCACCGCCGCGACGGAACCGGCGTCCGCGGAACCATCCTGCCGCTCAAGGTCTCCGGCCACCGCTTCGGGCCGGAGGTCGACAGCCAGCCCTCGGAGTGGACCAACCTGGAACTGCGCCTCGACGCCGACAGCGCGGCGGGCATCGACACAGGGGACATGGTCTCGGTCGATCCGCAGCCGGAATTCCTCGACAACGGCTACATCGTCTCGCGCCATCTCGACAACAAGGCGGGCGCGGCAGTGCTGCTCTCCGCGCTGGAAGCCTTGCGCGATGCGGGGGAGAAACCGGCGGCCGATCTGCACCTGCTGTTCTCCGTGACCGAGGAGGTGGGGACCGGCGCGGCGCATCTGGTGGACCCGGAGATCGGGGAAATGGTGTCGCTCGACAACGCCGTCAACGCGCCCGACCAGTCGGCCCACGAGCGGGGCGTCACCCTCGTTGCGATGGATTCCGGCGGTCCCTACGACCGGGCGCTGACCGCGCGGCTGCGGGCGCTGTGCGAAGAGCGGGAGATTCCTCATGCCATGGATGTGTTCCGCCGCTACTTCTCCGACAGTCGCGCCGCCCTCGGGGCCGGGGTGGACTGCCCGATGGCGCTCGCCTGCTTCGCCTGCGACGGCAGCCACGGCTGGGAACGGACGCATATGGACTCGCTGCGCGCGCTGGGCGACCTCACCCGCGCCTATGCGGCGAGTTGAGGCGGAGTTACGCGTCCGCCGCTACATCTCCTGTTCGGCCAGCGAGGTCGAAAGAACTCCCTCGACGTTGCGGCATGTCTGCGGATCTGGGGCCTCGGTCCTGCTTTCCTGGCGGCAGATGCTGGCGCGGAACTCCGCTTCGACGTGACCTTCGGCGTCATCGCCGGGAGGTTTGAAGCGGCGGACCGAAACTTCGGCCTCTCCCACATCACTTGACGTGTAATGCGGGTACATGCCGTCCGGGAAATAGCTGACGATCGGGTTTTCCCCCGTCGTCGCCGCGTCGCCCATGAGGGTGAACTCGACGATCAACTGATTTTCCGTGCGTCGCCCATCCTCGGGAAATCCCAGGATCGAGAAGAACGTCAAGGGATCGCTCCGCATGGCCGTGGCGGAAAAGCTGTTCTCCACCGGCACGAAAAGCGTTTCCCAGCGGCCAGGCTCTCCGTCAATCGTCGCCTCGATGGTTCCAATGCGCTCGGCTTCCGCCTGCGCGCCGCCCGGTGCCGCAACCCCGGCAAAGACGAATACCCCAAGGAGCGCCCATAAAGCGTTCGTCAACTTCATACGATTATCACCCCGGTCCGGTTGGAAGAAGGTAAGCCGCTTGCGCCCGTTACCCCATCTGCGGCGCTTGCGCCTTGGCGAGGGCTTGCTTCAGGGCATTAGCGAAGTCCCGGCGCTCCTCCGGCGTCAGGAAGGAGCCGACGACGAGCTTGCGGCCGTGCGAGCGCAGCATGACCTGACTCTCGTGCCTGGGGGGGTCGTCCATAAGGACCTGGAGCCACGCGGGCTGAAAGCGCCAACGCTGTGCGTCGCCGCGCGGGCTGACCCGCTCCACCAGCAACTCGTCGGGGGTGACGGTCACGGTTTCATAAAGGCGCGCCGAGCGGAAATTGATCTTGAAGGCGATGTAGATCATCAGGGCGTCAAGCCCCAGTAGCCCCACCACGGGCCACGCGCCCATCAGGAGAAACGCGAGTCCGGCAGTGAAGCTCACGGCGCAGATCACGCTCATCAAAATGACGAAACCACGCTGCGAGAGCGAGCGGTGCGGCGTCAAAATGGCATCGAATATAACGGAGCCCCCGTCCGAGGTCACCGCCATTACGCCTTCATGGGCCGTCGCGCGTGGTTGCTTTTCCGTCGTCATGGCACCCATGATATAGGTGCCGAAGGGAACAGATAAAGTGTCTATTCGGCAGCAATGGGTATTCGACCGGAAGACTGCTCCACCTCTCCCTGCGCCGTCGTTAGTGACTCCACCACGCCGCTGGCCAGCTTGATATTGTTAGCCGACCCTTGGATCGCCTTCTCCGTGTCTCCGCGAACCGTCTCCAGTTGTTCGACAACGTCGGCGAACTGTTGCAGTTGTTCACCGGCCTGATTGGCGGTGCGGCCCGCCACGCTGCTGGCATCGGCGACGCTGTCGTTGATACGCCGCACGTCGTCGCGGCCGCTGCGGCTGTCCTCGCTGGCCCGCTCAAGCTGCGCGTCCAGCTCCCCGATCTTTTCATTGACGTCCTTCGCGGAATCGGAAAGTTCGCTCAGCACCCGCTTGATCTCCTCCGCCGACTTGCCCGACGTGCCCGCAAGATTCTTCACCTCGCTCGCGACCACGGCGAAGCCCCGCCCCGCGTCGCCTGCGCGCGCCGCTTCGATCGTGGCGTTGAGGGCGAGCAAGTTGGTCTGCGCGGCAATGTCCGAGATTTGCTGCGACATGCGGTCGATCTCCGCGAACGCGCCCTGGAAGCGCTGCACGGCCGTGTCGAGCGAGCGCACCAGCGTCACGCCTTCCTGATTGCGCTCCACGATCACGTCGACATGCGCGGCGATCCGTTCCACACCTTCGCGGATGCCGCCGAGCGCGGTGTGGCTTTCGCCCGCCATCGATTCGATCTGGCGCACCTCCTCCGCCACGCTTTTGGCCTGGGTGGTCAAATCGTCCATGAAGCTCATGCGCGCCTTGGAACGTTCGTTGACGAGGCGGGCGTTCTCCCGGATCTGCGAAGCGGCTTTCAGCGCTTCGGTAATCGCGGCTGTAGCAAGGCCGAAATGGCACTGGGCCGGGGTCGTCTGTACGGCCGGGAAAAGCTCGACCGGTTCCGCCTGCGCCGGCGAATCGGCGGCGAACTCGCTTTCCGGCGACGGCGCGCAGCGGAGGTTCGCTATCGCCGCGGATATTGCCGAAACGCAGAACGGCACCGTGAAGGTCAGCGCGACCTTGCCCCAGTGCAATCCGATCCCGGCCAGCAGCGCATCGCCCTGGTTGATCAGGGTCAGGATCGGGCCCACGATGACCGCCGTGAGGCTCGCAGTTGCGAGCGTGGGCCTGTTGCAGGCTGCGGTGACCCAGTTGGAGGGACGCATCACAATCTACCCTTGTCACTCTAAAGTTTTTTTCTTATACGCCAGTTTCTTGTACCCCTGAAGGGTTAATTACGGGTAAAGCTCAGGATTGGCTTGAAGCCGGGAAGCGGCTAAAGTGCCGCTATCATGGCAAAAAGCAAACTCAAAAAATCCGAAATTGCGGAGTTCTTCGATCGGTTGGCGGCAGCCTTGCCGGAGCCGAAGGGAGAGCTTGAATACACAAACCCATTCACTTTGCTCGTGGCGGTTGTCCTGTCGGCACAATCGACGGACGTCGGCGTGAACAAGGCTACACGGTACCTATTCTCAGCGGCGGACACGCCCGCGCGCATGGTCGAACTTGGCGAAGAGGGCGTAAAGTCGTTCATCCGCACGCTTGGGCTTTACAACGCCAAGGCAAAGAACGTGGTGGAACTCAGCCGGAAGCTGGTGGATGAGCATGGCGGCGAGGTTCCGCGCAACCGAGCGGCGTTGGAACGCTTGCCGGGCGTGGGGCGCAAGACCGCCAACGTGGTGCTGAACACGGCGTTCGGGGAGCCGACGATTGCGGTGGACACGCATCTGTTCCGGGTCGGCAACAGAACCGGGCTGGCTCCCGGCAAGACTCCCAGGGAAGTCGAAGATATTCTGATGAAGGTGGTGCCGGAACACCGCAAGCGCGACGCCCATCACTGGCTGATCCTGCACGGCCGCTATACCTGCAAGGCCCGCCGCCCCGACTGCCCGCGTTGCGTGGTGGCGGACATCTGCCGCTATTCGGACAAGACGATAGAGGAAGAGACAGCGGCGGAGTGAGCATTTGCCGAGCGCGCCTTGCGCCCGGCTGAACACCGCACGCTCAGAAGGACGGATCGGGAAGCTGACGAGGTCAACCCATCGGCAACCCGGCCCCAAGCGCCTTTTCCCGCAGAACGTCTTCCAGGCAGGCGGTACTGTCGGCGGGTTCCGCCGTGCGATCGCGCGCCTCGACGTAATCGACGCGCGCCGAGGCGTCAACCTCGTAAAACACCACGTCCACGACGCAGGTGTCTGTACGGTACTGCCAAATCTCCGCCGGGACCTCGCTGCGGCGCTGCATCGGCTCTCCCAGAAGCGCGGCCAGTTCCTCCCCTTGCAAGCCCAGCAACTCCTCGGCTGCAATGTCCGGTATCTCCGGCTCGCCCTCTCCAGGTAGCTCGAAAGTGTCCGGGTGCGGATCGGCCTGGCTCGTGCCGTCAGCCGGGGCCGAGGGACCGGGCGCCGTCATCTCGCCCGCGCAGGCGGCCAGGAACAGCAGGAAGCTCAGCGGCCATGCTGCTGGCGCGAAGCGGATCACGCCGGGCCGAATCCCTTGACGCTGCCATTCGCCGTGGCGGCAGGTTCGGTCGCGCTTGCGGTCGAGGCTGTGGTGGCGGCAGTGCCGGTGGCGGCGCGGGACGGCTTTAGTTGCCGCACGTCTTCGTCACTCAGCTCGACCAGCGTGCCGCCGATGCGCCCGCCGCTCTCGATCTCCAGGCCGCGATAGCGGATCGTTCCCTGAACCCGCGCCGTGGAGCGCAGGTAAAGCCGCTCCCGCACGGTCAACTCGCCTTCGAAACGACCCGATATTTCGGCGACGTCGATCGTGGCGCTGCCCTTATAGAGCCCGCTCTCCGCCACTTCCAGCGTCCCGCCGTTGTTCAACTCGGCCTCGACGGACCCCTCCACGATCAGCTTGTCGCATGCCTGGATCTCGCCCTTGAGGGAGATGCCGCGCCCGACGGTCAACCGCTTGCTGTCCTCCGACTCGTTCCGGCCTGCGATTGCGTTCGCGGTGGCGGAGGGCTGGCGCGAAGCGCCATGCGGGGCCGTTGGCTGGCGCACCTGATCCGGGCGCATCGCCTCGGGCCTTGGGGGCGGGTTCGCCTGGCGGCTCAACAGCGCCGAAGCATCCGGCCGTGACGGAGGGCGCGGCGCGTCGGCCTGCGGCTCGCGTCGCGGCGCGTCGGCGCGCGCCCGCTCCGAAGACGAGGGCTTCGGCTCGCCGGGCTGTTCCGCACCGGCGGCTGGGGAGGCGGTGCTCGCCGGGCCGGGTACGCTGGGCTCCTGCCACTGCTTTCTCGACTGGTCCCTTTGTTTGCGCTTTCCGAACATGCTGTCTTTTCCTAGCTCCGCTGGTATCCCAAAAGCCGTGCCGTTTCATGCGATCAGGCGCGCCGCTCCACACTGTGGAAGACATGCACCATGAACGCCGTCGCCACAACCGGTGAAAAGAGATTAAGCCCGGGAACCGTCAACATTATGGCAATCACCACACCCGCCGCCATGATTCGCCCCCGGCGCTCACGCCGCACCGCCCGTATCTCCGCCCGCGGCATGCGGCGAACCGCCACGACCTCGAAGTACTCCCGGCCCAGGAGATACCCGTTTATCCCGTAGAACACAAAAAAGTTAAGAGGAGGTATAAAAGATAAAATCAGATAGAACGGCAGGGCAAGCATGTTCACCGCGATCACGATCCCTGCCAGCCGCAGCCCGTCGCCAAGCGCCTCGGTCATCGGCTGCTCGCGCGCGGGCGGCAGCATGGGGTAATGCCGCCCTTCAACCGCCGCCGCCGCATCGTCGAGGAACAGCGACTGCGCCAGCCCCATGATGGCGGGGAACACCAGAAAGCTCGCCGCCAGCACAGCTGCCACGCCGCCCAGCCCGACCATCCAGGCCGTTGCCTCGCCCCAAAACGTGTCCGGGCCGAGCCGCGCCACCATCACCGATCCCGCCCAGTCCAGCAGCAGCCAGCACAGCGCCCAAAGGCCCGCGAAGATCAACAGCGACACGCCCAGCGCGCGCCAGAGCACCGCCCGCAGGCGCGGATCGGAAAGCTGCCCCACGGCCTTGGCGAGTGCGGCGATCATGAACCGGCGCGCCCGGCGGCACGGCGCCTTGCCGCCACGCTACCGCTGTCGCTCTTGTTCAAGGAGTTTTCGCAGCGCCCGCAACTCGCTATGGACGGCCTCAAGCTCACTGTCGATCCTCTCATGCTGCGCTTTCTGCGCCTTCGAGCGCTCTTCCTCGATCAACTCCTGCTCGCTGCGATGCTCGGATTCCATTGCGTTGACGATGATCGCGATGAACAGGTTCAAGACAGCAAAGGTCGTCATCAGGATGAATGGCACGAAGAACAGCCAGGCCTGCGGGTAGACCTCCATCACCGGACGCACGATTCCCTGCGACCAACTCTCCAGCGTCATGATCTGGAACAGCGAGTACATCGATCCGCCGATGGTCCCGAACCACTGCGGAAACGAATCGCCGAACAGCTTGGTCGCCATCACCGCCGCGACGTAGAAAATCAGCAGCAGGAGCGCGAGAATCGCTCCCATGCCCGGTATCGCCGAAAGCAAGGCCTGCACCACATTGCGCATCGACGGCACGGTGGAGATCAGCCGCAGCACGCGCAGCACCCGAAGCGCACGCAGCACGGTAAAGTTCTCGGTCGCCGGGGCCAAGCCGATGGCCACGATCACGAAGTCGAAAACGTTCCAGGGATCCCGGTGAAAGCGCGCCCCGTAAGCGACGATCTTCATCCCCACCTCGATCACGAAGACGGAGAGGATCACCCTGTCGAGGGTCAACAGAAGGTCCCCCGCCACCGCCATGGCGCGGTCCGAGGTTTCGAGGCCCAAAGTTACAGCGTTGATAATGATCAACGCCATAATGGCTTTCTGGAAGCGCGGCGCTTCGACGATCGCCGCCAGCCTTGCCCGGAAACCGTTTTCGCCCGAGCCGTCGCTCACACTTGAATTCCTCATGCTGATGGGGTGGCATCCCGAATTCGCGCGTCACTGGATAATACGAATGGCCTGCGCAAATCCAGTCCCGATCCGATAAACCGTGGCCCGGTCCCCGGCTTGCCCCGCACGGCAATGGCTGACTCGAACAGAGTGAAGATGGGTCCAGACACAAAGGAACGCCCGGTCGGGGGGAGGCCGGGCGTTCCAATCTCCGCGGAGACGCAGATGGATGGCAGGGGAACACACCCATCCGCTTGTCGCTGGCCCATTGCAGGCCAACGTTAACAACTGATTTAGGAAGCTCTCACATGGAATCAATGCCCTTGTGCGAACATTTCCAGCACCAAACGCATACCTCTATTGAACGGGACGCGGAGACATCCGATTGCCGGGACTTTACGCGCCTTCGCGCAGAGCGCCTGCGACTCCGGGTCGCGTCTGTGCGTGGAGTCGCGCCGCTTTTGCAAAGGCTTCGAAGAGCTTTAGCGAGACCGGATTCTCCATCGCCTTGTATTCCGGGTGCCATTGCACACCCAGTACGAAGCCCCGCGCGCCGGGCAGGCTCACCGCTTCGACCGTTCCATCCGCCGCGCATGCCTCGACCCGCAAGCCCGGCGCGGGCCGATCGACGCCCTGCCAATGCAGCGAGTTTACCTCGATCCGGCGCTGGCCAAGAATCTCTTCCAGCAGCCCGCCTTCCGTTACGAAGGCGGTGTGACGCGGCCCATACTGAACGTCGAGCAGGTCGCTTTGCGGCCGCCGGTGGTCGGCGCGGCCTTCGAGCTCGTGCACCCGCGCGTGCAAGGTGCCGCCAAGCGCGACGTTCAACTCCTGCATCCCCCGGCAGATCGCGAAAAGCGGCAATCCTTCGGCAAGCGCCGCCTCGATCAGCGGAAGCGTCACCGAATCGCGCCAGGGGTCGAAAGGTTGCGCCTTCTCATGCTCCGCCAGACCGTAGCGCGCCGGATGCACGTTTGACGGAGAGCCCGTCAGCACCAGCCCATCCGCGCGCCGCACCACCTCCAGGGGGTCCACCAGCCCGGCCAGCGAGGGCAGCATCATCGGCAGGCAGCCCGCCGCTTCGGCCACCGCGCGAACGTATTTGTCGCCGATGGTGTGAAACGGCTGCCCCTCCTTGTCGAGGCGGCAGGCGGGCAGCACGATCAGTGGCGGTTGCGAAGCACGGGTCATGGTTCCTTACGTAGCGTGGCGCGGACGCACGATCAAGCCGCTCGACGCGACCGCTGGGCCGCTCGCCGCTACCGCTGGAGAGCGTGGCAGGAAGACAGCGCCGGTCGCTGCGCTTCCTGTTAACTGAAACTAAGCAATTCAACACTTCGATTTACTCGGCAATTCCGCTTCGTCTTAGTCTTTTCCTTACTTTTTCAACCGACCGTGGCTTTGCCATGGTTAATTTTTTGCTTGGATTCGTACTGTCGGCGAAACGCGTTGAAGCGGCTCTGAAAGCTGTGCGCTTTCTGGCGGCCGCGTTCGTGCTCGCTGCCTTGCCGTCCGCATCGCTTGCCGCAGCCGCCCCGCAGGAGGTGCGGATCTTCATGCGGAACGCGGACGTGATCAGCGGAGATCTCCTGCGCATCGAAAACGGCGTTCTGCACATCGAGACGGCATTCGGCGGGACGCTCGCGATACCCGCCGAGGCGGTGGAACGGGTGGACTACAAGGAGCTTGCGTGGACCACTCCACTCCCGGAGGAGCCGCCTAAGGAGCAAAAGGAGGAAGAGGAGTTCGCCGCGTCCATCGTAGAGGACGAGCGCTTTTTCCCGTTCGAAGCTCAAGGCCGCATCGCGCTGGGCCTGGATTTCATCAGCGGCACCCGTGAGCGCCGCGAATTCAAGGTCGACACGAACACGCGCCTGGACTTCGGCGAGAACCGGTTGAACCTGGATGCAAGAGTCGACCGCCGCCGGGCGGGCGGGCGCACCTTTGTCGACCGGAAACGCTTCGAGGCGGTCTACGACCGTTTTTTGGGCGACCGGTTCTACGTCTCTCCCTTGATTCGCTGGCGGCAGGACCGTGTAGCCGGTCTCGACCGGCGCTGGACCTCGGCGCTGCGTCTGGGCTACGTCGTCTTCGACGACAAGGCGCGCACGCTGGAAATCGTCGGAGGGCCGTTGTGGCAGCGGGAGCGCACCCGGCAAACGGGGCGAGAGAACACCTGGGCCGCGACCTGGAGCATCGACTACCGCCAGCAGCTTACCCGCCTAAGCGACCGTCTCTCGCTGTTTCACGAACAGGACGTTTCCATCGACCTCGACGCGGAGCCCGGCCGCTCCATCCTCACGGCCGACAGCGGCCTGCGCTACAGGCTCTCCAGCAATCTCTTCCTCGCCGCCGTGGTGGAATACGACGTCGACACCGAACGCAACTTCAACATCGATACCTGGGAACGCACGATCGGGTTGAATGTCGGCTATCAGTGGTGAGGAAGGCGGAAGAGCGCGCTCTTCCTCCGATGTTTCCGGCCCGGCGTCCGGTGAAACACCGCCGTGGCCGACTTGCAGCCTGCACCTGTCTGGTGTATTTACACACGACCGTATTGTCCACACGCGAGAGAACCGATGACCTTCGGGGCCTCTTTTCCGAGAGCCGTTGTGTGCGCCTTGCTGCTCTGCTTCGCCAGTGCCGGAAGTGTTCCGGCTGGCGTCATTCAGGGCTCGGCCGTGTTGCCCGACGCGTTTTTCGACATCGAATTTGAAGCCTCTCCGCCGCCCTTCGATCCTCCGGAGTTGGCGGAAGACGCGCCGTCTTGGGTGCGCGAGGCCCATGAACTTGCTTGGGAGTTCGGTTTGGGGATTGGCTGGACGCAAATGGGCATCGCCTTCGAGACCGGAGCCGCTGTCGAACGAAGCGGCGATAAGGCGGAAGCGTCCTACCTCCATGCCCTCGCCAACCATGAGACCGAATACGCGCCACTCCTGCTGTCGCGTCTCCACGGCCTCGGAGAACTGGTCGACTTCAGCCCCGCGCGGGCGGACCACTATGCGCGCATCGCGGCAATACGCTCGGGCGAACGCTTTCTTGACGATGCAGCCGACAGGGCCTTCTGGCCTTCCCTGCCGCTCACCTGGGTGCCCAGAAAACGCCTGCGCGCCGCGCTTGAATGGGTGAAGGAACGTGAATCCTGGTCCCATGACGAGCGGTTCGCCCTAAGCCTCGCCTACGAACACGGAGACGGCGTGCCCCAAGATTATGAAATGGCATTGTACTGGTTGGTAAGAGCGTCGGGCCACCACCGCAAGCCAAAAATTCAATTCTACTATGGCCGGTGCCTCCTTATCGGTTATTGCGCCGACATTTCACACCTGGGCAACTCACGAGTTCTCTTCGCAAAAAGCAGGCTTCATACTGCCGCGGCTCTCAACAAGTATTCTGATGCGCAATTGTTACTTGGCCTTGAATATCTTTCTGGCGAGAATTTGCCAATGGATCGCGCAAAAGGCTACACATGGCTCTACTATGCAAGCCAACAGGGCGTCGAGGTTCTGAAGGACCTCGACGCCCTGTACGATCAATTGACGCCGGATCAGCGGGACGAGGTGCATCGCTGGCTTGAGACCCGGAGCAACCCTCCGGTTATGCGGTAGGAGGCAATGCTTGTTCCGATACGTAACCGCTGACTTCCGCTTTAACTGATCTTTGCTTTGGAGAGCAACGATGCTCCGCCCGTCATCTTCAATGCCGATCAGCCTCTCAGCCACCGCCCTGGCTTGTATTGCCGCGACTGGACGGGCAATCGTAAAGACCGCGTGCCGCACTTTCCGCATTCAAAGGCGCCGCTGCTTGGCCGTCATTGTTTTTTTTCTCGCCGTCGTGGCCACAGCCCCTACAAATGAGGTGCGCGCCGCATGCACAGAGGTCAAAGCGGCTCCGGAAGTCGGGCCGGGAGCAGAGCCCTGGGTCTATGAGGTCGAGCGGCAGGCGGGGGCTTCCTGGCCGAAGTTATATACCCAGCTCGGCCTGATGTTCGAAACCGGAAGCGGCGTAACGGCGAATGCGGAGACCGCCGCACGGTTTTACCGCCATGCCGTTGATTTGGGTGACTCCCTCTACGCGCCCTCGCTGCTGATCCGCCTTTACGGGCTCGGGACGGGAGTTGCGTTCAGCCCGGCCATGGCCGACCATTTGGCGCGCGAATATATAGTTCGAAATCCCTTTGGAGACTCGCTGGGTAGAATTCTCGAGTCGAGGGAGAAGGCTCTCCGGCCTTTCCTGGACGAAAACTGGATTCCCAAGCGCCGCCTGAATGCGGCCGAAGCCTGGGTGAACGAGCGACTGGCATGGGACGAGGCACGCCAGCTTGCGCTCAGCGATGCCTACCGCACCGGCGACGGCGTGCCACGGAGCGACTTCCTCGCGGAATACTGGCTTGCGGCCGCTGCCCGCGGGTCAAATGGAGACGCTAGCGTGCGCTATGCAAGGTGCGTCATTGCAGGTGCATGTCAAAGAGAGTTTCCAAGATACAATTCTGTTTACTTAGTCGAAATCTCTATGGTCACGGCCGCAACAGCGGGATACGGACCCGCGAAGACGGTGCTGGCGCGGGAATACCTCAGCGGGCAGTTCCTGGAGCAAGACACCGCCAAAGCCTATGTCTGGCTGGTTCTTGCCCAGGAACCGGGCGCGAGCAACATCGGCGAACTCCGCAGCCTTGGGCGGCGCCTCACGGTCGAACAGCGCGCCCAGGCCTTGGAATGGATCGCCGAACGCGAATGGTGGCCCTATACTCAGTCTCCCCGATATGAGCCGCCAGGCGAAGGGTCAGAATGAACCGCAGTTCTCGTAAAGCTCGCGCTCTATTTCACCCATTTGCTCCTCATCCCCTTTGAGGCTTGCATTTGTTCTTTCTATGTTCTGGCCAATTATTTCCCTTTTATTTTTTAATTCTGATATCTTTTTTTCTATATCTTCTTGACGGTTCTGAAAAATAAAGTTCGCAGCGCCTTCCCCAATTGCTTTCAATATCGTTGTCCTGCGGTCACGCGGAGTCGGAATCCCAGTATTACCATCGGCCTGGATCCCACGCAAGATTACTTCCAACTCTCGTAACTGACTTGCTATTTCCTTTATCTCTCGTTGCCATTCTTTTATTTCTGCTCGTTTAACCGATATACTCTCACGAAGCTGCTCAAATCTCTTCCGCAGCCTTTCGCATCTTGCCCTCTGAGCGTCGTCGGAACCTTCCTCGAATTCTAATGTCCCAAAATCCTCGGCACTGCCGATTTCATTACTTGACCCGGGGCCCGAACTTCCTGCAAACCCCAGCGCGTTACCCACACCGGACAGCAACTCGCCACGGCTGCTGCCAAGGTTGAGGCCCGCGTCGATGCCGGAGTCGCCTACTGGCCCGAAAGCGCGTCCAAGCGTTACAATGGTCTCCCCCAAGGGGCGCATCAATCCATCGACCTGAAGACCGTTCTCGCGCTGGAAGGCTTCGATGCCCTGGAAGAGGCCCTCGCTGGCGCGGCCGGTGCGTTCGCGCGGGACATCAAAGGAAAATGTTCCGGCGTTGGAGAGGCCGCGCTGGACGCGTTGAACGTCCTCGGGGCGGTTGCGGCCGGTGCGGCCGACGGAGTTGCCGAGGCGGGTATCGTTTGGGCGGAGGCGGGGCTGGAAGATCTCCAGTTCGCGGGTGGCCGGTTCGGGCTGGACCTTGCGGCCGGTGGCGTCCGTCTGCGCCGGTCTTTGGCCGAAAGCCCGGGAGAACTGCCTGTCAACGAAGGCGCTGAACTCCGGGTCGCGCTGGTTCGTGAAGAGCGGATCGCCCTTCATCGCGGTGAGGTCCCGGTCGATATCGTTGCTCATGAACGTGTTGCGGCGGCGGGGGCGGCGATCTGGGGCAAGAGGCATGGGAAGCTCCTGGGTTGCAGATAAAGGTAGACTTACTACCCTATAATAGGACTGCTGTCAATTCTTGGTTGAGCGAAAGGCCGAACTCACACCACGCCAGCCCCTGGGACTGTGGGACGAAAGGCGCTACCTCTAGGGCCAGGGGCCAACAGCGTGGGGAGAGATTGGATGGCGAAGGCCAAGGGCGGGCGCGGGCGCGCGGAACAGGCGGCCGTGCCGCGCGCGGCGGCGCTTTACGGCGCGGCGGGCTTGATTCCCTTTGTGGTTTGCGCGCTTGCGGTCTGGGTTGCGCCGATACCTTGGAATGCCTTCGCGCTGGACATCCAGCTTTACTACGGCGCGACAATTCTGAGCTTTTTGGGCGCGGCGCATTGGGGGCTGGCGCTGGCGGGCTATGGCGCGCGGGGAGACTCGGCGGCGGCCTGCACGCCCGCCCGGCTCGGCTGGTCGGTCGCTCCGGCGCTGGTCGCCTGGCTGTCGCTGATCATGGTGCCGCTCGTTGGGGTGACGACGCAGATCGTCGCCTTCGCCGCCGTGTTCTTCGGCGATCTGCGCGCCGTGAAGCTGGGGCTCGCGCCCGCATGGTATCCGCGCCTGCGCAGACCACTCACGGCGGTGGTGCTGATCGCGCTGGGAGTGAGCTTGCTGCGGGTCCTCTGGCAGGCTTAAAGACCGTTCCGGTTCCGGAACGTTCGCTCCGCCGCCGCATGGGTGGCGGCGCGGTCGCGCTTGGCGATCTGCGCCTCGCGCCGGGCGATGTAGGTTGCCGAGGCCGCGATAATGACCGCTCCGGCCAGCGTCCAGAGATCCGGCAGTTCGGCGAAGGCGAAGTAGCCGATGAGCGCGACGAAGGGCAACTGCGCGTATTGGAACGGCACCACCGCCGAGGCGTCGGCGCGCGCGAAAGACTGATACATCATCAGATGCGCCACGACCGCCAGCACCCCGATCACCATCATGATGCCGAGCGTCATCAGATCCGGCCACTGCCACACAAAGAGCGCCGGAACGAGGCTGATCGGGGTTAGCAGCAGGTTCATGTAGAACACCATCAGCGTCGGGTCTTCGCTGTCGGAAAGCGCCTTCACCATCAACACGGTGATCGCCATGAAGACCGCCGCCAGCACCGGCAGCATGGTGACGAGCGTAACCTCCTCCATGCCCGGCCGCACGATCACCAAGACGCCGAGGAAACCCACGATGGTCGCCGTCCAGCGCCGCGCCCGCACCACCTCGCCCAAAATCAAGGCCGCCCCGAGCGTGGCGAAGAGCGGCACCGTGAAGTTCAGCGACACCGCCTCCGCCAGCGGCAGCAGCGCGACGGAGGAAAACCACAACACCATCGCGACGAAGCCGACGAGGGCGCGCGTGACATGCAGTCCCAAGCGATTGGTCCGCAGACCGCCGAACCCGATGCGCATCAGCCAGGGCAAAAGCACCAGCAATGCAAAGAAGTTGCGCAAGAACGCGATCTGCAGGGGGTGAAGCGTCGCCGACGCCTCGCGGATCAGCCCGTTCATCAAGGCGAGGGCAAAGGCCGCCCCAAGCATCAGCAAGGCCCCCTGAACCGGGGTCGGAATGGCCGCGAAACGGCTTGTGAGGGCTTGCGCGAGTGACATAACGAAACAACAATATCGCGCAGACGCAATGAAAATCCAGCGCAGGCGGCGCAACCCACCTCTGCGTTCGCGTACGGCGGCGCTTCGTTTCGACGGCGTAATGAAGCGCGTGCTGGCGGGACAATGAACGACCGGCGCCTAACGGCGGTTGAGGTGGGTGCCGCACTGCGGTAGCGTCTGGTTCGGAAGAGCTGTCATCCTGGGGAGGATCATGTGATGAGCGTGCCGATGTGGCAGCCGTCAAAGGAGCGTCTCGCAAGCACCCGCCTGAGCGCCTTCATGCAGAAGCTGGAGCGCGAGCACGGCGTGTCCTTTAAGGATTACCACGACCTTTGGGAGTGGTCGCGGCGCGACGAGACGACGGTGGCGCGGTTCTGGGATGCGGTCTGGGATTTCACCGGCGTCGTCGCGGAGCAACGCGGCAACGAGACGATCCGCGACTTCGAGAAGATGCCCGGCGCGTGTTTCTATCCTCAGGCGCGGCTGAACTTCGCCGAGAACCTGCTGCGCCAGCGCGGCGACGGCGACGCCATCGTGTTTTGGGGCGAGGACAAGGTGAAGCGCCACCTTACCCACGACGAGTTGTATCAGCGCGTCTCCCGTCTGGCGCAGGGGCTCAAGGACCTGGGCGTCGAGCAGGGCGACCGCGTGGCGGCCTATCTGCCGAACATGCCCGAAACCGTGATCGCCATGCTGGCGACCACCTCCATCGGCGCGATCTTTTCCTCCTGCTCGCCCGACTTCGGGGTGCAGGGGGTCATGGACCGCTTCGGCCAGATCGAGCCGAAGGTGCTGATCGCCGTCGATGCCTATCACTATAATGGCAAGCCCCGCGACTCCCTCGCTAACGCGACTGAAGTGGCGCGGCGGATTCCGAGCCTGAACAAGGTTTTGCTGGTGAACTACGCCGGTTCGGGCGACGCCTCCGCCCTGCCGAACGGCGAACTGCTGGAGAGCTTCGAGGCGCGCTATCCCGGCGGCGAGATCGACTTCGCGCAGATGCCCTTCAATCACCCGGCCTACATCATGTTCTCGTCCGGCACGACCGGACAGCCCAAGTGCATCGTCCACGGCGCGGGCGGCACGCTGTTGCAGCACCTGAAGGAGCATCAGCTTCAAACCGATGTTCGGCCCGGCGACCGGGCGTTCTACTTCACCACCTGCGGCTGGATGATGTGGAACTGGATCGTCTCCGCGCTGGCGTGCAATGCCACGCTGATGCTCTACGACGGCTCGCCGTTTTACCCGGACTGGCGCATCCTGTTCCGCTTTGCCGAAGAGGAGAAATTGACGGTTTTCGGAACCTCGGCCAAATACATCGACGCGCTGGGCAACCTGGAAGCGAAGCCCATCGACGAATTCGACCTGTCGAGCGT
>SKZV01000341.1 GCA_007127165.1 Rhodovibrio sp. | reverse complement strand
GCCTGCCGTCGCGGTGCTGATTTTCGAGGTGCTGCTCAACGCCACCTCGATGTTCAACCATTCCAACGTCAAGATCCCGCTTGGTATCGACCGGGTTCTGCGGCTTTTCGTCGTGACCCCGGACATGCACCGCGTCCACCATTCGATTTATCCGCGCGAGACGAACAGCAATTTCGGTTTCAACATCCCCTGGTGGGACCGCCTGCTGGGCACTTACCGCCCACAGCCCAAGGACGGCCACGAAGGGATGACCATCGGCATCGAGCAGTTCCGCACACCCCGCGACCTCTGGCTCGACCGCATGTTGATTCAGCCGGTGCGCGGCTCGGCAAGCGGCTACGCCATCAACCGCGACGAGGACAAGGAGCCGCAAGACCTGACCACACGACCGAACGTAAAGGAAAGCACCCATGAAGACGCTGTTCATCCTCAATGATCCGCCTTACGGCACCGAGCGCGGTTATAACGCCCTTCGGCTGTCTCACGCCCTGCTGAAAAACGACAAGGAAACCGAGGTGACGGTGTTCCTGATGGCTGATTCCGTCGTTGCCGCCCGGAAGGGACAGAAAACCCCGGACGGCTATTACAACATGGAACGCATGCTCAAGCGCGTGATCGTCGGAAAGGGTACGGTTCTGCTGTGCGGCACCTGCATGGACGCACGCGGCATGACCGACGAGGACGTCATGGACGGCGCGCGGCGCAGCACAATGGATGAACTCGCAGCAGCGACCGCCGAGGCCGACAAGGTGCTGGTGTTCTAAGATCATGACCGCAATCTACCTCGACCACAACGCCAGCACGCCCATCGCGAAGGCGTGAGGGAGCGCGGTGAGCACAGGCGAAGCGAACGAGGAGGACGATCTGGCCGACCTGCCCGCCGCCTATCGGGCTTGGCGCGCGAGCACGCTCGGGCGCATCACGGATGCGTTGGAAGAAGACCGGGTGCTCGATCTTATCGGACCGCCCGAAGGTCAGCGCATTCTCGACGCCGGGTGTGGGGACGGGAAGTTGGCGGTGGAACTGGTCCGCCGGGGAGGGAGCGTTAGCGGGGTCGATGCGTCTCCGGCGATGATTGCGGCGGCGAGGGTGCGGGCGCGGCGCGAGGGCGTGGGGGCCGGGTTCGGGGTGGCCGAGGTGGAAGGGTTGCCGTTTGAGGCGGGGAGCTTCGATACCGTTGTCGCGGTGACGGTGCTGTGCTTTGCCGATGATCCGCGCGCCAGCCTGCGCGAGATGGCGCGGGTGCTGCGGCCCGGCGGGCGGCTGGTTGTTGGCGAGCTTGGGCGGTGGAGTGCCTGGGCCGCCAAGCGTAGGGTTCGAGGCTGGCTCGGGTCGCGGGTTTGGCGGCAGGCGCGATTTCGGACGGCTGCGGAGCTTCAGACTCTTGCGTGCGAGGCCGGTCTCGTCGAAACAGAGGTGCTGGGCGCGATCTACTATCCGCCGCTCGGGCTGGCAGCGCGGATGCTTGCGCCCATTGACCGAAAGCTCGCGGCGGTGACAACCGTGGGCGCCGCCTTTCTCGTCTTGTCCGCCGAGAAACCGTGAACAGACCGCAACGGAGACCGCCTTGACCCGTCCCGACGACCAACGGCCTGACGACGACCTGCCGCCGATCCTGGCGAACAAGCATTACAGCGAACCATCCGCCTTCACCCCGGAAAGCCTGCTGCGGGAGGCGCGGCGGCAAAAGGCCGCGTCCGAGGTGACGGTTCCGCGCGTCTGCCTGCTCGACCCCGACGGCGACATCGTCCGCCAGCTCAAGGCCGAGGGGCGGGCCGAGCGTCTTTCCGGCTGGGTGTGCTATCATACGGAGCTTTACGTCTTCGAGCAGGACGGGCTGAGCATCGGCGTGGTCGGCTGCGCGGTCGGCGCGTCGTTTGCGGTGCTGGTGGCCGAGGAGCTGTTCGCCTCCGGCTGCGACCTGCTCATCAGCGTCACCTCCTCCGGCCAGATCGCGGCAACGCAGCCGCTGCCCTATTTCATCCTGATCGACCGGGCGCTGCGCGACGAGGGGACGAGCTACCACTACCTGCCGCCCGCGCCCTACAGCGAGGCGTCCGAACGGCTGCTCGCGTCCCTCGAAGGCGCATTCGACGACCTCCCCTCGCCGGTCCTGCGAGGGGCGACCTGGACCACCGACGCGCCCTTTCGCGAGACGGAGAAGGCCATCGAAGCCATGCGCGCGCGCCGCCTGCTCGCGGTCGAGATGGAGGCGGCGGCGCTCTACGCGTTTGCGACCGCCCGTCAAAAGGCCGTGGTCAGCTTCGCGCACGTGACGAACCAGATGGGACAGATCGAGGGCGACTTCGAGAAGGGGGAGGCGAACGGGAGCACCGACGCCTTGGCAGTGATCGTCCGCGCCGCCCGGCGTCTTCTCCCGGCCCGCTGACTTTTCTGCCGCATTCGCCGCCGCGGTCCGGGTGAGCGGGTCCGGTGAGTTTTTCCTTCACCACGCTGGCCTATGCTGCCAAGCTGAGGAATTGTGGCGGATCGGTCCCCGCAACCGTTGCCCTGCCCGTTCGAAACCGGCATCCGCCTGCACCCTGGAGGAACGGCTTTGAAGCGCCGCCGCTGGCCCACACTGCTGCCCTT
>SKZV01000034.1 GCA_007127165.1 Rhodovibrio sp. | reverse complement strand
CGCGGAAACCAGCGTCCGCAGGAAGGGCCGCGGTCCGCAGAGATAGTAATCCGCCTCCGCCAACGAGGTGTTCTCGGCCAGCCACTGCTCGTCGATCAATCCCTGCCGGTCATAGTCTCGCCCAAGCGCGTCTTGCGTCCGGGGCGATTCATAGAACGTCGTGACGCGCATTTGCGGGTGCCGCTCCACCAGGCTGTCAACGTGCGCGGCCATGGCATGGGTCGAGCCGTCGAGCGTGCCGTGGACATAGTGCAGGGGAAGGTCGGGGTGGTCCCGCACGATCGTTTCCGCCATCGCCACCATCGGCGTCAGGCCGACGCCGCCCGACAGCAGGACCACCGGCCGTTCGGGATGGTTGGGCAGAAAGAACTCCCCGGCGGGCGGAGCGACCTTCAGGACCGTTCCCGGCTCCACCCGATCGTGCAGCCAGCCCGAGGCGAGGCCCATCGGCTCGCGCTTCACCGAAATGCGGTAAGTCTCGCCATTGGGGGCGGTGGAAACGCTGTAGTTGCGCTTAACCGGCGGGTGACCCGGAATATCGAACCAAAAGGTGAGGTACTGCCCCGGCTTGTGACGGACGACGGGCGCGCCGTCGGCCGGGCGCAGGACGAAAGACCGGATGACCTCGCTCTCCTTCGTCACCGTCTCGACATGGAAATCCCGCCAGCCGGTCCAGCCGCCCTCGGCGCTTTCCAGCTTTTGATAGATTTGGCGTTCCCGCGCAATCAGGATGTCCGCCAGGAACCAGTAAGCGTCGCCCCAGGCTGCGAGCACCTCGTCCGTGGCGGCATCGCCGAGTACGTCCTTGATCGCGCCAAGCAACGCATCGCCGACGTAGGGGTAATGCTCCGGCAGGATTTGCAAGCCGACATGCTTTTGCGCGATCCGTTCCACCGCGGGCGCAAGCGCCTCCAGCTTCTCGATATTGCTCGCATAGCCGATGATCGCAGCCGTCAGCGCCCGAGGTTGTGCTTCGTCGTGTCCATGGTGCGACTGGTTGAACAGGTCGCGGATCTCCGCAGTTTGAAACAACCGGCCATACATTGCCCGCACGATCTCCAGCCCATGCGCTTCGAGCGCGGGCACGGTCGCTTTCACGGTTTTGATGGTCTCTTCGCTCAGCCTTCTCGACATCGTTCCCTCCTGGCCTTGAATGCAGACTGCGCCAGCCTTCCCATCTTCGAGTCTTAGCGCATCTCCAGGACAGGTGGAAACCCGCCTTGGCGATCCGGATCAGGTCTCGTTTCCGCCCTTACCAAGCATTTTCGCCGCCCGCTGCGCCTGTTCCGCCATTTGCAGCAGCTTTGGCGTGCCCTGGGCTTTCTCGGTTTCCGGGAGCGGGGTCTCGTAGGCGGAGCCGTCCGGCTCGATCCGTACGGACCAGCCCCGCGCGCGATAGCGGAAGGTCAGCCGGACGCGGCCTGCGTCCTCGCCTTCGCCTTTTTCCGATACGCTGGTGACAAGGCCCGCGCGCATCTCGGCCTTGAGCCGATCTGGCGACAGATCTAGGCGCGGCGCGAGATAATCGGCGTCGACGGTGTATCCGCCACCCTCGATTGAAATGACGTGGCCGGGGATGCGAGTCATGGTTTTGCCTTCGCGTTAAATGTCGCGTTTTCGAAAACAAACTGACGCGGTTTCCAGCCGTTACGTAGCATCCAACCGACATGCCTACAAGGTGGCCGGGGCCGGCTAAGCATCAAGCAGTTCGCATTCAAGGAAGGGTGGACAGGTGGAGCCTTCGGCGGTTTTTTCCGGGATGAGCCTCAGCGTGCGGGATCTGGCGCAACTCCGCGCTGAGGGCCGGCCGCACGCCGTCCTGGACGTGCGGGAGTTCGCGGAAGTGAAAATCTGCGCGCTTCCCGACACCATCCATATTCCGATGGCGCGGGTGCCGGAGCACCTGGACTATCTGCCGCGCGACAAGCCGCTCCTCGTCCTGTGCCACCACGGCGTGCGCAGCTTCGCGGTGGTCGATTACCTGCGCCGCCACGGTTTCGACAACGCCCTCAACGTGGACGGCGGCATCGATTCCTGGGCTAGGGAAATCGACGCCTCCGTGCCGCTTTACTGAGCTTGATCCCGTTACCCAGCCGCCAAAAGCCCGGCGAGGAAGATCGTGCTGAGGCCCAGGTAGATCGTAACCCCGGTGATGTCGGTGATCGTGGTCAGGATCGGTCCGGTCATCATCGCCGGATCGTAGCCCATGCGCTTGATCAGGAACGGCATGGTCCCGCCGATGACTCCAGCCAACACGACGTTGACGGCCAGCGCGAACCCGGCGACGGCGGCGAGCGTGGTGTTGAACTCGTAGAGATAGGCGATCACCCCGAAGAGCAGGCCCAGCGCCGCGCCGTTGAACAGCCCGATCAGGAGTTCCTTGCGCAACGCCGCCCAGTAGTCGCGCACCCGCGATTCGCCGAGCGCGATAGAGCGGATCGAAACCGAGAGCGCCTGAATCCCGACGTTGCCGCCCATGTCGGTGATCATCGGCAGGAAGGCCGCGAGGATGGCCACTTGCTCGATGGTGGCCTCGAACCCGGTAATGATCGTCACCGCACCGAGGTTCAGGAACACGTTCGCCGCCATCCACGGCAGCCGCAT
>SKZV01000167.1 GCA_007127165.1 Rhodovibrio sp. | reverse complement strand
GGTCCATCAGCGCGAAAACGCGCTGCGCCGCCGCAAGACCCTCCTGAAGGTTGGCGTTCAGCTTGGCGAGGCGCTTCATCGGCTCGTAGGCGAGCAGCAGCGCGGTGATGAACGCGAAGAAGGTGCCGGGGTCCTTCGCGCCGGAGATCACCTGACTGCCGCCGTAGAGGATCACCGCCACGATGGCCAGCCCGCCCAGCACCTCCATCACCGGGTGCAGGATGTTGCGGGTGCGCGTCGCCTTGATCATCAGGCCGAAGACCGTGTTGATGGAGCGCTCGGCCCGCGCCGTCTCATAACCTTCCATGTTGTACGCCTTGACGTGGCGCGCGCCCTGGAAGGTCTCGTCCAGCAGCGTGGTGAGCTGCCCGAGCTGTTCCTGGGTGGAGCCGGAGACCTTGCGCATCCGCTTGCCGATCCGCACGATGGGCAGCACCGCCGTCGGGAACACGAAGAAGGCGACCGCCGCCAGCAGCCAGTCCTCGTAGAACATCACCCCGACCAGCGCCGCCAGCGTCAGCGTGTCCTTGCCGATCCCGGTCAGCGTGTTGGAGACGGCGTTGCGCAGCATCTGCACGTCGTTGACGAAGCGCGACACCAGGGTGCCGGGCGAGGTCGTGTTGAAGAACGCAAGCTCGGTGTCCATCAGCTTGCGGTACATGTCGCGCTGCATGTCGGCGACGATGCGAAAGCCGACGAAGCTCATCAGCACCGCTTGGCCGTAGGTCGCGAAGCCCTTCACCGTGAAGACCAGGAGCGCCATCGCGGCGATCGGGATCAGCATCTCCTCGCGGCGGTCGACGAAGATGTCGTTGATGATCGGCTTCATCAACTGCGTGAAGCCCGCCGTGCTCGCCGCCACCAGCGCCATGCAGGCCAGCGCCGCGGCGATCCGCCAGAGGTGCGGGCGCACATAGCTCCGCACGAGGCGCTTCACCAGCGCCACGCTGCGCTCGTCCAGCGGCAGGGATTTCAATTTCGACACTCTCGGGGCTCGCAGACGCTATCTCAAAAGTGGGCGAACCATAGCACGCCCATTGCGCCCTGGCCACGCGGGGCACGTAAAGAGTTTGCAGGCTGTTTCGCGGTTCGCGCTATTGGCGGTGCGGCCTCATTTATCGCCGCTCCGCCCTCGGCTCGTCTTGAGGCGGCTCCTCCGCCCGATCCACGGCGCTTTCATGCACGACGTGCTGGGACGGGTCCACTTCTCTCCGCCTGCCGATAAGGGGGATGAACGAAATGCCGGAGAAATAGAGGAACCCCACCGGCAAAATGATCAAGCCGAACCACAACACGAGATCAATGCCGATCCCCACGGCCGCCATCATCAAGGTCTGACCCAGGCCGGGAACCTGCGCGGCCATCTGCAGCGTCCCCCAGATCGAATAGAGGATCAGGAGGCTTATGGCCGCGATCCAGACTTGGCAGACAAAGCCGAAAGCACGCATCGCGATACTGGCGAAGCTCATAAGATCCTCAAATATTAAGACTGTGGATTTTCATGTCCGTTGCGCGGTCATGCACATTGCATAGCCAGTTTGACATCATAGAACTGTTGGATCAAGCAAGGTCCGCGTGCGATAACCTGCACATGGATTCCTCAGGGCTATTCAGGCAGCCCCGCTTGCCGGTCTGAAGTTTTCGCGGCAGGATCCCGCACCCTCTTCGGCAATCGTATCTCTCGGCCCAGTTTTGTAATAGGCCCCAGTTTGCATCAGGAATGACCTATGCGCGCGCCTGTCTCATCCGCCTCCAGGCAATGCCTGGTGATCCATAACCCCACGTCGGGCTGGCGCAAGCGGCGCTATTTCCACCAAGTGCTCGGCGCGTTGCGGGCACTGGGCTGCGGCGTGGTCGTGCAGGCGACAAGGAAGCCGGGGGATGCGCGGCGGCTGGCGGCGGCGGCGCGGGACTGCGACGTGCTGGTGGCGGCGGGAGGCGACGGCACGATCAATGAGGTTCTGGGCGGCCTTACCGGAAAGGACATTCCGCTGGCCGTGATTCCCTTGGGGACCGCCAATGTCTTGGCGTGGGAATTGGGGATGGTCCGGGGACCGGAGGCGGTGGCGCGCGCCATCGCGCGGGGGCCGGTGGTCGAGGGCTGGCTAGGCTGTGTGAATGGGAAGCCGTTTTCACTGATGCTGGGCGCGGGTTTCGACGCCTTCGTAGTGGCGCGGGTCGACTTGCGGGTGAAGCGGTGGCTGCGGCAGGGCGCGTTCGCGCTGGCGGGCTGCATTGCGGCGGCTTCCTTCGGCCGGCGGCATTACCGGGTCGAGATCGACGGCGCGGCGTACGATGCGGCCTCGGTCGTGGTCGCGAAGGGGCGCCGCTACGGCGGCCGGTTCGTCCTCGCCCCCTCGGCGCGAATCAGCGATCCCAGCTTCCAGGTCTGCCTGTTCGAGCGCTCGGGGCCCTGGGCGATGCTGTGCTACGGCTTCGGGTTCCTCACCGGCCGCCTTGAGCGTCAAAACGGCGTCCGCATCGTCCCCGGCCGGCAAATCCGCATCGAAGCGGCGGCCCGCGAGCCGGTCCAGGCCGACGGCGAACTGGTCGCGCAACTCCCTGTCGACATCACGCTCGACCCGCAGCCGGTACGCTATGTCGTGGCACAGGATGGCGT
>SKZV01000172.1 GCA_007127165.1 Rhodovibrio sp. | reverse complement strand
GCCTCTCGGTTTTCCGCCTTTCAGCCGCCGGTGCGGGGCAGGGGCGGTCCCGGCGCGCGTGTCGTGCCGATCAGGCCCAGCACCTGCTTCTGCCGCCGCCGCCGCGCCGCGATGTCCCAAACGGCGGCGCCTGCGAGCAGCGCGAAGCCCGCCGCCTCCACCGCCATCGAGTACTCCACGAACAGCGCGTAGAGCACCACGCCCGCGCCACCGGCGGCCAGCAGCGCCGGTCCCGGCGTGCTGGCCCGCTTCACCCCGGCGGCGACGGCCAGCGCCGCCAGCACGACGAACAGCGCGATCGTCCCCGCCCAGAGCGCTTCGTTGAGCGCCAGCCCGATGCCGAGCAGCGGCAACAGGCTCACCGCCGCCAACGTCCCGTAACACGCCACGAGCGCCAGCGTCAGGTTCGCCATCCCCATCGCGCCGCGCCGCCACATCGACGCCACCGCGCGCTGCGGGTTGAGCCGCTGCGCCGCCTGCCACACCCGCGAGGGCGCGCGCGCCCCGCGCCGCATCCCCACCTCGATGGAGCGCGCGCCGAAGCTGGCGGCGATCTCCTGCGTCTGGCGGCTGGGGCTGTGCGCGAAGTAGTCGAAGGACCGCAGCACCTCGATATCCTCGAATCCGGCGTCGCGGAACATGGCGAGGAAGTCCTCCTCGACCGTCGCGCCCACCACGCATTCGACCCACAGCCGCGGGTCCGCCTCGCAGTCCACCGTCACCGGCCGGTCGATCACCACATCGGCGATCTGCAACCGCCCGCCGGGGCGCAGAACGCGGAACATCTCCCGCACCGCCCGGCGCTTGTCGGGGACGAGGTTCAGCATTCCGTTGCTGGTGATGCTGTCGACGCTGCCGTCGGCCAGCGGAATCCGCTCCGCCGAGCCCTGCACGACGCTCACGTTGTCCAGCCCGTCCGCCCGCGCCGCCGTCTGCAACTTGCGCGTCATCGCGGCGGTGAGGTCGAGCGCCACGACATGCCCCTCCGGCCCCACGCGCCTGCTGGCCACCACGCTGTCGTTTCCCGCCCCGGCCCCCAGGTCGAGCACCGTGTCGCCCGCTTGCACCGCCTCCGCGCGGAAGGGATAGCCCACCCCGGCAAACGACGCGCGCAGCGCCTCCGGCATCTGCCCGATCTCCTCGCCCGGATAGCCCAGCACGCGGCAGGCGGACTCGCCGGTGGGAAAGTGGAACGGCGCGTTCGGCGCCTCCGCCACGCTGGTGTACATGGCCTTGACGGCCTCGAAGATCTGTTCGCGGGAATAGCCTAGAATCGCCACCATGCCTCATCCTCCCCTTTCCCTTCCAACGCTCGAAACTGCCCAAAAGGGGTCGGAGATCACTTTTTTGCCCCCCAAAAGGGGTCGGAGATCACTTTTTTGCCCTTCCGCAAAAAATGTCTCTGACCCCTTTTGGGTCCCTCCGAGGAGCCGCCGTCCGTCAAAAATGTCTCTGACCCCTTTAACCTATGACCCCTTTAACCTAACCCCTTTAACCTTTCCCTTTAACCCCTAACCAAACCGGCTGAACATCTCCCGAACCCGTTGTTGCAGCCGGTCGGGCGCGCGCGCCGTTCCGGCCGCCCGGACCTTGGCGCGCAGCCGTTTCTCGAAGTCCGCGCGGGTGAAGCAATCGCGGCAGCGCTCCAGATGGCGCGCGATCTCCGCGCTGTAATCGCCCTCCAGCTCCTGGTCCAGGAACGCGAAGAGCTGTTCGATGACCTCCTCGCAAGTCACGTGGTTCCCGCTCATGACCGTTCCTCGCCGTTGCGGGCGCGGGGCCGCCAGTCGCCGGTGACGAGACCGGCCTCGCGCGCCTGCTCCCAGAGTGACTTTTGCAGCAATCCGCGCCCCCGGCTCAGGCGCGAGCGGATCGTGCCGAGCGGAACGCCGAGCATCGCCGCCGCCTCGTGGTAGGTGTAACCCTCGACCTCCACCAGCACGACCGCGACCCGGTACTCCTCCGGCAAGCTGTCGAGCGCCCGTTGAATGTCGTCCTGCAAGATGCTGTCGAGCAACTGGTCCTGCGGCGTGCTCCACCACAGAAGGAACGGCTGATGAAGCTGTTCGTAGAGCGAGAACGTGCCCGCACCCCCGCCGCCCGTACCGACGTCGCAGGCGCAGCTTTCGATCTCCGCCTCCGCCGTGCGGCGGCTCTGCCGCCGCCGCCACGCGCTGATGAAGGTGTTGTTCAGGATGCGGAACAGCCACCCCTCCAGGCACCGCAGGTCGCGCAGGTCGTCCAGCTTGGCCCACGCCTTGCCGATACTCTCGGCCACCACGTCCTCGGCCTCGTCGGGATCGCGGGTCAGGCGCAGCGCCGTGCCGTACAGCCGGTCCATCAGCCGCATGACCTCGGCTTCGAACAGCTTGCGGCGGTCCTGCGCGCTCCGGTCGTCCTCACCGTCGTGGAAGTCGGCCCGCACCATCGCGCCCTCCGGCTTGCTGGAGGCGGCTTCCGTTACTCGCCTGCCGGTGCCGCGCGTTCGGCACTGGACGGATACCTTCGACTGCATAGTCTACCCCCACTGAAGCGGCCCGGCTACCGTTGCGCTCAAAACCCGATATCCGGCCAAGGACGCGCCGCCCGCCAGGGAAGTTCCCGCCAAGCCCCGCACGGCTC
>SKZV01000298.1 GCA_007127165.1 Rhodovibrio sp. | reverse complement strand
CTCGCAGCGCCGCGGCGCGGACATGAGCTTCGACGCGTGTATGACGATGGAGTACCGGCTCAGCCAGCACTGCATGGCGGGACATGATTTCTATGAAGGAATCCGGGCCCTGCTCATAGACAAGGACCATGCCCCGAAGTGGCGTCCGGCACGGCTGGAAGAGGTCACCGAGGCGGAGATCGCGCGGTACTTCGAGCCGATCGGCGGACGCGAGTTGCGCTTCGAACGCGGGTCGAACGCTTAATGGGCCGAACGCTGAACAGGCGCCGGTTCGGCCGAAACCGGTAAGGGCGTGGCGATCCGCGACGACACAAGAACAAGGCGAGGGAGGCAGCAATGGCGCGCATCGGATTCATCGGTCTCGGAAACATGGGCGGGCCCATGGCGGTCAATCTGGTCAAGGCGGGTCACGCTGTCCTCGGCTTCGACCTGAGCGCTGCCGCCCAGGAGAAGGCCCGGCAAGGCGGAGTGACGCCCGTCGACAGCATGGCCGCCGCCGTGCAGGAGGCCGAGGTGGTTGTTTCCATGCTGCCGGCGGGTCGGCACGTGCGGGACGCCTATGCTGGAGAGGGCGGCATCCTGGAGAGCGTACAGGGGGCGGCGCTCTTGATCGATTGCTCCACCATCGATGTGGACTCTGCCCGTGCAGTGCATGAGGCGGCCAAGGCAAAGGGCATGGAGATGCTGGACGCGCCGGTCTCCGGGGGCGTCGCCGGGGCGGAGCAGGGGACCTTGACCTTCATGGTCGGCGGCGGAGAACAAGGCTTCGAAGCGGCGCGCCCTTACCTCGAAGTCATGGGGAAAGCCGCGGTTCACGCCGGTGCGGCGGGAAATGGGCAGGTAGCCAAGGCCTGCAACAACATGGTCCTCGGTATCTCCATGCTGGCGATCTCCGAGGCGTTCAACCTGGCCGAAAAGCAAGGGCTAGACCCGGAAAAACTGTTCGAGATCTCGAGTCAGGCTTCGGGGTCCTGCTGGGCCATGCTGAACCACAATCCGGTGCCGGGAATCGTGGAGACCGCCGCCTCCAACCGCGACTACGAGCCCGGCTTCGCCGCGGGAATGATGCTGAAGGATCTGCGGCTGGCGCAGGACGCGGCGCAGCGGGCGGGCTGCTCCACGCCGCTTGGCGCCGAAGCAGCGGCGCTCTATGGGATCTTTTGCAACAGCGGTTACGAGGGCAAGGACTACTCGGGCATCTACCGGATGATTCGCGGGGACTGGTTCTAGAGCGCGATGGCTTATCTTCGAATCGCCATCGCGCTCTAAGCGGTTTGTTTTGCGAGGAGATTCAGATCTCAAGCCGAAGTGACTTGAGATCATCGCGCTCTAGGAATTTAGGAAGACTTCCCGATTCATTTTTGCTGGTAACCCCCTGTTAACGATCTTACTGCTATAGATTGTCCCCATAGACCGCGGTTAGCGGTCGCAAAAGGCTGTTGAATGCCGCTCATCTGAGATAGAGAGGGGGCTGCCCCGTGAAGTCTTCGTACCTTGAGACGATCGCGTTGATCGAGCGTCTGCACCGTCAGTGCATGGAGCTTGTGAAGGCTGAACTGGACCGTACCGGCGTGCGCGATCTCAACGCCGTGCAGGCGATGATCCTCTTCAACGTTGGCGAGTCAGAATTGAGCGTGGGGGAACTGACCCAGCGCGGCTTCTATCTCGGCTCGAACGTGTCCTACAACGTCAAGAAGATGGTGGAGAACGGCTACCTCCTCCAGCAGCGCTCGCCGCACGACAAGCGGGCGACGCATCTTCGCTGCTCGGACAAGGGGCTCGCCATCTGTAAAAGCTTGGACAAACTCTTCGCCGGGCAGGCCGAGGCGCTCGCGGGCGGCGGCGTGGATAGCACCGTGCTCTCCACGACAAACGATGCGCTGCACCGGGTCGAGGGCTATTGGGCGTCGGCACGTTTGGGCGGCCGCTCGTTCACATCAGCAGCCTGATTAATAGCGGCAGCAACAGCGCGGTCGCGATGGCGTTCAGCCCCATCGCAAGGCTTGCAAAGGCGCCCGCGACCTCGTTCAACTGAAACGCGCGCGCGGTGCCGATGCCGTGCGCGGCGACGCCGGTGGCGAAACCGCGTGCCCGCCAATCGTCGATCTTCAGGGCGTTCAGAGTCCAAGTCGCAAACACCGCACCGATGATCCCCGTAAGGATCACTAGCACTGCGGTGAGCGAGGGCAGGCCGCCGAGTTGTTCCGCGATCCCCATGGCGACCGGGGTCGTGACCGACTTCGGAGCCAGCGAGGCCAAAGTGCTCTCGGTCGCGCCCAGCAGCCACGCAATTCCCACTGCCGAGCTGGCCGCCGTGAGAGATCCGACGACCAGGGCGGCGCCCAACGGCAAGGCTGCGCGGCGAACTTGCCGCAGATTGTTATAGAGTGGGACAGCTAGCGCCACCGTGGCGGGACCGAGGAGGAAATGCACGAACTGCGCCCCCTCGAAATACGTCTGGTACGGCGTTTCCGTCACCCAGAGCAGCGCAACCAGCACAATCACCGCCAGCAGCACCGGGTTCGCCAGCGGCGACATGCCGACCTTGTTGAAGACCCACAGCCCGGCCTGATATGCGACCAGGGTGAGCGTCAGCCCCAAAAGCGGCTGCTGCGCGAGATAAACCCAGACTTCG
>SKZV01000181.1 GCA_007127165.1 Rhodovibrio sp. | reverse complement strand
GGAAGCTATTGATCCGTAAAATTGCTGGAGCAAATGAGGTAAGCGCCATGACCGCGAAGGCCGCAGACTGCTTACTCAGGGACGCTGACGGAGCCCTTGCCGAGGGCGATTGGGCCAGAGCTATGGTCGGCTACCGGCAGGCCCTGGATATTGCCGAGGCGCCGCAGGCGCTGGAGGGCATGAGTTGGGCCGCGCTCGGACTGAACGACGGCGAGACCGTCATTTGGGCGCGCCAGGCCGCCTACCGGCTTTATCGGCGGAGCGGCGACAATGTTTCCGCGGCCCGTATGGCCATGTGGCTCGGCAAGGATTATGAGGATTTCCTGGGGGAGCTGGCTGTCGCCCGCGGCTGGCGCCAGCGCGCGCGCCGCCTTCTCGAAGGACAGCCGCTAAGCCCGGAGCAGGGCTGGCTGGCGATCCTGGAATGCTGGGCTCCGCTCGCGTACGGCGAAAATCCTACCGCTGTCCAGGCGCGGGCGAGGAAAGCGCTCGCGGTGGCGCAGCAGCTCCAGGACCCGGATATCGAGGTCCTCGCGCTTGCCATCGAGGGCTTGGCCTGCGTGGACGAAGGCCGCATCGAAGAGGGCATGGCGCGGCTCGACGAAGCCGCCGCCGCGGTGCTCGGCGGCGAGATCGAACACGAGATTTGGGCGCTCGCCGTCTTCTGCTTCCTCATCTATGCGTGTAAGCGCGTGCAGGACGTCAATCGGGCCGCGCAATGGTGCGAGTTGATGCGCCAGATGGCCGACCGCCTGCGCCACACGGGAAGTCAGGCCATCTGCCGGGCCCACTATGCGGCCGTCATGATCTCCTGCGGGGATTGGAAGGAGGCCGAAGCGACGCTCGCGGACGCCGTGGCCTATTACGAGGCAAGCTGGCCGCCGCAGTCGGCGGAAGCCATCGTCAATCTCGCGGAGCTGCGCCGCCGCCAAGGCCGACTCGACGAAGCACGCGATCTGCTGCGCCGGGCCGCTTGGCATCCCCGCGCGGCCCTGGGACTGGCGCAAATTGCGTTCGATGCGGGCCAGCTCCGCGAGAGCGGGGAGCAATCGGACCGCTTTCTGCGTCAGATTCCCGAGGATAACCGGCTGGAACGTATTCCGGCGCTTGAGTTGCAAGTCCAGATCGCCGCCCTTTCCGGTGCGAGGAAGCAAGCTGCGGCGGTCCTCGCCGAATTGGAGGCCGCCGCCGGGACGATCGCCACCCCCTTGCTGCGTGGGTCGATATGCCTCGCCAAGGCGGCGCTGGCGCGGGCGTGCGGCGATCTGGAGCGCGCCCGCGCCTGCTACGAGGACGCCGCCGACATGTTCGAGCAAAGCCGGGCGCCGTACGACTCCGCCCGCGCGCGTCTCGATCTGGCCGATGTTCTCGCGGCTCTCGGGCAACCGGCACGCGCCCGCGAGCAGACCGTGATGGCGCGGCGGGAGTTCAACAGGCTCGGCGCCGCCCTTCTCTCGGAGCGTACGGAGGCTGTCCTGGCCGAGATCGATCGGCAAACGGCGGAGCGGAAGAACGCTCCCGACTCTGCGCCGCTCACGCCCCGGCAAATCGAAATCCTCAATCTGATCTCGCGCGGTTGCAGCGATCGCGAAATTTCTGAAACGCTTGGCATCAGCGAGCACACCGTGCATCGGCACGTGGCGAACATTCTGCTGCGCATGGACGTGCCCACCCGTGCGGCGGCCGTGGCGCGTGCAGCGAGTTCCGGTCTCCTCTAACGGGTAGCTCGGACAATACAAAAGGCGTGGCCTGAAACAGCCAAATAGAAAATCGGGCTGCATGGCCTGTATGCGCGAAGCGGACCGCCTCGCGCTGTTGTTAGTCTCTCCCTCCGCAAACACGAAAAAGGAATGAGCCTTTACAGCAGCACCAAAATGGGAGGAGCGCCATGTTGGCATCCATCCGACCTCACAACGAGAAGGCCGCCAGACTCTGGGGGAGCGGCGGGCGGGCCTACGACCCGATCAGCCGAGCGGTCGCCGGGGGCATCCTACACGGCATCGACCGGCTCGACCCGCAACCCGGCGAGCGCATCCTCGACATCGCCACGGGCACGGGGCTGGCCGCGCGCGAACTGGCCGGACTGGGAGCCCGGGTGAGCGGTGTCGACATCGCCGAGGGCATGTTGGCGGCGGCGCGCGAGATCGCGGCGGAACGGGGCCTGAACATCGACTTCCGGCTGGGCGACGCGGAGGCCCTACCCTACGAGGACCGCACGTTCGACGCGGCCATCTCGACCTACGGGATCATGTTCACTGCCGATCCCCAGACCGCCGCAGCCGAACTGGCCCGCGTGCTACGGCCGGGCGGACGCATGGCGATCATCGCCTGGACGCCGGATAGCAACGCAGCCGTGTTGCGCCAGGTGGCCGCCCCCTTCGGACCGCCGCCACCGGAGCCGCCACCGCCGTCACCGTTCATCTGGGGCACGGACGACGGTGTGCGGGATTACCTGAGCGCGGATTTTGACGTCGCATACGAGACCGGCACGCTTCACATGCGCTTTCCGGATGGCGAGGCAGCATGGCGGGCGTTCGCCGAAGGTTTCGGGCCGGTAAAGATGGTGACGGAGTCCCTCGACGCACGCCGTCGCCAGGAACTCGCCGATGCGTTCATCCAATGGAGCGAGCAGTTCCGCTTCG
>SKZV01000306.1 GCA_007127165.1 Rhodovibrio sp. | reverse complement strand
ACGCGCTCCAGGAGTTCCTCGACCTCTTCCGCCGGACCGTCCAGTTCGCAGATCAGAAGCGCCTCGACGTCGAGGGGATAGCCCGCCTGCGCGAAATCCTCTGCGGCGTGGATCGCCGGGCGGTCCATCATCTCGACCCCGGCGGGTACGATCCCGGAGGAGATGATCGCCGCCACGGTATCGCCCGCCGCCTCGCTGGTGGGGAAGCCCAGCAGCACAGCGCGCGCCGTCTCCGGCGACTTCAGGATGCGCACCGTCACCTCGGTCACGACGCCCAACAGCCCTTCCGAACCGTTGATAATGCCCAGCAGGTCGTAGCCGTCGCTGTCCAGATGCTTGCCGCCCAAGCGCAGCACCGTGCCGTCGATCAGCACCATCTGCACGCCCAGCACGTTGTTGGTGGTCAAACCGTACTTCAGGCAGTGGACGCCGCCGGAGTTCTCCGCCACGTTGCCGCCGATGGTGCAGGCGATCTGGCTGGAGGGATCGGGCGCGTAGTAGAAGCCCTCGTGCTCCACCGCCTTGGTGATGCCCAGATTGGTCACGCCCGGCTGCGCCACCACGCAGCGGTTCTCGTAGTCGATGTCGACAATCTCGTTGAACTTGCCGAGCCCCAGGAGAATCCCGTCCTCAAGCGGCAACGCCCCGCCCGAAAGCGAGGTTCCGGCCCCGCGCGGCACCACGCGAATCCCCTGCGCGTTACAGTAGGCCATGACCTTGCTGACCTGATCGACCGTCGAAGGCAGCACCGCCACCATCGGCGATTGCCCATAGGCGGTCAGCCCGTCGCTTTCGTAAGCACGCAACTCCGATTCGGAGACGATCACGCCTTCGCCGGGGACAAGTTCCCGCAGGCGGGCGACGATTTCGTCCTTGCGCGCAAGAATATCGCGCTTGGGTTCGGGCATGCTGACCAAGGTTCACCTCCCTAAAGGCTACCGGCGCTCTTGCGCTTCTTGTGACTCCGCCGCTCTTCCTGAGGGCGGCAAGTGGTATTACCACTCGAATAATATGGCGCAGGGATACGGGAAGGGTCAACCGCTCGAACACGCTCGAGCCGCCAACACGAAAAGCCGCGCCGGAATATCTCCGGCGCGGCTTGTCCGTCACGCTCCTGGCGCGGTCGGGGTGTTAGCCCTGACGCGCCTTGAAACGCGGGTTGCTCTTGTTGATGACGTAAACGCGGCCCTTACGACGGACCACGCGGCAGTTCTTGTCCCGCTTTTTCGCGGTCCTCAGGGAGTTGCGCACACGCATTGTTCCAGTATCCCGGTCTAGCTTGTTATCTTTGAACAGCGGAAGTGGGGCGTGAAAGCCCATGACCCCGCCGCCGACTTGAGCGCGGAACTTAGTGCCCCGCCTCGCGCGCGTCAAGACGCTAGAGGCATTTGCACCGCGCGTCCGTATCAGGCCGCCTGTTTCGTCTCGCGGTCCACGATCTCGACGATGTCCGCCATGATGCGGGTCAGGTCGTAGTCCTTTGGGGTGTAAATCGCCGCGACTCCCGCCGCGGTGAGGAGCTTTGCGTCGCCTTCCGGGATGATTCCGCCGACCACCACGGGAATATCGGAAAGCCCGGCCTTCTCCATGCGCTCCATCACCTCCTCAACCAGCGCGACGTGGGAGCCGGAGAGAATCGAGAGGCCGACGACGTGGACGCCCTCCTCCAGAGCCGCGCCGACGATCTGCGCAGGGGTCAGGCGAATCCCCTCGTAGACCACCTCGAAGCCCGCGTCGCGCGCCCGCACGGCAATCTGCTCGGCCCCGTTGGAGTGGCCGTCCAGGCCGGGCTTGCCCACCAGCATTTTCAGGCGGCGGCCGATCCGGCCGGAAACTTCCTCGACGCGATTCTGAACGTCGACAAGCTTGAGCGCCCCCGGCCCTTCCGAGACCGCGCGGCCGACGCCGGTGGGCGCGCGGTACTCCCCAAAGATCTCACGGAGCGCTTGGCCCCACTCGCCGGTGGTGACTCCGGCGTGGGCGCAGCGAATCGAGGGTTCCATGATGTTGCTGCCCTCGCCCGCGGCAGCCTTCAACGCTGCCAGCGCGGCTTCGACGGCAGCCGAATCGCGCTCCGCCCGCCAGCGCTCCAGGCTCTCGATCTGTGCCTTCTCCTGCTCGGGATCGACCTCCAGGAAGCTGCCGTCCGCGCCCGAAGTCAAAGGCGAGGGCTCGCTCTCGGAAAAGGCGTTGACGCCCACCACGGTCTGCTCGCCCGCTTCGATGGCGGAGAGGCGGCGGGCATTCGACTCCACCAGCCGCTCCTTCATGTAAGCGTTCTCCACCGCCGCGACGGCCCCGCCCATGCGATCGATCTTCGCCAGTTCCTCGCGGGCGGCGGCGCAAAGGGCGTCCACCTTCTCCTCCACCACGGGCGAGCCGGTGAAGAGGTCGCCGTACTGCAACAAGTCCGTTTCGAAGGCGACGATCTGTTGCAGGCGAATCGACCACTGCTGGTCCCAGGGGCGCGGCAGGCCCATGGCCTCGTTCCAGGCCGGAAGCTGGACCGCGCGAGCGCGCGCGTCCTTGGACAGCACGACCGCCAGCATCTCCAGAAGGATGCGGTAGACGTTGTTTTCCGGCTGCTGCTCAGTCAGGCCCAGCGAGTTCACCTGCACGCCGTAACGGAAGCGGCGGAACTT
>SKZV01000104.1 GCA_007127165.1 Rhodovibrio sp. | reverse complement strand
GGCCGCGTGTAGCGGCACTCGGGATAGTTGCCGCAGCCTATGAAGCCGCCCGTGCGTCCGATCTTCAGCCCCAAACGTCCGCCGCAACTCGGGCAGGCGCGCGGTTCGTGTTCCAGATTCTCAGGATCCGCGGGGAAGAAGTGCGGGCCCAGATCGTGGTCCAGCGCGTCGATCACGTCGGCGATCTTCAGGCCCTTGGTCTGCTCGACCTTCTCGATGAACTTTTCCCAGAACGCGCGCAGCACCGCCTTCCAGTCGGCCCGCCCGTCGGATATCTCGTCCAGCTGTTCTTCCAACTGAGCTGTGAAGCCGTATTCCACATAGCGCTCGAAAAAGCTCCCGAGGAAGGCGGTGACCAGACGCCCGCGATCCTCCGGAACCAAGCGGCGCTTATCCATGCGCACGTATTCGCGGTCCTGCAACGTCTGCAGCGTCTGCGCATAGGTCGAGGGGCGGCCGATGCCAAGCTCTTCAAGCCGCTTGACCAGACTCGCTTCGGAATAGCGCGGCGGCGGCTGGGTCCAATGCTGCTCGGCCTTGATTTCCTCGCGCGCGACCTCCGCGTTCTCCTGCAAGGGCGGCAGACGGCGGTCGTCCTCGTCCCCGGCCTCGGCGGTCTCGTCCTTGCCCTCCCGGTAAAGGCGGTAAAAGCCGTCGAAGGTGACGGTCGAGCCGGTCGCGCGCAGCTTCGCAAGGTCGTGGTCCACCGCGATCTCGGCGGCGACCTGATCCAGGCGCGCGCTTTCCATTTGGCTGGCGACCGTGCGCTTCCAGATCAGGTCGTAGAGCTTGCGGCCCTCGTCGTCGAGGTAGGAGGCGACCTCCTCCGGGGTGCGGAACAGGTCGGTCGGGCGAATGGCCTCGTGAGCTTCCTGCGCGTTCTTCGCCTTGCTGGTGTAAACGCGGGCCTTTTCCGGCAGGTAGTCGCTGCCGAACCGCTTGCCGATCAGGTCGCGTACCGCGCCGACGGCTTCGCCCGCGATCTGCACGCCGTCGGTTCGCATGTAGGTGATGAGACCGACGGCCTCGCCGCTCATCTCCACGCCCTCGTAAAGGCGCTGCGCGACGCGCATCGTGCGGCTGGCCCCGAAACCAAGCTTGCGCGAGGCCTCCTGTTGCAGCGTCGAAGTGGTGAACGGCGGTTGTGGGTTGCGGCGCGTTTGCTTGCGCTCGACCGAGACGACCTGGAACTGGCGCGCCTGCTCCAGCTTGCGCTTGGCCTCCGTGGCATCGGCCTCGGTCGCTATGTCGAACTTGTCGAGTCTCTTGGTGTCGAGGTGGGTGAGGCGGGCGGTGAAGTCCGCGCCCTCCGGCGACTTCAAAGCAGCCTCGATCGTCCAGAATTCACGGGACCGGAAGGCCTCGATCTCGGCTTCGCGCTCGCTGATCAACCGCAGCGCCACCGACTGCACGCGGCCGGCCGACTTGCTGCCCGGCAGTTTGCGCCAGAGCACCGGCGACAGCGTGAAGCCCACCAGATAGTCCAGCGCACGCCGCGCCAGATAGGCCTCGATCAGCTCCTGGTTCAACTCGCGCGGATTCTCGAAGGCCTGCTTGACAGCCTCCTTGGTGATCGCGTTGAAAGCCACGCGGCGAACGGTGACGCCGTTCAGCACACGGCGGCGGCGCATCTCTTCAAGGATGTGCCACGAGATCGCTTCGCCCTCACGATCCGGGTCAGTGGCGAGGTAGAGCGCGTCGGCGTTCTTCACCGCCGCAGCGATTTCCTTCAGCCGCTTGTCGGAGCGGGCATCGACTTCCCAATCCATCGCGAAATCCTCGTCGGGACGGACGGAGCCGTCCTTGGAGGGGAGATCGCGGACATGGCCATAGGAGGCGAGGACCTGGAAATCCTTTCCCAGGTACTTGTTGATGGTCTTGGCCTTGGCCGGAGATTCGACGATGACGACGTTCATGTGCAACCCAGAGTGGTGACCCGCCTTAGCGCCCGCAGATTTGCGGAGTCAGAAGAGCGTTTCCGCGTCTTCCTGTAGCAGCGCGACAAAGTTGCCGGAACGACGCTCGCACCGGCCGGCGAGTTCCAGTTCAAGCAGCGCCATTGTCACGACTGAAGGCGAGAATTGGCACTCCCGGATCACTTCGTCAACCGCGACCGGTGTGTAGCTCAAAAGTTCGAGCACCTCCGACCGCGCCTCGGCCAGCACTTTCTCATCCGGCGCAGCGAGGTCCAGAGCGTCCATTTCGTAAGCGGAACCGGGGCCTTCGGCGGCGCTGGGGCGCAATTGATTGGCCAGGACGGTGGCAATATCCTCCGCGTTTTCGGCGACGTTCGCGCCCTGCTTTATCAGGTGGTTGCAACCCTTCGACCGGGGGTCGAGCGGGCTGCCGGGAATCGCAAAGACCTCCCGATTCTGTTCCAGGGCCATGCGGGCGGTGATCAGCGAGCCGGAGCGCACCGCCGCCTCGACCACCAGGATTCCCATCGATATTCCGGAGATCAGACGGTTTCGGCGCGGGAAATGGCGCTGCTGCGGCTCGGTGCCCAGCGGGTTCTCTGCGATAGCGACTCCGCGCTCCACGATTTCCGCGTACATCTCATCGTGCTGCGGCGGATAGACGACGTCGACTCCGCCCGCCATCACGGCGACCGTGCCAAGCTCCAGGCTTCCGGCATGCGCGGCTGCGTCGAT
>SKZV01000196.1 GCA_007127165.1 Rhodovibrio sp. | reverse complement strand
CGCGGGGTTGTAGCGTGACGGCGCCTTCAACAGCCCGGCCAGCATTGCCGCCTCATAGACGTTGATCTCGCTGGCGGGCTTGCCGAAGAAGCGCCGCGCGGCGGCATCGACACCATAGGTGCCCGCCCCCAGGTAAACCCGGTTCAGATAAAGCCCGAGGATCTGGTCCTTGGTGAAGCGGTACTCCAGCCAGAAGGCGAGCAGCAGTTCCTGCACCTTGCGCTTGACGGTACGCTCCGGCGTCAGGAACAGGTTCTTCGCGAGCTGTTGCGTGATGGTGGAGCCGCCTTGGACGACCCGCCCGGCCTGCGCGTTCACCACGATCGCGCGGGCGAGGCCGACGGGATCGAGGCCGAAATGGTTGCGGAAACGCCGGTCCTCCACGGCCATCACCGCCTGGGGCAGGACCGGCGGAAGGTCGGACAGGGAAATCGACTCGCCGTAGAGGTCGCCGTACGACGCGAGCACCGCTCCGTCGCTGGCCAAGAGGCTGACGCTCGGCTTGCGCGTCGTGCTCATGACCTCGTCGAGGTCGGGCAGATCGTGTGCGTAATAGACGAGGACTCCGCCGCCCGCGATCCCGAGCCAAACCAGGGCGACAAGACCCCAGATCGCCAGGAAGCCCAGCCAGCTTCGCCGTCCCCCGTTCCGCTTCTTGCCGGAAGTGGCGGAGCTGCGCGCCTTGCCGCCATTGCGGTTGGCAGCGCCACGCCCCTTGGCCGCACCTCCCTTGCCTCTGCCGTTCCGGGCAGAGTTGCCGCTATCCTGCTGTTTACGCGCCATGACCCCGATTCAACCGCCGATCCTGTCGCCGGACCCTAGAGTATTTTCGCTTCCGGATGAATGGTGGTTTCGGTGGGTCGCAGAGGGGGAGCGATCAGGGATAGTCGCAAAGCTCCCAAGTGACCTCGACGAACGCCCGGTTGCCGGAGACGACCGAGAAGCGGTGTTCCTTGTCGTTCTCGACGACGGAGTGGTGCAAGGGCAAAGTGCCCTCGGCTCGGCTCGACTCGCCGCCTGGACGGCTAAAACTCACCACGATCGGTTCATCGGGATCGAACCAGGCTTCCGTGCGGCCCTGATCGTCGGTGGCCGAGGGTCCCTGCGCGGTGACGATGATGCTGTTGTTGGCGAAGGATACCGCATCCGCCGCGCCTCCGGCCAGCGGGGTCTGAACGATGAAACGCCGCGTCGTCGGCCCCTCGGTGCAAGCGCGCTCCTCGGAGGCGTTGGCGATGACGAAGGAGAGCCGGTCGGCGGGAACGCCGTTGTCGAGCCGTGCCGCGGCGACTTCCAGCAAGTCCGCCATGTCGCCGGTCGGGACCTCGCGGCTGTAACGCTCCTGCCAGGTTTCCAGTTCGTGACGAGTCTCCGCAAGTTGCGCGCGCAGGTTGCTTTTTTCCTGTTCCGTCGCCTGAGCTTCAGCATCCAACTCCGCAACCCGCTGTTCCAGGCGCGTGACGTCAATTCGCGCAAGTTGCGATCCGGTTTCGTGAGCGAACACTCCGGCGGCGATCAGCATGGAAAGAATCAGCAGCCACTTCAGAACGGACCACCGGCGCTGCCGCCGCCGTTTATGCCGGTTTTCCTGTAGACCGAGTGTCATGCGCAGCCCTTAAAATGACGCCCCTGGACTTCCGGCCCGGATCGGGGGTCTCCGCCCGCGACTGCTGGCCGCGATATCCGCCAATGGTTGGAAAGCATCTTCGGCGAATCCGGCAAACACATGGCAGTGTTGCCCCCCAAACACAGTGCGTCCGCCCGATAGCTGCACTGCAAATCGCACTTGCTCCACAGCGTGAACGGCAGAGTCGCAGTGCGCGGCGATTGGCGGACCCGGCAGGATTCGAACCTGCGACCTTCGGCTCCGGAGGCCGACGCTCTATCCAGCTGAGCTACGGGCCCGCATATCGCAACGCGGCGGACATTACTGCAAAGCGGGGCGTCGGTAAACAGCCTCAATGCGTTCGCCGCGCGGATTTTGCAGCTCCGAAACCTTTAGACGTTAACTTTTCTTTAACCGTTTATCGAACCACAGGAAAAGTACACGCACTAGCTGTTTTCTGTACAAACTATCTGATCGAATGAATTGACGTCATTTGGGTTGAAAGGAGCTTCGGCCCGGTGGCGCGTGCCGCCGTCCATGTAGGTATCCGGCCACCCGGGACTCGGGGAAAGCAGGCATCCGGGACTCGGGGAAAACAGGTATCCGGGAGCCTTTGCCGATTGCCATGGATGGGCGCTCTTTCGAGAAAAACTGCAGTTAGCAACTCGGGGTACCCATGCAAACCTATGAAGAACTTCTCGGCAGTGAAGGCCGCTTGATCTATTACCGCGCCGAACGATTCCGCGTGAAGGACTTGTTCGGCGCGATGGCCCCGCAGATGTCGGTCGCGGGTCAGCCGTTGGCGCTTGAGGACATTTCGATGAGCGGCGTCGCCGCGCTCGATGGGCGCGGGGCGGACTGGTCGCAGAGTCTGGGCCGCAAGGTGTTGCTCCGGCTTCGGACCGGGGCCGACTTGCTGCACGAGTCGCTGTGCGAGGTGTCGCGCGCCGAGGCCACGCCGTTCGGCGTACGCGTCGCGTTCCGCCTGATCGACGCCTTCATCGACGTGCGCGGCCTCGTCGCCCGCCATGAGGTGGCGGCGATCAAGACCGAACTGTCGATGGACCTGGGGGCCGAGGTCGACAAGGTCGCGCCGGGGTATCGCCGACTCTGCGCCGACGTACTGCACCTGACCCGCGCCAATCGGGCAGCGCTGCAGCGCTTGGCGGACGCGGCTTCCGCTGGGTCGCCGAACGGTGGCGGCAGCGTCCCGGAAGAGGTGCTGTGGCACGCGGAGGAGCAGAGCCTTCCCCGGTGGCGCAGCCTGTGGTTCCAGGCCAACGAGATGCTGTGGCCGCTGATCGACGACCCCGACGCCTACCGTGCCGCGAAGCGCTATACCGAACTGGTGCTGACGCCGGAATTCCTGGCGGGACCGATCTGGCGGCGCGGCTATGAGAAACCGCTGGGTTATCCGGGCGATTATCTGTTGATGGACCAGATCTACCGCCGCCGCTGGGAGGGCGAGACGCCTTACGGCAAGCTCCTGCATCGCCTGGGCCTGGACGTGGGAGAGTTCGTCGCCAATCGCATGGTGATGATGAAGGAAATCATCGCCGGAACGGTTGCCGCAAAGCCCGTGGGCGAGCGTGCGCGAGTGACGAGCCTCGGCTCCGGCCCGGCGCACGAGGTGGCCTCCTATCTAGAAGCGGAGGAGCTTCCCCGCGCCGTCTCCTTCACGCTGATCGATCAAGATCACGAGGCCTTGACGCATGCCTACCGGCAAAGCCGTGCGCGCGCGATGTCTCACGGCGGCGCGGCGGAGGTGCAGTGTCTGCATCTTTCGTTCATGCAGCTTCTCAAGGCCGGTTCGGTACTTCAGGAGATGCCGCCGCAGGACCTGATCTACAGCGTCGGGCTTTTGGACTATCTGGCGGAAAAGCGGGCGCGCGCCGTGGTCGACGCGCTATACGAGCAGCTTGCGCCGGGCGGCAGGCTGGTGATCGGGAACGTCAAGCGCAGTGCGGAGGCCAGCCTCTGGCCGTTGGAGTTCATCGCCGACTGGAACCTCATCTATCGCAGCGAAGCCGACATGCGCCGCCTCGCCAGGAACCTCGACCCGGCGAAGGTCGAACTGCGTTCCGATGCGACGGACCGCGTGGTGATGATCGTGCTCACGAAACCGGGCGGCTGACGCCTGTGGACGAAACCGGGCGGCTGGCATCAGCCTTGGGCGGCGCTGCGCGCGTCCAGCATCTCCGGAACCTCCGGCAGCACGCGGGCGGCCGGGAACGTAATCGAAGCGGTCGTTCCCACCCCCAGCGTGCTGTTGAGGTTCAACTCGGCGTTATGCAGTTCCGCGATCTTTTTGACCAGCGGCAGCCCGAGACCGGAACCGCCTTGGTCGTGGACGAATGCCGAGTTCAGTTGCGTGAAGGGATCCAGGATACGCTCGAGATCGCTTTCCGGGATGCCGCGTCCGGTGTCCGCGACCGCAAACTTCAGGCGGTGGTCCTCCAGCCGTTCCAGCGTCACGGCCACCGAGCCTCCGGAGCCGGTGAACTTCACGGCGTTGGAGACGAGGTTGGTCATCGCCTGTCGCAAAAGCCGCGGATCGGCCTTCATCCCGATCGGCGCCTCCAGGCGGTCTTCCAGCGTCAGTCGCACCCCCTGCTCGGCGGCGCGCTGACGCAACAGCCGCAGCGTCTCCTCCGCAACCCGGCAGGGGTTGACGACGTCCTCGTGCAACGCAAGCGTCCCCGCCTCGGCCTTGGAGAGGTCGAGCATGTCGTCGATGATCGCCAGCAGGTGGGTGCCGCTGCTTTGAATGTCGGCGGCGTATTCGCTGTACTTCGGGGTTCCGATCGGGCCCAACATGCTGCCGTGGATGACTTCCGAGAACCCGATGATGGCGTTGAGCGGCGTGCGGAGTTCATGGCTCATCGTGGCGAGGAATTCGCTCTTTGCCTGATTGGCGGCTTCCGCCTGCTCTTTCAGGGCATGGGCTTGGTACGTCGCATCATGCAGTTCCAACGTATAAAGATATTTCTGCCGGATATAGAGTTCGATCATGTAGGCGCCGAAAAGCCCCATCCCGACGGTGCCGACGAGGAACGCCATGTTGCTGATCAAAATCACCGTCGGGATCGGGTTGATCCAGATAGCGGTGAGGGCATAGGCGGCAAGCAGCGTCGCGGTCACGCGGACCGAGTTGGGGAACGTCAGCCGGATCAGCCCGGTGGAGTAGATCACGACCAGGCTGAGCCCAGCATAATAAAGGTGGGCGGCCGGCGGTTCCGCCAGGGCTGTCATGGCGACGATCCCCATGCCTGCCGCCGACATGGCGACGGCAAGGATGACCTGCGCGTGACGCCTGAATAGCTCGGTCCCGGTCATCATCGCCACGCCGAACAGGAGCGGCGAAACGATCAAGAAACGGATTAGCAGGATCGCCGTCAGCGCCTCTTCCACAAGGTAGAGGTCGAGGAGCCCGAAAGCGGCGTAGATAACCCCGCCGACCAGCAACGCCAAACCAATGGTTTTGCGCGAGCGTTCGATCAGGTGGTCGCGGTATGCGGCTTCGACCGCAGGATCGTCGAACTCCAACGTCAAAAGGCGAATGCGGCGACCGCTGTGTTCAATCGTTCTGGCCATCCTTGGCCTTCTCACTAAACAGACCTAAAGCTGGTCTGATCCCCAACGCCGTTTAATTGTCAAAAATCTGAGTTAACAAAATATTAATTATTCCAGAGAAAATATGAATTTCTTCTGTGTGCAGCAAGGATTGGCTTGCTCGAAAGAAGTACCACTTAAAAATAGGGTGCTGATTTGGTACAAAGAGCGGCGCGTTTAATGGCTTCTAGGGCGGGGAGAACTTGCTTGTTATTCCTCTTGATTCTCTACGCTGCGGCGGGAGTTGTACAACAAGCCCAATCCGCCGGGTATCAGCTTCGTCAGCAGGGATCGGAGGGGCTGGGGACTGCGCTCGCGGGTGTCAGCGCGGGGGCCAACGGCCTTAGCGACATGTACTGGAATCCCGCCGTCGCCGGAACGGTCGAGCGGCCCAGCGCGGCGGCTTCGCTCACCTATCTTCGACCGGTCAGCAAGGCGCAAGAAGGCGGCGCGGCTACGGTGCTCGGGACGCCGGTTTCCGGTCGCGGCGCACAGGATGACGTAACGCCGTCGCAGGTGATTCCGGCAGCTTATTTCGCAACGCCGGTCAATGACCGACTGAGCGTGGGTTTGGCGGTCAATCCTTCCTTCGGGCTGGAAACCGACTACGGGGCGGACTGGATCGGGCGCTATCACGCCTTGAACAGCGAGGTGCTGGCAGTGAGCTTCAATCCGACACTGGCCTATCGTGCCGGTGATCGGCTCACGTTCGCTGGCGGCTTCATCGCCCAGTACTTCGACGCGAAGCTCTCCAACGCAGTCGACTTCGGAACGATCGGTGCGGTTTCGGGAGTGCCCGGGGCCGTTGCGGGCGGGCAGGACGGCCGTGCCGCGATGGAAGCGGACGACTGGGGCTTCGGTTTCAATGCAGGCTTGTTGGCCGAGCCGTTCGACGGCACACGCCTTGGGCTCTCCTACCGCTCGGAAATTCGGCACAGTTTGCGCGGCGAGGCGCGCTTTACGCTCGACGAAGCCGGGGTCGGGGCCGCGCTTTCCGGTGCGACCGGCGCATTCCGGGATACCTCCGTTCGCTCCGGCATCCGCACGCCGGGATTTGCGGCGCTTGGACTGTCGCAGGACCTGACGCCGGAGTTGACGTTGCTGGCCGAGGTGCAATGGATCGGTTGGAGCGCCTTCGATGACCTGGTGGTACGCTTCGACAATCCAGCGCAGCCCGCCGAGGTTACCACGCAGAACTGGGACGATAGCTGGTTCGCTGCGCTGGGCCTCGCCTATCGTCCGGATGCGCGCTGGACAGTGCGCACTGGCGTGGCCTTCGACCAGTCACCTGTCCCCGACGACACCCGCACCCCACGCATTCCCGACGCGGATCGAACCTGGATCTCGGGCGGGCTTGGCTATGCGGTGGCGGAGTGGTTGCGGCTGGACGTTTCCTACACCCGGATATTCATGTCCGGCGAACGCATCGCCCTCACCGCCGACCAGCCCGGCAACACCTTCCGAGGCGACCTCGACTTCCGCAGCAACACCTCGGTCGATGTGGTGGCTCTGGCCGGGACGGTGCGGTTTTGAAGCGTGGCGGCTCGGTTTCCCGATAGGCTATAACATTTCCAGGCGAAGTAGATGCCGGTTCTCCGCTTCAAAATGCGATGACATGCCGACCACGTTCCATCTCGGGGTCGATCAGGTCGATGACCTGATTGCACAGTCGGAGCGGCGGCTGCTCGGGTCTCCGGAATTCGGTGCGTTCCTGCAACGATTCCAATAGGGCTCCTCTCACCCCTGGGAGAGGCTGACGGGCGCGGGACTTGAAGATCCCGCCCCGCTTTTCTCGGTCGTGCCGCTCGCTCGCCGCCTACTCCGCCGCCTCGCGGTAAGCCTCGATGGGCGGGCAGGTGCAGACGAGGTGGCGGTCGCCGTGGGCGTTGTCGACGCGGGCGACCGGGGACCAGTACTTGTCGTCCCACTGGCTGTCCGAAGGAAAAGCCGCCAGCGCGCGCGGGTAGGGGTGAGTCCAGGCTTCCGCCGTCACCATCGCTTGTGTGTGCGGCGCGTTCACCAGAGGGTTGTCCCCTTGCGGCCATTCGCCCTTGGCCACCTTTCGAGCCTCCGAACGGATCGCCAGCATGGCGTCGCAGAAGCGGTCGATCTCGGCCTTGGATTCGGACTCCGTCGGCTCGACCATCAGGGTTCCGGCGACCGGCCAGGACATCGTCGGCGCGTGGAAGCCGTAGTCGATCAGGCGCTTGGCGATGTCGTCGACGGTGATCCCGGCTTCCTCCTTCAGCGGGCGGGTGTCCACGATGCACTCGTGCGCGACCATGCCGCCCTCGCCCTTATAGAGGATGCCGTAGCCCTCGCTCAGCCGCTTCGCCAAATAGTTCGCGTTGAGGATCGCCACCTGCGTCGCCTTCTTCAGCCCTTCCGCCCCCATCATCGCGATATACATCCACGAGATCGGCAGAATCCCGGCGGAGCCGTAGGGCGCGCCGCAGACCGGGCCGATGGCGTGCTCGCCGCCGACGTCCGGCGAGACCGGATAGCCGGGGAGGAAGGGCGCCAGATGCTCCGCAACGCCGACCGGACCGACGCCGGGACCGCCGCCGCCGTGCGGGATGCAGAAGGTCTTGTGCAGGTTCATGTGGCAGACGTCCGCGCCGAACTGCCCCGGCAGCGCCACGCCGAGGAGCGCGTTGAAGTTTGCGCCGTCCATGTAAACCTGCCCGCCGTGACGGTGCACGGTCTCGCAGATTTGCCGGATTTCCGGCTCGAAGACGCCGTGCGTCGAGGGATAGGTGATCATCAGCCCGGCCAGGCGTTCGCCGTGCTTTTCCGCATTTGCTTCCAGGTCCGCCACGTCCACGTTGCCCTGATCGTCGCAGTTCACCAGCGCCACCTCGCAGCCCGCCAGCTTCGCGCTCGCCGGGTTGGTGCCGTGCGCGGAGGTGGGGATCAGCACCACCTTTCGGTGCGCTTCGCCCCGGCTGGCGTGGTAGGCGCGGATGATGAGGAGTCCGGCGTACTCGCCCTGCGCGCCGGAGTTCGGCTGGATCGACACCGAATGGAACCCGGTGAGCCGCGCCAGCATTCCCTCAAGCTCGCCGATGAGTTGGTGATAGCCCTCGGCCTGATCGGACGGGCAGAACGGGTGGATCTGCGAGAACTCCGGCCAAGTGATTGGGGTCATCTCGCTGGCCGCGTTCAGCTTCATGGTGCAGGACCCCAGCGGAATCATCGCGCGGTCCAGCCCGATGTCCTTGTTCTGAAGGCGGCGCAGGTAGCGCATCATCTCCGTCTCGGAGTGATAGCTGTTAAAGTTCGGATGGGTCAGGAAAGCGCTGCGGCGGCGCAGGGCCTCGGGCCGCCCGTCCGCCACGGAGCGATCCAGCCCGGCGAGATCGGGAGCCGTCTGCCCGTTCCCGCCAAATACCCGCCAAAGCGCCTCGACATCCTCGCGGCCCACCGTCTCGTCCAGTGCAATACCGATACGCCGGTGGTCGAGGTCGCGCAGGTTATAGCCTGCCGCGCGCGCCCGCTCGTGGATCGCGGCGGCCTTGTCCCCGGCGTCCACCGTGACGGTGTCGAAGAAGTGCCGGTTTTCGCGCGTGAAGCCCAGCGACTCGAGCCCCGCCGCCAGGACCGCGGTCAGGCGGTGGACCCTCTGCGCAATGGTTCGCAAGCCATCCGGCCCGTGCCAAGCGGCGTAGAACCCGGCCATATTCGCCAGCAGCGCCTGTGCCGTGCAGATGTTGCTGGTGGCCTTCTCACGGCGGATATGCTGCTCGCGGGTTTGCAGCGCCATGCGCAGCGCCGGACGCCCGCGCGCGTCCACCGAAACGCCGATGATGCGGCCGGGGACGGAGCGCTTGAAGCGGTCGTGCGTGGCGAAGAAGGCCGCGTGCGGCCCGCCGTAGCCCAGCGGCACGCCGAAACGCTGCGAGTTCCCGATCACCACGTCCGCACCCCACTCGCCCGGCGGGGTGAGCAGCGTCAGCGCCAGCAGATCGCTCGCGACGCCGACCAGCGCGCCCTTGCCGTGCAGCGTCTCGACCAGCGCGCGGTCGTCGCGAATCTCTCCGGTCGTGCCGGGATACTGCAACAGCACGCCGAAACAATCCCGCTCGCCGAAGGTTGCTGGATCGCCAACCTCGATCTCCAGCCCCAGCGGCTCGGCGCGGGTGCGCATCACCGCAACGGTCTGGGGATGGACGTCCCCCGCCACCAAAAAGCGGTTGGATTTCGCCTTGGCGACACGATGCATCATCGTCATGGCTTCCGCCGCCGCAGAAGCCTCGTCGAGCAGCGAGGCGTTCGCCAACTCCATGCCGGTCAGGTCGATGACCATTTGCTGGAAGTTCAACAGCCCTTCCAGCCGCCCTTGGCTGATCTCCGGCTGATAGGGCGTGTAAGCGGTGTACCAGCCGGGGTTTTCCAGCACGTTGCGCTGAATCACGGGCGGCACCAGCGTGCCGTGATAGCCGAGCCCGATCAGCGATTTCTTGACCTCGTTCTTGCGGGCAAGGCCGCGCAGGTACGCGAGCGCCTCATCCTCCGTCCGCGTCCCTTCGAGCGGCAGATCGTCCGTTTCCAGAATCGAGTCCGGCACCGCCCGTTCGACCAGCGCATCGAGCGAGGGAACACCCAGCGCCTTGAGCATCGCGGCGGTGTCTTCCTTGCCGGGACCGATATGGCGGCGCACGAAGTCCGCCTTCTGCTCCAGCTCCGAAAGCGGTATGTGTGTCTCACTCATGGTCGTCTCCTTCACGGTCGTGCGGGCACTGCCGGACTGGCTGCTTCGGCTTTGGAACTAGTCCTCTGCGGCGAAGGCTTTGTAAGCATCTTCGTCCATCAGGTGTTCAAGTTCCCCCTCGGCAGCGAGTCGGATCTTGTAGAACCAACCTTCGCCAAGCGGGTCGCTGTTGACGGTGCCGGGTTCGTCGCCCAACGCCTCGTTCACCTCGACGATCTCGCCGGAGACCGGTGCGTAAATTTCACTCGCGGCCTTAACCGATTCGACGGTTCCCGCCTCGTCGCCCTTGACGACCTTCGTTCCCGGCTCGGGAAGTTCCACGAACACCACGTCGCCCAGTTGGCTCTGCGCGTG
>SKZV01000111.1 GCA_007127165.1 Rhodovibrio sp. | reverse complement strand
TGTAAACGCCGAAACGTTCGGCGGTGTCGCTGATCTTATCCATGCCGACGCTTTGCGCCATGCGCACCGTCATCACGTTGCGCGACATCTCGATCCCGGTGCGCATCGGCGTGGGGCCGTAAAACTGCCGGCTATAGTTCGAGGGTTTCCACCTTCCAAGTCCGCCTCCCTGGTCGATCACAAAAGGCGCATCGAGGATGATCGTCGCCGGGGAATAGCCCTCCTCGAGCGCGGACAGATAAACGAAGGGCTTGAATGCGGAGCCGGGTTGGCGTCCGGCCTGGGTGGCGCGATTGAATTCGCTGCGCCTGTAGTCGAAACCGCCTTGCATCGCCAGGACGCGGCCGGTGTGCGGGTCAAGCGCGACAAGCCCTCCCTCCAAGTCGGGAACCTGCTCCAGCGCGTAAAGCGGCTCCTGCGCTTCTTCCACGCGCGAGACCGCAATGACGTCGCCCGCCTCCACGACATCGCTTGGACGCTGCGGCGGGTGGCCGAACCTCTGGTCGCGCAGAGCCGGTCGCGCCCAGCGCATCTCCACCATGGGGATGGTGCCTTCGCTGCCGTCGGCGAAGCCGATGCGGGTGCTGTCGCCGGATGCGTCGAGCACCGCAGCAAGCTGCCACGACCTCGGCATCCCCTCCGGCGGCGCCGTGCCGCCAAGGCGCTCCGGCCAGCCGTCTCCAAGTTCGATACTCGCATGGGCGCCGCGCCAGCCGTGCCTGCGGTCATAGATGGTCAGGCCTTCGCGCAGGGCATCCTCGGCCAGCGCCTGCAGACGCGGATCGACCGTCGTGCGCACCGAGAGGCCGCTTTCGAGGACCGCGCTGCTGCCGTAAAGCTGATTCAGTTCCCGGCGGACTTCCTCGCCGAAATAATCCGCCCGCGCCCGTTCGGCACCTCCGCGCTGGCGTGTTTCCAGTGGTTCGGCACGGCCCGCTTGCAATTGCTCGGCGGTGATCCGTCCGTCGTCCTCCATTCGAGCGAGCACCCAGTCGCGCCGCGCCTTGGCGGCGGCTTGGTTGCGTTGCGGGTGATAATTGTTCGGAGCCTTCGGAAGGGCGGCAAGGTACGCCGCTTCGGCGACGCTCAGGTCGTCCAGCGACTTATCGAAATAGTGCAAGGCGGCCGCCGCGACGCCGTAAGCGCCGCCGCCCAAGTAGATCTCGTTCAAATAGAGTTCGAGAATGCGGTCCTTGGATAGCGAGTGCTCGATCCGGAAGGCCAGGATCGCCTCGCGGATCTTCCGGTTCATCGACACTTCGCCAGAGAGCAGGAAGTTCTTGGCGACCTGCTGCGTGATGGTGGACGCGCCGACCGGACGGCGGTCGGTGGTCAGGTTGCGAACATTGGTCACGGCGGCCCGCACCAGCGCGAGCGGATCTATCCCCGGATGGCGGTAGAAGTTCTTGTCTTCCGCCGACAGGAACGCGTTGCGCACCCGCAGCGGGATCGATTCGATGGGCACGAAAACGCGGCGCTCCTGCGCCAGTTCCGCCAATAGCTGGCCGTCGCCGGCGTGCACGCGGGTGACGTTCGGTGGTTCGTAGTCCGCAAGCTGCCGGTACTCCGGAAGTCCCCGCCCGTACTCGTAAAGCACATAGATGCCGCCCCCCAGGCCCACCAGGGCCAGGACCAGAACCGACAGAAGCAAGACCGCAAAAATTCGCAAGGATTCGACACCCACTCTGCTCTTCGTTCTCACGCTGCCCTAGATCGGCAGGCCCCCGCTCGCATGGCAGGCCTGTGTTAGGAGCCCGCAGGCTTTCTACGCATTCAACCGCAGGATAGCTCCATAATCTTGTCGCCGCTGTGACGGTTGCCGGATCCGCTCTGCGCCATTTCCGGAAACTTTACTGCGCATCCCGAGCCTCCTGCCACTCAAAAAAGCCGTCGATCGCCCGAACCATGGCGCGATTCACCCGCTCGCGATGGGCGGGGGTCTTCAGCCGCTGTTCTTCCTGCGCGTTGGTCATGTATCCGATTTCAAAAAGAATGGAAGGCACGCTCGGCGACTTCAGCACCGCGAATCCGGCGAAGCGGTGGGTGTTGTTGAGCAGGGTGACTTCCTGCCCATCCAACTTGGTTACCAGCGTATTGGCGAAGTGTTTCGAGGCGTTCATCGTGTCGCGCTGCATCAGGTCGATCAGGATCGAACTCACCGCATCGGTTTGCCCACCCAAGTTCACGCCGGCGATGATATCGGCCCTGTTCTCCTTCGCCGCGAGGGCCGCCGCCTCGGAGTCGGAAGCGGTTTCCGAGAGGGTGAAGACCGAGGCACCACGAATCCGCGACGAAGAGTGCGTATTCGCATGGAGCGAAACGAAAAGGTCGCCGCCCGCTTCTTCCGCCACCGCCACGCGGTCGCGCAGGCGCAGGAATACGTCGTCGTCGCGCGTCATTACGACACGGTAGCGTCCGGTTTCCTCCAGCATGTCGCGCAGAGCCAGCGAGTAGTCGAGGACCAGGTCCTTCTCGTAGGTGCCGCTGACGCCGATGGCGCCAGGGTCGACGCCGCCGTGGCCGGGATCGACAACAACGGTCGGGCGGCGGTCGCCGCTCGGCGCGGGCTGCACGTCGCGCCGTTCTGGTTCGGGCATCGGCTTGTCGGAGAGGACCGCCCTGCGCGATTCCCTCTCCATGAAGGTGGCGCGCGGAATCTCCTC
>SKZV01000265.1 GCA_007127165.1 Rhodovibrio sp. | reverse complement strand
TACGCCTTGTGGCGCGTTTGCTCGGCTCGCTGGGCGTCTTCGGTGTTCGGTCGATCGTCGGACCGCGAGTCCCCTGAGGTGTTCGGCCGGTATGTCGTGACGCTCAAGGATGCGGCCTCAACGAAGTGGAACAAACGCCTTGGACGAGTCGTGACGGATTGTTGGTTAAGATCTGGTGAATATCAGGCTCGCGACGCTACCGGCGCGACGGCTCCCGCAGTCGCTCGATACAGCCCTCGCCAACGCCGAAGCGTGGCAAGCCTCTGAACCATCACCGTGTTTCTTTTCGAACAATTACCCGCAATACGTCTCAAATCCAATAGTAGTAGGCTTCCCTGAAAGAGGCAATCTGTAGTATCGTAGGAAGTAGAACATTCAACCGAAATTTGAGGCGAAAACGCTTGAACGGAATATCAAGCTCCGGTTTACACGCACTTTTAACCGAATCTTATGGTTTCCGGATCATGAATCGGGACTTGATATCCGGGGGTAGAGGGGTGCTGGCCGAAACCGGGGAAAGGGCAGAATGGACCTGACACTTTACGCGCTTGCCAAGGTGCGCTCCCTTTACGACGCCGGTGCCAGCGTCGAAGAAGTCTACGAGACTCTGCGAGAGCCTTCGCAGACGGCGACGGAGCGCAAGGACCAAGCCCCGGCCAGCGAACGCCGCGCCGACCGCGAGACCGTTTTGACGGCCACTGCCGCGCGCGATGCGTACCTGACGAGACTGGTAGAGCACCCGCAACAGCCGCCGCGCGCCAAAGCGGCTCCCGAATCGCCTTCCCCGGAGACGGCCCCCAAGACATCGGAACCGGAGACATCGGAACCGGCGGCGGACCGTACGGGCCCTGAACCCGTCAGCAGCGCCGCATCAAGCTCCGCCGCGTCAAGCTCCGCCGCGCCGCACGCCTCCGCGCCGGACGAGCACCCGTCAACTCCGGTGCCGGACGAGGCAACGGAAGATGCCTCGCCGGTGCGCGACCTGCGGGATCGGATCGCCGTCGCGGTGACGCAGATCAGCATGCTGAAGGGCAGCGAGGAGCGGCGGAAAGACGGTTTCGGCTCTTCGGTTCGGGAAGGCTAAGACCTTGGAGCGTGGTCAGCCCCCGGAAATGGCGGTCGATCCAGGGGGAGAGTCCGGCCCAGGCGCGGGCATTTCCGCTGCCGGTGAGGCTGCGCAGGCGCTGACTCCGCGCCAGACCCAAATTCTCGCCCTCCTCCAAACCGGCCGCTCCAACAAGGAGATCGCCGCCGATCTCGGAATCGGACTCGGGACGGTGAAGCAGCACATGAACGTGCTGTTCAAGAAGCTCGACGTCAGCAACCGCACCATGGCCGTCTCGCGCGACCGCGCCGTTGCCGCGGCACCGGCGGCTCCGAAGCCTCTGGCGGACGGCGTGCGGCAGGCGACGCGCCCGGAACTGCGCCCCGCGACCGTCCTCAGCATCACCCTGCCCGCCCGGAACCTTGAGAGCCTGGCGTGGACGACGGTCTTCTCGGAAGGGGCCGAGGAAGATGCCAGCCCGCTGGCACGGGTTCTCGCGGCAGTCGCATCGGACTTTGCCGCCGTTTTCCTGCCGCGAAGCTCCGCCGACGGTTACGATGGGGGCGACCTGCTGTTCGGCGTCCAGCGCTGCCGCGAGCAGGACGTTCTCCGCGCCGTACGCGCCGCTTTCGCCGCCCTGCGCAGGCCAGAGCTGCAACCGGCGGCGGGCTTTCTGCAGGCGGGGGTGGAGAGCGGACGCATCGCCGTCGGCGCCACCGCAAAGGGTGCCTGGGGCGGTGAAATCCTTGCAGGCGGCCTGTTGAGCCGCGCCCACGATCTGGCTGCCCGCGCCGCGCCGCATTCCCTGTCCCTGGGGGCGGAGGCTCGCGCCTTGACGGCGCGGCTTTCCGGGCAGGTCGATACGGCGATTCCCGAAACCCTCGATCTCGCGACCGGCTACAGTTTCGCCTATTCCGTCCCGCCCGCCGCGACCGGCCTGCGCGGACGGCGGCACGAGCAAGCGGCGCTGGAGAATGCCGTAGCCCAATTTAGCCACGGCGTCGGCCAAGCCGTCACCATCGAGGGTGAAGCCGGGATCGGCAAGACCGCGCTGCTCGCCACCCTGCCCGCGCTGTGCAGGCGCTCCGGCCATCCTCACGAGATCTGGCGCTGCATACCGCCGGACGGGCAGCCGCTGCAACCGGCGCGGGGCCATCTGATGAATGTCGAGACCGGCGCCATGGTGAGCGGGGCGGCGCTGGCCGACCGCCTCGCCGGGCCGGAGGCTGAGGCGCCGCGCGCCATCGGACTGGACGATCTGCACTGGCTGCCGCCGGAGACGCTGCGCCGCCTTTTCGATGCCATCGCCGTGGCCGCTGGACAGGGCCGCCTCGTGGTGACCACTGCGCGTCCCGTGGTGCGTGCCGCTGTCGGCGCGGTTCCGGGCGCGCAACCCATGCGTCTGGGACGACTCGACGGCCCGGCGCTGGAGGCTCTGTGCAACGACGCGGCCCTGAAGCCGCCGCGCCCGGAGGCCCTGGCAAGTCTTTGCGAGCGGGCGGGCGGCGTGCCGCTGTTTGCTCTGGAAACGCTACGCGCGCTGAGCGAAAGCGGGCGGCTCGCGAGCGCCCCGCCGCTGACCCTGTTGACCTTGCTGGTCGCGCGCCTCGACGGCTTTCAAC
>SKZV01000210.1 GCA_007127165.1 Rhodovibrio sp. | reverse complement strand
CGTCGCCCTGATGCGAAAGCTCCTCGTCATCCTCAACGCGCTGATCCGCAACCAAACGCGGTGGCAAGACCCCGGAACCCGCCAGCAAACCGAAACCGCCAGAGCAGCCTGAAAAGACGGTCGAAAAGACGGTTGCTACGGCGTCGCTACCAGTGCTCGGTGCCCCGCGCGCCTTTTGGGATGCCCTCCAGGTTGGCGGTGACCCAGCCGCCATAGAAGTCGCCCGGCTGGGGGATGACGGGTTCGTTGCCGACGTGGCAGGCGTCCATGAGGCCCGCGTAGAAGGCCAGATAGCCTGCGAGCGGCTTGAACCGCTCCGTCGGTGTCTCGTAGGTCCAGGCGGCGCGCTGAGCCGTGGCGGCTCCGGCTGAGACGTCGAAGTAGCGGGCGCGGCCTTTCCACTCGCAGAAGCTTTGGCCCGGCGCGGGGTGCAGCTTGGCGGTGACGTCCTCGCGGGGGATGTAGTAGGTGGGCGCGTGGTGGGTTTCCAGGACCCGGAGCGCGCGTGTCGTATAGGCGATGATCTCGCCGCCGAGCGTTATGGTGATGCGCTGCGGCACGCGCTCTAGCGCGGGCGGGCGGGGGTAGGACTGGACGTTTTCGCGCGGCAGGTCGGACATCCGGGGCCTCTTCCGGTTAAAGGAATCGCGTGAGCACGAAGGCCGCGACGGCGATATGGGCGAGCGTGATCGCCACGGACAGGCCGTGCAGCACCTTGAAGCGCCGGGACTGTCCGGTGTCGGTCGCGGTGTTGATCGCGGGCATCAGGACTTGGCGCGTGGGAATCGTCGTCAAGGCGACAAGCGCCAAGAGCAACGCGGAAAGTACGTCTTGCGGCCAGGTCAAGAGCGCCGCCAGCGCCGCCGCCGCCATGACGAAGAGATAAAAGTAAGGAAACGCCCGGCGGATCGTCTTGCCCGCCGTCTCCGCCGGGAGGGCCTTGAAGATGAAGGCGGCGAATCCGAACGCGTAAAGCGTCATGCCGCCGAAAAGCAGAGCGGTCGTCAAAAGCGCGGGGATCAGGGTCATGAAAGCTCCGGGGTTCAGGCCGTCTCCAGTAAAAACGGAAATAGCCCGCCCGGCGGCGATGGCAATGAACCAGGGTTTTGTCGTTGCTCAAGCCTGCTACACGGTGAGCGCGGACCCCTCGATACGGCGCTGAAGAAGCGCCACCTCGGGGTGAGGAAATTCAATAGTGTGGAAGACCCTCACCCCGAGTGGGCTTTCGCGGCTTGGCCCTAGACCTCCGCCGCGTCCATTTCGATCACCAGATCGTGTTGTTCGACGCGGGTGCCCGCGCCTAGGACGACCTCTTTGACCTTGCCGCCGACCTTGGCGTAGACGGCGGTTTCCATTTTCATGGCTTCGATGGTGAAGAGGCGGTCGTTGGCTTCGAGCTTTTGGCCGGGCTGGACGGCGACGCCGATGATCATGCCGGGCATCGGCGCGCCGATCTGGCCGGGGTCGGTTTCGTCCGCCTTGCGGTGGGCGCGGCCCTTGGCGGCAAGCGCGCGGTCGAGCACCGTGATCGTGCGGGGCTGGCCGTTCAGTTCGAAGAACAGCGTGCGCTGGCCCTTGTCGTCGGCGTCGCTCATCGTGAGGTAGTTCACGATCAGTCGCTTACCCTGCTCGATGTCCATCTGAACTTCCTCGCCGACGTTGGGGCCGTAGAAGAAGGTGGGCGTCGGGATCACGCTGACGTCGTTGTACTGGCGATGGTGCTTGGCGAAGCCCTCGTAGACCGCCGGGTACATCAGATGGCTGGCCAGCGCCTTGTCGTCGGCCTTGCGCCGCAGTTTCTTGCCAAGCTCCGCCCGCTCGGCTTCCAGGTCGACCGGCTCCAGCACCGCACCGGGGCGGTCCTTCAACGGCGCCTCATCCTTCAGAACCTTGCGTTGCAGGGCTTCGGGGAAGCCGCCGTAGGGCTGGCCCATCTCGCCCCGGAAGAACTCCACGACCGAACTGGGGAAGACGATTTCGCGCTTGGGGTCCAGCACGTCCTCCGGCGTCAGCTCGTTCGAAACCATGAACAGCGCCATGTCGCCCACGACCTTGGAGGAGGGCGTGACCTTGATGATGTTGCCGAACATCTCGTTCACCTGGGCATAGGTCTTCGCGATCTCCGGCCAGTGGGCTTCCAGGCCCATGCCGCGCGCCTGCTCGAACAGGTTGGTGAACTGGCCGCCGGGCATGCCGTGCTCGTAGACTTCGGCGGCTCCGGCGCGCATCTCGGACTCGAACGGCCGGTAGTAACGCCGCACGCCGCCCCAGTAGGTGGAAATCTGCCGCAGCGCCTCGGCCTCAAGCCCGGTGTCGCGCGGGCCGTGGCGCAGAACCTCGGCAATCGAGCCCAGGTTGGGTTGAGAGGTCAGGCCGCTCATCGCGTCGATCGCCGCGTCGGCCGCGTCCACGCCCGCCTCGCTGGCGGCGAGCACGCTGGCCCCGCCCAGGCCGCTGGTGTCGTGCGTGTGGAAGTGGATCGGCACGGAAATCTCGTCTTTCAAGGCGAGGATCAGACGGCGCGCGGCCTCCGGCTTGCACAGCCCGCCCATGTCCTTGATGCCCAGAATGTGGGTGCCCGCGGCCTCCAGCTCCTTCGCCATCGCGACGTAGTACTTCAAGTCGTACTTGGTCTCGCGCGGGTTGGAGAGATCGCCGGCGTAACAGATCGAGGCTTCCAGCACCTTGCCGCTGGCCAGCACCTCGTCCATCGAAACCCGCATGTTGTCGACCCAGTTCAGCGAGTCGAAGATTCGGAAGACGTCCACCCCGGCCGCGGCCGCCGTGCGCACGAAAAAGCGCACCACGTTGTCGGGATAGTTCTTGTAGCCGACGCCGTTCGCGCCCCGGAACAGCATCTGGAACAGCGTGTTCGGCACTGCCTCGCGCAGCACCGCCAGCCGCTCCCAAGGGTCTTCCTTCAGGAAGCGCATGGAGACGTCGAAAGTCGCCCCGCCCCAGCATTCGAGCGAGAACATCTCCGGCAGCATCCGCGCATAGTGCGGCGCGATGGCCAGCAGGTCGTGGGTGCGGAACCGGGTCGCCAGCAGGGACTGGTGGGCGTCGCGCATCGTCGTGTCGGTCAGCAGCAGCCGCTCCTGCGCCAGCATCCAGTCGGCCAGCCCCTTGGGTCCGCGCTCTTCCAGGATCTGCCGGGTGCCGGCGGGCGGCGGACCGCCGGGCAGCTTCGGCAGGCGCGCGGGCGGGCAGTCGCCGGGCCAGCTCCGCCCCTTCACCTCGTCGTTGCCGTTCACCAGCACGTCGCCCATGAAGCTCAGAATCCGCGTCGCCCGGTCGCGGCGCGGCGGGAAGTCGAACAGCTCCGGTGTCTCGTCGATAAAGCGCGTGGTGATCTCGCCGCCGCGGAACTTCGGATGGGTGATCAGCGATTCCAGGAAGCGCAGATTGGTGGAGACGCCGCGAATGCGGAACTCCCGCAGCGCCCGCTCCATGCGCTTGGCGGCCTCCTCGGGGGTGGGGGCCCAGGCGGTCAGCTTCTCCAGCAAAGAGTCGTAGAACGGCGTGATCAGCGCACCGGAAAAGGCCGTGCCGCCGTCCAGACGAATGCCGAAGCCGGTCGCCCCGCGATAGGCGGAGATGCGGCCGTAATCCGGGATGAACTTGTTCTGCGGGTCTTCCGTCGTGATCCGGCATTGCAGGGCATGGCCGTCGAGTGCGATTCCCGCTTGCGCCGGTACGCCACTTTCCTCGGCACCGATGGCCGCGCCCTGGGCGATGCGAATCTGCGCCTTGACCAGATCGACGCCGGTGACCTCCTCGGTGACGGTGTGCTCGACCTGGATGCGCGGGTTCACCTCGATGAAGTAGAAGCGCTCCTCGTCGGTGTCGAAAAGGTATTCGACCGTCCCGGCATTTACATATCCCGCCGCTTCGGCGAGGCGCACGGCGGAGTGGCACAGGTCCTCGCGCACCGCCGGATCGAGGTCCGGCGCGGGCGCGCGCTCGATCACCTTCTGATGGCGGCGTTGTAGCGAGCAGTCGCGCTCATAGAGGTGGACGACGTTGCCGTGGTGGTCGCCTAGGATCTGCACTTCCAGGTGCCGGGCGTGGCGCACGAGCTTTTCCAGGAACACCTCGTCATTGCCGAAGGCGGCCTTGGATTCGCGCCGGGCCGCCGCGATCTCGTCGGCCAGCTTGTCCGCGCTCTCTACGACGCGCATCCCGCGTCCGCCGCCGCCCCAGCTTGCCTTCAGCATGACCGGCAGGCCGATGCCCTCGGCGATGCGCCGGCACTCCGCCATGTCATGGGGCAGCGGGCCGGAGGCGGGCATGACCGGGATATCCGCCCGCTCGGCCAGATAGCGGGCCTCGACCTTCGATCCAAAATTCTCCATCACCTCGGGCGGCGGGCCGATGAAGGTGATGCCGGACTCGGCGCAGGCGCGGGCGAAGTGCGGGTTTTCGGACAGGAAGCCGTAGCCCGGATGGATCGCGTCCGCGCCGGCCTCCCGGGCGATCCGCAAGATCCCCTCGATGTCCAGATAGGCGCTGACCGGGTCCTTGCCTTCGCCGACCAGATAGCTCTCGTCCGCCTTGAAGCGGTGCAGGGCAAAGCGGTCTTCGTGCGAATAGACCGCGACCGTGCGAATCCCCAGCTCGTTGGCTGCGCGGAACACACGGATGGCGATTTCGCTGCGGTTGGCGACCAGCAACTTACGGAAGGCGCGCGGGCCGGAGTGAGGACGTCGGACCATGAATTCTCCGATCTATTGTTACTCGACATCAAAGGCATCGCAGAGGGAAGACAGCCACGCCGAAGGGCTTTGTGCGAACTTTCCAATGCAGACGAAGCGGCACGGCAATTTGGCATAGTCCCGGCAAATCCGGTAGGGCAATCCGCGAGGCGGGTTTACTGTTTTCCGGTGTAGCGATGCCGGGTCGAACTCAAGTCGCAGCTACGTCCGAAACGGGAGAGGTTATGGTTTTGACGCCTGAAACGACCGGTATGGGGGCGACGCCGTGGGTGCTGTACGCGCCTGCGGATCTTCCGCACAGTGTGGACGGGAAAGTTCGAGACTTGGTGCGCCGCTGGTTCGACTGCCGGTTGGCGGGGCTGCCCACGCGCAAGACGCTTGCGCCGGAAACCTGGCCCCAGCTTCTCGGTAGTTCCTACTTGCTGGACCGCCTGGCCTGCGACGATTACCGGTTCCGTGTCGCCGGATCGCAGTTCCGCTCGCTCCATGAAGGCGAGGTGATCGGCCGCAAGCTCTCCGAAGTCCTGCCGTCCGATAGCCGGGCGAGCGGCTTGCGTGGCGATATCGCGGCCTGCACAGGTGGCGGCTGGCCGGTATTTCGTACGGGTTGGACGACTTGGCTTCACGCGCGTCCGCCGGTGCGATTCCAGCGCGTGATGCTGCCGCTCTCCGCCAGCGGCGAGGGCTGCGTGGCGCAGATCTTTGGAGCGGTTCGCTTTTATCTGCCTCAGGAGTGACATTGCGGCCAAGGTATTGGTCCGGCTATCCCCAACTTCACACTAGATACACGCATAGAACGAAAACAACACATAAAAATGCACGCTTGACGCGGTGCGCGAGATCATCATAAATAGCGCGAATAGCCTAAATTTGGCACAAAATGCGCGGCCTCTCGGGCTCCTTCAAATGTTCTATGCAGGATTACATGGATTTCGATACGCCGGAAGATGGCGGCGCTGCCATACCGATGCTTCTTGCCTCGCCGGAGGATGTGTCGCCGAGATCGGACCGGTTGTTGCAGGAGATCGCAAAGCGATGGTTCGAGGTTTGTCCGAAAGACGGCTTGCCGGGGCGGGATGATATTGACCCCATGCGCTTCCCGCGCCTGCTGGCGAGCAGCTATCTCCTCGACTGCCTGGAGGGCGGCGACTTTAAGTTCCGTGTCGCCGGAAGCGTCTTCCGGGAGTTGCACGGCTATGAGATTACCGGACAGCGCGCGTCGGACATTTTCACCCGCCCCGACCGGAGCGCACCTTTGTGGGCCGACATGCGCCGCTGTGCGTCCGACGCTTTGCCGGTCTATCGGCAGGGCTTCACGATTTGGCGCGCGCCAAGTCCGCCGCTACGCTTTCAGCGGGTCATGCTGCCGCTGGGCGAAAGGGAGGGCAAAACCGTGAAGCAGATTCTGGGCGCGGCGCGGATTTACGATTCGAACGGCGCAGTATGGAGTTGACGGAATAAGGTCCGCGAGTTGGCACTTTGCGCCCGCCGGGTTTTCCGCCATTCTGCCCGCACCAGCGATTTTTCAAGCAGAAGCGGGCATGAAACTCGACTCCTACGACGTGAAGATCCTTGCCACCTTGCAGCGCGACGGCCGGATCACGAAGTTGAAACTTGCTGAGGCGATCGGCCTGTCCCCCAGTCCCTGCTGGGAGCGGATGAAGCGTTTGCAGAAAGCGGGCTACATCCGCGGGTTTTACGCTGACATCGATGTTGCGAAGGTGGTGCGCACCGCGAGTGTCTTTGTCGAGGTAACGCTGCAAACCCACGGCACGCGCGACTTTCAGCGCTTTGAGGACGCGGTGCAAGAGGTGCCGGAGATCGTCGAGTGCCAAGCCATCGGCGGCGGCGCAGACTACATCATGAAGGTCGTCACCACCGACATCGAGGCATATCAGACGCTCATCGAGCGGCTGCTGTCCGCCGACCTCGGAATCGCCCGCTATTTCACCTACTTCGTCACCAAGCCGGTGAAGCCGCCGCAAGGTCCGCCGCTGGAGCACCTTCTGGCCGCGAGGCAAGCGCAGGACGAGTGATCGCGACGGCAGAGAATTCCTCTGCCGTCGCGCGCAAGGGCAGAGATTTCCGCTGATACGAGGGGCAACTTCGAAAACACCCGCTTTGACGCTTCTGGTACCTCTGAGTGTAGAAAAACGGCGACCGAACGGACCTGGGCGGTGACACGAGCGAAGGTCCAGTCGCAAGCGTGCCCAACCCCTGTTACTCCGGAGGACACCACCATGAGCCAAGCGTTGCAGCATACGCGGTCGTTCCGACTGCACGATTCCACCCTGTGGCGAGAGCAGGCGTATCTGGCTGGCGAATGGGTCGAGGCCGACGGCAAGGGCCGCCTCTCGGTCACCAACCCGGTGGACGAAAGCGAACTCGGCTGGGTTCCCAACATGGGCCAGGGCGAGACCGAGCGCGCCATCGAGGCGGCTGCCGCCGCGCTGCCCGCGTGGCGGCGGATGCTGGCGAAGGAGCGCGGCGCGATCCTGCACCGGTGGGGCGAGTTGATGATGGAGAACCAGGAAGATCTGGCCGCCATCATGACGCTGGAGCAGGGTAAGCCGATCTGGGAATCGCGCGGCGAGATTGCTTACGCGGCCAGTTTCCTCACATGGTTTGGGGCAGAGGCGGAGCGCGCCTACGGCGACATCATTCCGACGCACCTGGAGGGCCGCAAGCTCTTCGTCCAGCGCGAGCCCGTGGGGGTCACCGCCGCGATCACCCCGTGGAACTTCCCTTCGGCGATGATCACCCGCAAGGCCGGCGCGGCGCTGGCGGCGGGCTGCCCGATGATCGTCCGTCCGGCGACGGAAACCCCGTTCTCGGCGTTGGCGCTCGGTGAACTGGCCTCACGGGCCGGGATGCCGAAAGGTGTGCTCTCGATCCTTACCGGCTCCTCCCGGCGGATCGGCGCGGCGCTGATGGACAGCACCACGGTGCGCAAGCTCTCCTTCACCGGCTCGACCGAGGTCGGCCGCATCCTGCTCTCGCAGGGCGCGGAGACGGTCAAGAAGATGTCGATGGAACTGGGCGGACATGCCCCGTTCCTGGTGTTCGAGGACGCGGACCTGGATTTGGCCATCGAAGGCGCGGTGGGGGCGAAGTACGCGACCACCGGGCAGGACTGCCTTGCGGTTAACCGCTTCTACGTGCATGAAGATGTCTACGACCGCTTTGCCGAGCGCTTCACCGAGGCCGTTGCGCGCATGAAGGTCGGAAACGGCATGGATGGCGATGTGGACCAGGGGCCGCTGATGAACGCCGGCGCGGTCGAGAAGTGCGAGGCCCACATCGCCGACGCGGTGGAGAAGGGGGCGACGGTGCTGACCGGCGGCGGGCGGCACGATCTCGGCGGCCTGTTCTTCCAGCCGACGGTGCTGGGCGACGTAACGCCGGAGATGCTGATTACGCAGGAGGAGACCTTCGGACCGGTGGCCGCGCTCATCAAATTCTCCAGCGAAGAAGACGTGCTGGCGCAGGCCAACGCGGTCGAATTCGGGCTTGCGTCTTATGTCTACACGGAAAACTATCGCCGCATCTGGCGGGTGAGCGATGCGCTGGAATACGGCATGGTCGCCGTCAATACGCCGAAGATCACGGGCGCGCCGATCCCCTTTGGCGGCGTGAAGCAATCGGGGCTGGGTCGGGAAGGCTCGAAGTACGGCCTCGACGATTACACGGAACTCAAGTACGTCTGCCTTGGCGGACTGGATCGCTGACGCGCCAGCTAGAGCATTTTCAGGCGAAGTGGATACCGGTTCGCCGCTTCGAAAATGCGCAAAAACAAAGAACTAGAGTATTTTCGTGAGCCCTTTCGAACGAAAAATGCTCTAGAAACTCATAACAAGAAGGATTTGGGGGATACCATGACGGATCCGCAGCACAATCTCTCCCTGGAGGAAATGGATCGCCAAAGCGTGATCCACCCCTTCACGCACCTGAAGGACTATGCCTCGGGCGGCCTCGGCGATCCGCGGATCGTACAGAGCGGCTCTGGCGTACGGATCACCGATCAGAAGGGGCGGACGTATATCGACAGCTTTGCCGGGCTATACTGCGTGAACGTCGGTTACGGACGTACGGAGATCGCCGAGGCGATTTACGAGCAGGCCAAGAAGTTGGCCTACTACCACGCCTACGCAGGGCACTCGAACGAGCCGATCATTCGCCTCTCGGACTACATCCTGCGCCACGCGCCGGACAACATGCGCCGTATCTACTACGGCATGTCCGGCTCCGACGCCAACGAGACGCAGGCAAAGATCGTCTGGTACTACAACAACGTGCGCGGGCTGCCGCAAAAGAAGAAGATCATTGCCCGCGAGCGCGGCTATCACGGCGGAAGCGTCGTCTCCGGCTCGATGACAGGCCTCGCGGTCTTCCACAACGCCTTCGATCTCCCCGTGGCGGGAATCAAGCACACCTCGGTCCCGCACTACTACTGGGGCGCGGAAGCCGGGGAGAGCGAACGCGAGTTCTCCAAGCGTTGCGCGCGTGAACTCGAAGCCATGATCCAGGCCGAAGGCCCCGACACCGTGGCGGCCTTTATCGGCGAGCCGGTGCTCGGCACGGGCGGGATCATCCCGCCGCCGGAGGGTTACTGGGAGGAAATCCAGAAGGTTCTGGAGAAATACGACATTCTGCTGATCGCGGATGAGGTGGTCTGCGGCTTCGGGCGCATCGGGACGTACTTCGGCAGCGAATACTACGGCATGAAGCCGGACCTGATGACGGTCGCCAAGGGGCTGACCAGCGGCTATCTACCGCTTTCCGGCGCGATTGTCGGCGAGAAGGTCTGGAAGGTGCTGGAGGAGGGCTCGGAAAAGTTTGGCCCCTTCGCGCACGGCTACACCTACTCCGCCCATCCGCTGGGCGCGGCGGCGGCGCTTGCGAACCTCGCGATCGTGGAATCCGAGGACTTGGCCGGAAACGCCCGCACGACCGGCGCGTATCTGCAGGAGCGGATGCAGGCCGTTTTCGCGGATCATCCAATCGTCGGCGAGGTGCGCGGCGTCGGCCTTTTGGCGGCGCTGGAGTTCGTGGCGGACAAGACCGGGAAGCAGCGTTTCGACGCATCCGCCAAGGTGGGCCCGCGTGTCGCGGCAGCCTGCCTGGAACGGGGGCTGATCGCCCGCGCACTGCCGCACGGGGACATCCTGGGCTTCGCTCCGCCGCTGGTGATTGGCCGCGAGGACGTGGACGCTGTTGTCGATCTGACCCGCCAAGCCGTCGACGCGGTCACCGATCAGTTGGCGCGCGAGGGACTGCTGAAGGCGGCCTAGAGCGCGATGATTTCAAGCCATTTTGGCTTGCAATCCAAATCGCCTCGCAAAACCACCACTTCTAGAGCGCCGTTCCGATGGAATCGGAACGGCGCTCTAGAGCCTATTTCGTTCGCACAGGCTCACGCTATAGGCTCTACCTTATTGTGTTTACGCATTTTCTAGCGGCAAACCGGCATCCACTTGGCCTGAAAATGCTATAGAGCGTTTCTCGTTCACAAGGGTTCACGAAACACGACTCATTGCCTGAATGCTCGTTTTGGAGCGGTTTGCGTCCATGCGGTGAGAGCTTTGGCTGGGTCGTGGATGAGCCATTTGCGCAGGGTGTCGAGGCCGAGGCGGAACCATGACTT
>SKZV01000305.1 GCA_007127165.1 Rhodovibrio sp. | reverse complement strand
TACCAGTCGCAGAACTGGTTCCAGGTGAACTGGTAGAGCGCGCTCGCCGCATCGTTGAAGCGATAGGCGGCCAGCGCCTCGTCCACCGCCGCCGTGGCCCGCGCGGCCTTGGTCACGGCCCAGCGGTTCACCGTCTGCTTGACCGCCAGCGGATCGAAATCCGGCTGCGGCGCGACTTCGTTCATCTGGCAGAAACGGGCGGCGTTCCACAGCTTCGTCGCGAAGTTGCGGTAACCCTCGACGCGCTGCTCCGACATCTTGATGTCGCGGCCCTGCGCGGAGAGCGCCACCAGCGTAAAGCGCAGCGCATCCGCCCCGAAGCGCTCGATCAGGTCGAGCGGGTCGATGACGTTGCCCTTCGACTTCGACATCTTCTGGCCTTGGGCGTCGCGCACCAGGGCGTGGATGTAGACGGTGTGGAACGGCACTTCTTCTTTAAAGTGCAGCCCCATCATCATCATCCGCGCCACCCAGAAGAAGATGATGTCGAAGCCGGTGACGAGCACGTCGGTGGGGTAATAGCGCTGAAGCTCCGGCGTCTCCTCGGGCCAGCCCAGCGTCGAAAAGGGCCAGAGCGCGGACGAAAACCAAGTGTCCAGCACGTCCTCGTCACGGCGGAGTAGCACGACCTCGGCCCGCTCCGCGCGCAGTTCAAGATCGCCGGTCGGTTCTTCCTCCGCACCAAGCACGGCCACGTCCTTGCCGTAGTGCGCTTCGGCGGCGGCCTTGGCGGCCTCCTCGGTCATCTCCACGAAGATTTCGCCGTCGGGACCGTACCATGCGGGAATCTGGTGGCCCCACCAGATTTGCCGGGAGATGCACCACGGCTGGATGTTGCGCATCCACTCGAAATAGACGTTTTCCCACTGCGCCGGGACAAAGCGCGTGCGCCCGCTCTCCACCGCGTCGATAGAGGGCTTCGCGAGCGTCTTCGCGTCGACATACCACTGATCGGTCAGCCAGGGTTCTATTGCGACCCCGGAACGATCGCCGTGCGGCACACTGTGCGTGTGTTCTTCGGTTTCGGCAACCAGACCCTGCGCCTCCAGGTCGTGCAGAACCCGCTCGCGCGCGGCATAGCGGTCGAGGCCTCGATACGCTTCCGGAACATTCTCGTTCAGGTGGGCATCGCGGTCGAAAATGTTGATGACGTCCAGTCCGCAGCGCCGCCCGACCTCGAAGTCGTTGAAGTCGTGCGCCGGGGTGATCTTCACTGCGCCGCTGCCGGTTTCCGGGTCCGCCCATTCATCCGCCACGATCGGAATGCGGCGGCCCACCAGCGGCAGGATGACGTGCTTGCCCACCAGATGCGTGTAGCGCTCATCCTCCGGGTGCACGGCGACTCCGGTGTCGCCCAGCATCGTCTCCGGACGCGTCGTGGCGACGGTGATGAAGGTGTCCGGCTCGCCCTCGACCGGATATTTGAAGTGCCAGAGCTTGCCCTGAACCTCGATCTGCTGCACCTCGAGATCGGAGATCGCGGTGTGCAGCTTCGGGTCCCAGTTCACAAGACGCTGGTCGCGGTAGATCAGGCCTTGCCGGTGCAGATCGACGAAGGTCTTGCGCACCGCCTGAGACAACCCGGCGTCCATCGTGAAGCGCTCGCGCGACCAGTCCGCCGACGCGCCGAGGTGGGTCATCTGCCGTGTGATCGCACCGCCGGATTCGGCCTTCCACTCCCAGACCTTGTCCAGGAAACCTTCGCGCCCAAGCTGATGGCGGGTGACACCCTCGGCGGCCAGCTTGCGCTCCACCACCATCTGCGTCGCGATCCCCGCGTGGTCCATGCCCGGCTGCCAGAGCGCATCGTAGCCCGCCATCCGCTTGTGGCGGATCAGCGCGTCCTGCAAGGTGAACGTCAGCGCATGGCCCATGTGCAGGCTGCCGGTGACGTTCGGTGGCGGCATCATGATCGTGTAAGGCTTCGCGCCGCTCTCGGGACGGCAGCGGAACGCATCGGCCTCGCGCCAGATGCGATCGAACTTGGCTTCGATTTCGGCGGGGCGGTAGGTCTTGTCCAGCATCGACGGATGCACCCTTATCTGCTCACTTGCAAGGGCGCAAACTAGACAATTTCCCGCTCAAAGCAAGGGGCGCACGCCTTGAGGGTAGCGGTGCAGAGGTTACGGCCTCACCCCTGCCGCTCTTCCTCCGCCGTGGCCTCCGCGCGTTGCGTCATCCGGCGGATTTCCTCGCGTACGACCCGTTCGACCAGGGCGGGCAGGTTCTGGTCCAGCCATTCCTTCAATTGCGGCCGCAAAGCCTCGCGAACGAGCTGTTCCAGAATGCGGTCAGCATCGCTCGCCGCGCCGTTCCCGCCAAAGTCCCGGGCGCTGCTCGCGCGGGCCAGCTCGGTGAGCATGGACGTCGTCTCCTTCGCGCTTGCTTCGGACATCAGTGCGTCAGGACGGGGCGAGCCCGCCGCAGTGGGCTGCGAACCCATCGCCTTCTCCTCGTGTGTTTCCGCCTCCACGATGCCAGCTTCGGATTCCGGACCGTGGGAGTGCGGCCGGAGCTCTGGCTCGGGTTGAGGCTCGGGCTGGGGCTCGGGTTGAGGCTGGGGCTCGGGTTGAGGCTGGGGCTCCGGCTCCAATTCCGCTTCCGCGTCGAGTACATCGTCGATCACGAAGTCGGGCACCGGGTCTTCCAGCTCGATCCGCGCCTCCGGCGCCTCATCGGGCAGGTC
>SKZV01000132.1 GCA_007127165.1 Rhodovibrio sp. | reverse complement strand
GTCCAGTTCCTCCGCCACGGCGGGATCGAGGGGCGGCTGTTCGTAGGCCGCCAGGAGTTGCTGCCAGATGCCCGTCGCGCGCACCTCGGCCGTCTCGCCCCCGGCTTCGAGCCAGCTTTCGTAGTTCCGCCAGTCGGAGAGCATCGGCGAATAGAACGCGGTCTCGTAGCGCTCCATCGTGTGCGTCGCGCCGAAGAAGTGGCCGCCCGGCCCGACCTCGCGAATGGCTTCCAGCGCCAGCGTGTCCTCGTTGACCTCGACCGGCTTCAGCGTCTCGGCCATCATTTGCAGCAGCTCGGCGTCCAGAACCACCTTCTCGAAGGAGGCCGTCAGCCCGCCCTCCAGCCAGCCCGCGCCGTGGTAGAGCAGGTTCGCGTGCCCCATCACACCGCCCCAGATCGCCATTTCGGACTCGTAGGCCGCCTGCGCGTCGACTGCGTTGCTGGCGTTCGCATTCGACGCCCGGTACGGCAGGTTGTAGCGGCGGGCGAGTTGACCGGCGGCAATCTGCGCCTTGGCGTTCTCCGGCGTGCCGAAGGCAGGCGCGCCGCTGCGCATGTCCACGTTGGAAGTGAACGCGCCATAGACGACAGGGCAACCCGGCCGGACAAGCTGCGCCAGGGCGATCCCGGCCAGCGCCTCGGCGTTCTGCTGCGCCAGCGCGGCGGGCAGCGTCACCGGGGTCATCGCGCCCATCAGCGTGAACGGCGTCACCACAACACACTGGCCCCAGCGCGCCATCGTCATCAACCCGTCGGACATCGCCGCATCGAAGCGCCGGGGCGAGTTCACCGAGATGACGGTCAGCACGCAGGGATCGTCGACGATCTGCTCGCGGGTCATGCCGCGGGAGATTGCGGCGATGTCGATGCCGTCCAGCGTCCGGTCCACGCCGATCGCGCTCAGGTGGTAGACGCGGTCCGTGAAGGTCACGTTCGCCCGGTAGCAGTCGAGGTGCCGGGTTTCCGCGGGCATTTCCATCGGCGCGGTCGGCTGGTTGCCGATGAGATGGATGATGTTGAGCGACTGCGCCAGCTTCAACAGCGTGCAATAGTCCTCGAAGTTCCCCGAGCGCCGTCCCCTGACGCGGTCGTGGACGTTCGGCGGCCCGGCGACCAGACCGAAGTTGATGTGATTGCCGCCAAGCTGGATCGCGTGCTCGCGATTGCGCGGTGTCAGCGTCACATGGGAGGGCGCCTTGGCGACAAGGTCGAGCACCAGATTGCGGTCGAAGCGAACTAGGCCCGTCGCCTCGTTCACCTCGGCGCCTGCCTGCTTCAGCAGGGCCAGCGCATCCTCGCCCATGAACTCGACGCCGATCTCCTCCAGAATGCGCATGGAGGTGTCATGCACCGCCGTAAGCTGGTCCGGCGTCAGGATCTCCATCGGCGGATAGGGGTTGCGGACGGGCGTCCACGGAAGCTGGCGGACGCTGCCTGTGGTGCGGCGGGCGGAAGATCGACGACGGCTCATGCTCAAGCCCCTTTGGTTTCCAACTGCGGATTAGGCTTTTCTCTTGCGAATGACGGCCAGCAAACCATAGTTGAACCAGGAATTTTGTTCCGCAGCCGACAATCATTGGCCTAGCAAGACAATGGCCCATGAAGCGGCGCACGAACCGCAAAAACGTGAACGACAACGCGGCAGGTAGACACGACGATGGAAAATCGGGAGCCGGGGGCCAAGCCGGACACGGCGGCGGCGGCAGCGGTCAAGACGGATGCGCCACAGACATTCGGGTTTTTGCTGATTTCAAACTTCTCCCTGCTGGCGTTCGCCTCGGCGCTGGAGCCGTTGCGCGCCGCCAACAACGCCAGCGGGCGGGCATTGTACAACTGGCGGCTGCTCTCGCCCGATGGCCAGCCCGTGCGATCTTCCAGTGGTGTTTCGGTGATCTGCGACAGCGGCATGGAGGACGCGCCGCGCTTGCAGACCTGCCTGGTCGCGGGCGGGTTCGGCGGTCACGAGTTCGACGACAAGACCGTTTACACATGGCTGCGGCGACAGGCGCGACAGGGGGTGCGGCTGGGCGCGGTTTCGACCGGAACCTATGTGCTGGCGAAGGCCGGGCTTCTCGACGGCTACCGCTGCACGATCCACTGGCAGCACATCGCCAGCTTCGTTGAGGACTACCCGGACATCGACCTGACGCAGGAGTTGTTCGAGATCGACCGCAACCGCCTCACCTGTTCCGGCGGCGAAGCGGCGCTCGACATGATGCTTTCGGTGATTGCGCTGGAGCATGGCCGGGATCTGGCGACGCAGGTGTCGGAGAACTTCATTCACGAGCGCATCCGCGACACCAACGACAAGCAACGCATGGCGCTGCGCACCCGTCTCGGGATCTCGCACCCGAAGCTGCTCAACGTGATCGAGTTGATGGAAGCGCACCTGGAAGACCCCCTGTCGCGTGCCGAGCTAGCGCGGCGCGCCGGTCTCTCCACCCGGCAACTCGAACGGCTGTTCCGCAAGTACCTGGGGCGCACGCCGACGCGCTATTACCTGGAAATGCGCCTGCACCGCGCCCGCACCCTGCTGCACCAGACCTCGATGTCGGTGCTGGAGATCGCACTGGCCTGCGGCTTCGTCTCCGCCAGCCACTTCTCCAAATGCTACCGCGAGTTCTTCGACAAAAGCCCCCGCGAGGAGCGCAGCGTGCCGGTGAGTTGACACCGCCCTCGCGCGCG
>SKZV01000301.1 GCA_007127165.1 Rhodovibrio sp. | reverse complement strand
TTGTCGTCCACCGCGCCGCGCGCCACCATGCGCTTGCCGCGCGGACCGTCCACAACGGTCGGCTCGAACGGGCCGGTGTCCCACTCTTCCAGCGGATCGGGCGGCTGCACGTCGTAGTGGCCGTAGTAGAGGACGTGCGGAACGCCCTCGCCGTCTTCCGGCCCGGCATAGTGCGCGACCACCATCGGGTGGCCGGGGGTATTGCGAAGCTCCCCGGTAAAACCGATCTCGCGAAGCTGATCCAGCAGCCACTGCGCCGCCTCGCGCGTGGGCTCGTTAAAGGCCGGATCGGTGCTGACGCTGGGAATGCGCAGGAAATCGGCCCAGCGCGCGACGGCGCTGTCGAAATCGGCGTCGATCCGGTCGAAGACCGGGGCAAGGGCGGGCGAGCCGGGCAGGTCGGACATGGCGGACGGCGACTCCTTCTCGTCTTTCGGCGCAGATGGGGCTTGGACTCCGACGGGACGGGAATTGGTAATTCCCGTCCCGTTCGGCGGCGCGAATTTTCGTCAATTCAAGCGGAAATGGCAAGTTGCCCGGTTACCGGCTCCGGCAAAGCCAGTGTTTGAGCGGGCACCTGCGCGCGCTCCACCTCGCACATGCGGTCCAGAAGGTCCACCGCCTGCGCCCAATACCACTCCCGCCGCGAGGGTCTGGCAAGGCAGGAAACCGCCGCGATCAGCACGCGGGCGATGGCCTCGGCTTGCTGGACACCGGCGCCGTCGCGGTGGGCGCCGATGGCCACGCGCAGCGGCGAAATTAGCGCCGCGTGATCCCACTGCGGGTCCTGGACCAGCCTCGGGTGCTCGTTCTCCGGCGCTTCCCGAAGTGCGGTGAACAGCCGGGCCGTCGCCTCGGCGGCATTCGCATGGGCGTGATCCTGCGCGCCGACCTGAAGGTCGCGGACCACCGCGGGCAACAGCGTGTCGAGCAGCTTGCGATGCAGGATCTTCTGACGCAGCCCGTCTTCCGCTCCGGCGGTGCCTTGAATGCGCGGCGCAAAGGGAATGAGCCGCTGCCGGGTCGCGCGGTCCATGGCATCGTTCACTGGGCGGGCGAATGCGGCGATCACCGGCGATGCGGCCTTCGGGTGGTCTCCATGTGCCTCACCGGCCATATAGGCGACCAGCGACATGATGCATAGCCGGGCGCGCGCGGGGTCGCCACGGCTGCGCACAAGTTCGACGGTCTGGAGTATTCGTTCGGCGCGAGGGTCCTCGACGCGGGCGATCCGGGTCATTGCGACAGTGCTCCTTAAAAGTCAGGACAACATGCGTCACACCCCTGATTTTGGCGCAGCCCGACCGTTTCGCCAACCCGCAAAACGAATATGTCTTTTTGCGCAGCCCGTTGTAGCCTCTCCGGCCGCCTTCCCCGGCCGCGTTGGGATCAGGTGGCGCGCTCCGCAGCCTGCTGCCGGGCATAGGCGGCGGCAACGGCCTCGTCGACATCGCGATGCTCGGTCGCGCCGCCGCCAAAGGCCGAGAGTTCCAGTTCGAGTGCCTGCAACAGTGCGCGGGCGACCTCGGGCTTGTCCTGCTCGCAGGCCTGCTCGTGTGCCAGGACGATTTTGTCGCTCAAGCGGCGCGGCATGGCTTGTTCTTGGGTGCTCATCCGGCAGGTCCTTCTTTTGCCGTGGACTTTGGGGGGGGGGGCGCTTTGGATCGTCTTTTAAGTGACGTGCAGCCCGGCCTTTTCGGTAGCATCAATGTGTTAACAATTTCGACATACTGAGGTCGGACAATCGGAATTGGCCTTGGCTTGCTGGGAGCGGACTGGTGTTATGGTGACGAATACGCATGCACGCCGAGTATATCGGCGCATGGATGAACAGGACATTGACAAAGCGGAACACGGCGGCACCGTGCTGCGGGCGCGGGATCCCGCGCCCGCAGATCCCCGCGTGCGGAACGACCGTCCGGAGGACGGCAAGCCGGACGATGCGACGCCGGAGCGGGGTTCGCAGCGCGGGAACAACGATGGCAGCGGCGGAGCGGAGCGGCGGCGCTACAAGCGCAGCCGCGTTCTCTGGGGCGCCACGTTACGGTTGGTCACGGACGGCTCCACGCTCAGCGTGACGCTGGCGAACGTCTCCGCATCGGGGGCAAAGCTGATGTTCTCCAGTATGCCGGGCCGCGAGGAAGCGGAGGTGATTGCGCGGTTGCAGCCAAAACTGCGGGTGGTCCTGCTGCTGCCCGACACCGCCGCGATCCCCGCCGAGGTGGTTTGGGTGGGGCGCGGCACCGTGGGGATCAACTTCCTCGTGGACCCGCATGAGGCCTCGCGGCGGCTTGGCCGCGTGGCACGGCTGGAACAAGGTGGTGGCGCGCAGGAGAAGGAAGGCTAGACAATGATCCGTTTAGTGCCAGCCGTCGCGGCCGCCATGGCGTTTGCCAGTTGGTCGCCTGTGTTCGCCGAGGAAATCGAGCGCGGCCGCGATCTTTACAAGGAATGCGAGGCCTGTCACGGCCTGGAACCGGACGAACGAAGGGTCGGGCCGTCGCTGTACAGGATTTTCGGCCGCACGGCCGGTGAGAACCCCAACTTCGGGCGCTATTCCGAGGCGATGCAAGAGTCCGACATCGTCTGGGACGAAGAAACCCTCTCCGCCTATATCGCGGACCCGGAGGGTATCATACCGGGCACCCGCAAGGCCTTCAGCGGCATGGGCAGCGCGGAGGATCGCGACGCGCTCATCGCCTATCTGCGCGAGGAAGCGCAGTAGCCCAAGAGCGCGATGATCTCAAGCCACTTCGGCTTTAGATCTGAATCGCCTCGCAAAGCGAAAGCCCAAGAGCAGGGGAACTTTCTACGTCTCAAGGCTGGCAATGCAAGCGGCCTCGCGGCTTGACGCGGCGCGCGTAATCGCGGAGAGATGGCCGCCATCATGGCCGAGCAAACTCCGAACACCCACCCGTCTCATACGTCCGTGCAACCGGGCGTGCGCCACATCGCCTCACCCGCCAATGCGGCGGTAAAGGCGGTGCGGGCGCTGCACCAAAAAAAGCACCGCGAGTCGAGCGGGCGGTTCCTCGCGGAGGGCTTGCGCGTGCTGTCCGAGGCGGTGGAGCGCGGGCACGCCATCGAAACGCTGGTTCTTTTGGAGCCGATGCGCAGTCACCGCGTCGGCCGCCGCCTGGAAGCCGCCTGCCTGGAGGGTGGGGGCGAGGTGCTGGTGGTGAGCGAGGCGGTGCTCGCCAAGGTCGCGCGCAAGGACAATCCGCAAGGGGCTGTCGGCGTGCTGCGCCAGCGCTGGGAAACGCTGGAGAGCATCGACGCGCGCCGGGATTTCTGCTGGGTCGCGCTGGAATCGATCCGCGATCCGGGGAACCTGGGCACGATCCTGCGAACCTGCGACGCCGTGGGGGCCGAGGGCGCGATTCTGATCGACCACTGCTGCGATCCCTATTCGATAGAAGGGGTGCGCGCCTCGATGGGCTCGGTCTTCGCGCAGAGGCTGGTCCGGGCGGAGTTCGACGAATTCCGGCATTGGCGGCACAAGCAGGGCGGGATCTTGGTTGGAGCCTCGTTGAAGGGGACGATGGACTATCAAGAGATTTCCTATCCGCGCCCGGTCTTCCTGTTCATGGGCAACGAGCAATCCGGATTGCCGGAGTCTTATGAGGACGCTTGCGACTCGCTGGTGCGCATTCCGATGCGCGGCGGTGCGGACTCGCTCAACGTGTCCATCGCCGCCTCGCTGATGCTCTACGAGATATACAACCAGGACCGTAAGCAATGAGCCGCCTTGGAGAGCCCGCGCCGGTCCTGCTGCTGGCGGACGGCTGGGAGGACTATCAGCTTTTGGACAGCGGCGCGGGGCGGAAGCTGGAACGCTATGGCCCCCACACAGTGGTGCGGCCGGAGCCGCAGGCGATCTGGCGTCCAGCGCTGGACGACAGCGCCTGGGACGCCGTCGATGCGACATTCGAGGGCGCTGACGAAGCCGCCTCGCGCTGGTCCTTCGCGCGCACGCTCTCGCAAGCCTGGAAAATGCGCTATGGCGAGGTTACGTTCGAGGCGCGCTTTACGCCGTTCCGCCACCTGGGCGTCTTCCCCGAACAGGCGGTGCACTGGGACTGGATGGCGCCGCTGATTTCAGGGGCCGGTCGTCCGGTGAAGGTGCTGAACCTCTTCGCCTACACCGGCATCGCCTCGCTGATCGCGGCGCGGGCCGGGGCTGAGGTCACGCACCTCGACGCCTCGAAGAAGGCGATCACCTGGGCCAATCACAATCAGGCGCTCTCGGGGCTTGAGGATGCACCGATCCGCTGGATCTGCGACGACGCGCTGAAGTTCCTGAACCGCGAGGTGCGGCGCGGCAATCGCTATGACGGAATCATCGTCGATCCGCCGAAGTACGGACGCGGCAACAAGGGCGAGGTCTGGCGGCTGTTCGAGGACATCCCGGAACTGCTCTCCCTCTGCCGGGCGCTCCTAAGCGACGATCCGCTGTTTCTGGTGGCCACCGTCTATGCAATCCGCATGTCCAGCCGCTCGCTCCACAACGGCGTAGCGGAAGCGCTCTCGGACCTGCCGGGAACTGTCGAGAGCGGTGAAATGGCCGTCGCCGACCCGGCAGGCCGCGCCATTTCCTCCGCCATCTTTGCGCGCTGGCCGCAAGGGTAGAGCGGCGGCACACTTTCCAGGTGAAGCTGTACGAGCCGCTCTACTGGTACCGATACGTCAGCCCTTCGGGAAGACGACTTCCTTGGCGGCGTGGTAGTCGAGCACCAGATCGGCGGCGCGCATTGCGTCGTCGCGGCTGGAGAAGGCGGGGTTGGCGGGCATGAAGGCGGGGGATTCCGCACCGTCGGCGATGGCGTAGACGCGGTAGCCGTCCTCCTCCGAGCGGATTTCCAGAATGTTGTCGACGCGAGTGATGGGGCCGATGACGAACAGGCGCTCGGACTTATGTTCCGCGTCGGGGAAGAGTTCGTCCTTATAGACCGTGGTTTCGCGGATCTGCGCGTTGAACTGCGCGGCGATACTCTCGAATAGGGCCTCCGAGGCTTCGTTACCCGGAGAGATCGTGGTCTCGACGAAGCGCACGGCGGAACAGTCCTCGCGCCGTAGCAACTCCTCCAGCATGCCCTTGGCGATGCCCCGGCCCTGGTAGTCTTCGCGCACGTTGACTTGCCAGACGAAGAGCCGCTGGGGGTCGTCAGGCATGGGGTAGGCGGTGACCATTCCCGCGATCTCGCCGTCGACCTCCGCCACCACGCTCGTCGCCGCGAAGTTGCGGCAGATCATGAAGTAGGCATAGGCCGAGTTGTCGTCCAGCGTGGCGTCCTCGTCGACCATCTTCCAGATTTCAGCGCCGTCCTCCAGCGAGGGTGTGCGGTACGTCACGTCTGACATGGAGTGTCCTCGTTTATCTTTCGATCAAGGGTGCGCATAACGCGTGCTCGCGCTCGCTGCAACCGTACAAACCGAATATAACATGTTTGACAAGAAAACGCGGCCCCCGTGATAGCCCTTTCGGGAAAACCAGGGGGGCCTTGCCGCTTTCCTAGCTTTACAATTGGACGCCCAGATCCTTCGCGGTGGCGTCGAGCGCCCGGCCCAGCACCTCGATGCAGCAGTCGATCTCCGGTTTGCCGAAGGTCAGCGGCGGCGAGATGATGACGGCGTCGCGCACCGCCCGCATGACGACATCCTGCGCCAGACAGTGATCACGGCAGATCGTCCCGGCCCGGCCCAGCGGCTCGAAGTGCGCGCGGCTCGCCTTGTCGGCTGAAAGCTCGACCGCTGCGATCAAGCCCAGCGAGCGCACCTCCCCGACCAGCGGATGCTCGGCAATGTCTTGCAGCCGCGCCGCCAGATAGGGGCCGGTTTCGTCGCGCACCCGCTCGACCAGTCCCTCGCGTTCCAGCAGCGCGATGTTCGCCAGCGCGACGGCGCAGCAGGCGGGATGGCCGGAGTAGGTATAGCCGTGGAAGAATTCGCCGCCCTGCTCAATCAGCGTTTCGGCGACCCGCTCGCCCACCATCACGGCGGAAAGCGGCAGGTAGCCCGAAGTGATTCCCTTGGCCAGCGTCATGATGTCCGGCTTGATCCCGAAGTGCTCGCACGCGAACCAATGGCCGGTGCGCCCGAAGCCGGTGATGACCTCGTCGGCGATCAGCAGGATGCCGTACTTGTCGCAGATCGTCTGGATCGCGGGCCAGTAGCTGTTCGGCGGGATAATCACGCCGCCCGCGCCCTGAATGGGCTCGCCGATGAACGCGGCGACCTTCTCCGGGCCGATTTCCAGGATGCGGTCCTCCACCGCCTGCGCGGCCTTCAAGCCGAAAGCCTCCGGCGAGAGATCGCCGCCGTAGTCGAACCAATAGGGGGGCATGACGTGCTCGAAGCCGGGCAGGGGGAGGTGGCCCTGGCCGTGCATCGCCGCTTGTCCGCCCAGCGAGGCCGAGGCCATCGTGGAGCCGTGGTAGGCGTGTTCGCGGCTGATGAAGACCGTGCGCTCCGGCTGCCCCTTGATCTGCCAGTAGTGCCGGACCATGCGAACGATCGTGTCGTTCGCCTCCGACCCGGACGAGCCGTAGAAGACGTGGTTCAGCCCGGCTGGCGTGATCGCCGCCAGCTTCTCCGCAAGCTCGATGGAGGGCGGCGTCGCGGTCTTGAAGAAGCTGTTGTAGTAGGGAAGCTCCAGCATCTGGCTGTAGGCCGCCTCCGCCAGTTCCCGGCGGCCATAGCCGACGTTGACGCACCAGAGGCCCGCCATTGCGTCGAGCACTTGCCGCCCATCGGAGTCGGTGAGGTGGTTCCCTTCGGCCTTGACGATAATGCGGCTGCCGCCTTCACTCGCAAGCGCCTTGGTGTCGGTGAAGGGGTGCAGGTGGTGGCGGCCGTCGCTGTCTTTCCAGGCGGCGGTGCGGTTGTGGGTGGCGGGGACGGACATGGTCTGGTTTCTCCTTGAGAAGCGGGTCGGTTGGAACGGGATGCTCTCTACCGGGCTTCTCAGGGATTGAAGCCGATGCGCGCACAGGTAATCAGCACCTCTCCGGCGATATTGCGTCTGCTGCGTGGAAACGAATTTTTCGTCACTGCGCCACCTAAACGTTCAACAGCAAGTGTTCGCGCTCCCACGAGGAGATCACGCGCTGGTAGGCCTCCAGCTCCACGTCCTTGACCGCCGCGACCACGCCCATGAAATCCTCGCCCAGCACCCGTTTCAGGCCGCTGGAGCGCGAGAAGCGGTAGATCGCGTCGTAGAGCGTGCGCGGCAGGGTGTGCGCGAGGCGGTATCCGCTGCCCTCCACCGGCTTGGTCGGCTCCAACTCCTCGATCATGCCGAGATAGCCGCAGGCCAGCGAGGCCGCGATGGCGAGATAGGGGTTGGTGTCGGCCCCGGCCACGCGGTTTTCCACCCGCCGCGCCTCCGGCGAGGACACCGGCACGCGGAAGCCGACGGTGCGGTTGTCCAGCCCCCAGTGCGTGTTGATCGGCGCGTCGGAATACTTCATCAGCCGCCGGTAGGAGTTCACGTTGGGCGCCAGCAGCGGCATGACGGCGGGCAGGTACTTCTGCAAGCCCGCGATATGGGACAGGAACAACGGCGTGTTGTTGCCATCCGCATCCGAGAAGAGGTTGCGGCCGGTCTTGGTGTCCAGCACCGACTGGTGGACGTGCATGGAACTTCCCGGCTCGCGCTCCATCGGCTTTGCCATGAAGGTCGCGTAGACGTTGTGGCGCAGCGCGGTTTCCCGCACCGTGCGCTTGAACAGGAAGGTCTGATCGGCCAGTTCCAGCGCATCGCCGTGGTTGAAGTTCATCTCCATCTGCGCCGCCCCCGATTCGTGGGTCAGCGTGTCGATGTCGATGCCCTGCGCCTCGCAGAAGTCGTAAACCTCCTCGAACAGCGGATCGAACTCGTTCACCGCGTCGACGCCGTAGGACTGCCGCGCCGTCTCGCGCCGTCCGGAACGTCCGATGGGCGGCTCCAGCGGGTAATCGGGGTCGGTGTTCTTATCGACCAGGAAGAACTCCAGTTCCGGCGCGACGACCGGCCTCCAGCCGCGCTCCTCGTAAAGCTTCAGCACGCGCCGGAGCGTGTCGCGCGGCGCGATCTCCACCGGCTCGCCGCTGAAGTAATAGGCGTCGCAGATGACCTGCACGGTGGGGTCCTGATACCAGGGGACCACGCGCATCGAGGAGATGTCGGCGCGCAGAAAGACGTCGATCGTGGCCGGGCTGGTAACCGGATCGTCCAGCGCGTACTCGCCGTTGACGGTTTGAATGAAGATCTGTTCCGGGATGCGCAGCCCCTGTTCGCGCATTCCTTTCAGAAACTTTTCCGCGGGCAGGATCTTGCCCCGGGCGATCCCGGCAAGGTCTGGGACGAAGCATTCGACCTCGTCGATCCGGTGTTGTTTGAGGAAGTCTTCCGCTGTTTGGATATCTTGATCTGTCGCGCTCATACGGAGTCCGTGGCTTGCGCTGCTCCCCGCAGAGGGCCGTCGGCGAAACTTTAACGGCAAAGTCTGTCCCAGCGGGGTCGCCGGGCGCGTTGTCGGTGCGGGCGATCTTACGTGGCAGTCCCTGGGTTTGGCAAGCGACCTGGCCCACACTCGATCGGCGGTGGCTGGACTCTTGACGCACGCTGGGGATTCGGCACTTATCTACAAGGGCATACTCAATAAGAAGGGTGAGTCGTTTTGACTGCGAAGCCTCATGTCGAGTCCTACTACGCCGACACAACGCACACCGTACCGGACCATCCACGGCTGATTGGCGATGAGAGCGCCGATGTCTGCGTCGTCGGCGGCGGCTTTACCGGCCTTTCCACGGCTCTCAATCTGGCTGAAAACGGTTATGACGTCGTGCTGCTGGAGGCGGCGCGAATCGGCTGGGGCGCGTCCGGGCGCAACGGCGGACAGATCGGCGGCGGCTTTTCCACCAGCATGAGCAACATCCGCCGCTGGGTCGGGCGGGAGGATGCCAAACGCTTGTTCGACTTTTGCGAGGAAGCCAAGGCGATCATTGCGGAGCGGGCGGAAAAACACGGGATCGACTGCGAGTTGACCTGGTCGCATTTGCAAGCCGCGAACAAGCCGAGCCATCTGGACGAGTTGAAGCGCGCGCAGAACGATCTGGAGCAGGAGTACGGCTACACCGGAACCACCCTGTTGGACCGCGAAAGCGTGCGCGAGCATGTCGAGAGCGATGCCTATGCCGGGGGACTCTACGATCCCGGCGGCGGCCATTTGCATCCGCTGAACTACTGCCTGGGACTCGCCCGCGCGGCGCGGGAGGCGGGGGTGCGGATCTACGAAGACACCGCCGTCACCCGCTACGACAGCGGCGCGAGTCCCGCCGTCCGCACCGCCGACGGCAGCGTAAAGGCCCGCTTTCTGGTGTTTGCGACAAACGCCTATATCGACAATCTCGTCCCGTCGATGCGGCGCAAGATCATGCCGGTGGGGACCTATATCGGCGCGACGAGGCCGCTGGGCGAAAACCGGGCGCGCAAGCTTCTACCGAGCAATGCGGCGGTCGCGGACAGCAACTTCGTGCTCGATTACTACCGCCGGTCGAAGGATCATCGCCTGCTGTTTGGCGGGCGGGTCAGCTATTCGACGATCATGCCGCCGAACCTGCCGCGGGCGATGCGGGCGAAGATGTTGAAGGTCTTTCCGCAGCTTGAGGATCAGGTCTTCGAGTACACCTGGGGCGGCTACGTCGCGATTACGGTGGAGCGTACGCCGCACCTGGGGCGGATCGGCGACACCATCTATTTTGCGCAAGGTTTCTCCGGCCACGGCGTCGCGCTCACCGGCATCGCCGGGAAGATCATGGCCGAGGCGATCATGGGGCAGGCCGAACGCTTCGACATCATGGCGAGGCTGCCGCACACCACCTTCCCCGGAGGCCGCCTGTTCCGCACGCCCACGCTGGCGCTCGCCATGATGTGGTACCGGATGCGCGACTATCTGCCTTGAGGCCGACCCTCGCGAAGCCGCGCTGGCGCGGTTGCTGCCGTGGTACGGCGTTCACTCCGGATCGGCGACGCGGTAGCCGTATTCTTTCGCCATCGTCGTCAGGAATTCGAATAGGTCGCGGGCGAAGCCCCGCTGCACAAAGAGGAGGAGGCCGTCGCCCCGCTCGGGACGCCACAGCAGGACCGGGGTGTGGTTGATCGCGGTGGGGGCCGTGTCGCCGGGCTTGAAGGCGTTCGGGTGCAGGTCGATGGCGGGGCCCTTGTGCATCAAGGCGGGGAGCTTGGGGCCGCTCAGGCTCAGGGTGCAAAGCCCGCTAGTTTGATCGGCCAGCGCGCCGCTGTCGCCAAGCGTCCCATACAAGCGCGAGAGTAGACCGGGGCCGCTCTCTTCCGTGCCGACCGCAAGCCAGCGATCCAGTCCGGTCCACAGCAGG
>SKZV01000102.1 GCA_007127165.1 Rhodovibrio sp. | reverse complement strand
TTGCTCGATCTCGGCACGGGGTCCGGTTGCCTATTGCTCTCGGTGCTGCACGAGCGCCCGAACGCTTGGGGGCTCGGCGTCGACCGGTGCGAACGGGCGGTCCGGACGGCACGGCGAAATGCGGTAGCGTTGGGACTGCGGGAACGGTCGGCCTTCGTCGTGGGTAACTGGGGTGGCGGGCTTGTCGGCGGTTTCGACGCGATCCTCGTCAATCCGCCATACGTGAGCGAGTCGGAGATGGCGCAACTGGCGCCGGAAGTGGCGCGCTACGATCCCGCACAGGCGCTTCGTGCGGGAGCCGATGGCCTCGATGCCTACAGGGCTTTGGCTCCGGCCTTGCCGGGGTTGCTGAAGCCGGGCGGGTTTGCCGCCATAGAGGTTGGCGCGGGACAGGCGCGGGATGTGGACGCTCTCCTGCGCCGTGCGGGCTTGCGAACCAGGCCTCCCGTATGCGATCTGGCGGGGATTGCGCGGTGCTTGATCGCCGCCTCGCCCGCATAGCTGAGGCTCGCGCAAGCCGGAGCCCGCGTGAGCGAGCGGAAGTGCGAATAGAAAATATTTTGAAACGGGCAGGTTTCGTGACTACGGTACGCATGTCGGAGCCGATGGCTCCCCATGTGTCCGCGTAACGGACGCAATTGCGATCCCACGATATGTCACGAAAGTTCCGCGCCCAGGTTAGAGGGGCGATGAGGCCGAAATATAAGAAACGGCCTCCTGCGCTGATGTAAGGAAGCGATGAGACAAGGTGTCAGTGGACGGCGGCCGCGCGGCCGCTCCGGCGGCGGTAGCGGCAATAGCAACAGCAACAGCGGGGGCGGTCGCAAGAACGTTCCGCTGAAAACGCAGAACTTCGACAGCAACGGCCCCGACGTGCGGGTGCGCGGCAATGCGACGCAGGTGTACGAGAAGTACCTCTCGCTTGCGCGCGACGCCAGCGTCGCTGGCGACCGCGTGATTGCCGAGAGCTATTTCCAGCACGCGGAGCATTACTACCGGATCGCCAACGAAAACACCGACCCGCAAACCGGTCCCTCCCGGTCGGAACAACAGCGTGGCGACGGGCAGCAGCGCGGCGGGCAGCGTGGCGATGGGCAGCAGCGCGGAGGTGAGGATGATCAGCAGGACGCCGACAACGGTCGCCGCCAGCAAGGCGAGCGCGACGGCAACCGGCGCCACCGATCGGCGCAGGACGAGGAAGATCGGCCGGGCCGGAACGATTCGGACTTAGATGGGGATGAGCGCGGAACCCGGCAGGAACGCCGCGAGCGCTACGAACAGTCGGAACGCGGCGACGTCGATGGCAACGTCAAGGAGCCGAGCCAGAACGGCGAAGCCCACGACATGGGCGCCGGAGATTTCGACCAACCGCGTGAGCTTCATCAGCGCCCCGACGGCTACGGCAGGCTTTCCAACGAGACTTCGGAGCGAGGCGAGGACTCGGGCGAAGCCCAACCGCAGGAAGCGCCCCGCAAAGCCCCGCGCCGTGCCGCCGCTACCCGCACCCGCCGTAGTGAATCGGGAACCGTCGAGGGCGAAGCTCCCAAGGCTCCGGCGCGCCGCCGTAAACCCGCGGTCAAGAAGCCGCAGGACGACGATGAAGGTTCTGGCGGTTCCACCGATACCAGCGGCGGACAGTTCGACCTTTAGAGCGCGGTGATTTCAAGCCCCTTCGGCTTGCAATCTGAATCGCCTCGCGGAACGAACACTTAGAGCGCGATAATTTTAAGCCACGGAGCGAATACCGGCAGATCAGGGGCTGAACCCGCCGCCCCTTAATCCGCCGGTATCCCGCGCGTGGTGCCGTTTCGCCCACCGCCAGATCGCCCACCGCCAGATCGCCCTCTGGCCTTCGGTCGCGGTCGGAACAGGAGTCGCCGAACAATCCGTGGCCAGCGCGGGCGCTGTAGTCTTGCAGTATGTTATACCCACTCTTAAGATTGATAAATATCAAAGCACCGTAAGGGTGCCCGGTTAGTATAGGGCTTTGCACCAGGAACCTGAGGACCAGTCATGCAGCGCGCCAGCGACATCGAAGCTGTTCGGAACCTTGCGCCCTTTTGCTCGCTGGCGCCGGGTACGTTTGAGGAGTTGACGCGGGCGTCTTATCTTCAGCGCTTCCCAAGGCATGTCACCCTGCTCGAGGAGGGACAGTCCGCCGACACGCTGCACGTCTTGGTCGAGGGCGGGGTGGAGATGTTCGCCTCACACGAAGGCCGCCGCACCACCATCGCGATTTTCCGCCCGGTGACGGCCTTCATCCTCGCTGCCGTGGTTCGCGCCGCACCGAATTTGATGTCGGCCCGAACGCTGGAATCCTCGCGGGTCCTCTTGATCCCCGCCGACACCATCCGGGACCTGATCCGCCGGGATAGCGGCTTCGCCGTCGCGATGATCGACCAGCTTGCCATGGGCTTTCGCACAGTCGTAAAGAGCCTGAAGGATCAAAAGCTCCGCTCTTCGCAGGAACGCGTGGCCAATTATCTCCTGCGGCTCCAGGTGCAGAGCGGCGGCGCGGACCGTTGCGAGCTTCCGATCGACAAGACCACGCTCGCCGCCCTTCTGGGGATGACGCGAGAGAATCTGTCGCGCTCGCTCGCCGCCCTGTCCACCTATGGCGTTGAGGTCCGGGGGCGCACCGTGGTTTTCCACGATCCCGCCGCGCTGACGGCCTACGCCCAGCCGGACCCGCTCAT
>SKZV01000053.1 GCA_007127165.1 Rhodovibrio sp. | reverse complement strand
GCCGCGACCATGTCGTTGACCACTGCGAAACGCGCTCCAGCCTGTGTTGCGGTCGCCGCGCGGTTCCAATCCCACCCCATGCGGCTGAGGTCGATCGCGCCGAAGATGAACGTCACCAGCAGAAGCACGACTAGCGCGAACTCCACGGCGGCGGCGCCGCTCTGATCCCGCAGCCAACCCAGCCGTGCGATTGCAGCCTTTTGCCCTGTCATGGCTATTCACCCACGTGCGGCTGGGTATGTTCGAGGGTCAGCGTGAGCGTTCCCGGCAAACCCAGAAGAGAGGCGAAGAGGAACTCGAAGGGCACCTCCGCCCTTACGTTGACGCTGCGAACCTGCGTCTCGCTGTAGAGTCCCTCCCACCCGCCATTGTCCGTGCAGGTCAGGGTGACGGTGACGGATTCCGGCTCTTTCCACAGGGCCAGGAGATAGTCTCCGTCACCGCTCACCCGCCCCGTGAGGGCCAGATTTCGAGTGTGGGTCACGACATCCGGGTTGGTGTAAACCGTATCTGGACAGGCGAAGTGCCAGCGCGCCGCATAACGCCCGGCATCGCGCACGCTCTTGGAGACCGTGTGATAGTCGTGCAGCACCCGGCCAATCTCGACGCCCGCGAATAGCAGGATCACGAGCAACGGCAGCATAATCGCGAACTCGCTCGCTGCGGCGCCGTCGTTGCGCTGCCCGAACCTGCGCAGTGAGTTTGTGGGGCGGTTGCGGCGGATCATCGGGTTCTACTCGACCAATTGGAGGACGTTGCGGTGAACTGTCGGCTTAAACTCCGGCTGAGCCTCGGCCTTGCCGATGACTTCGGCGTAGAAGGCGGCGGGATCGGCGAACTCCGGGTGCGTCGCTCTACTCGCCGCCCCACTCGGCGACATCGGCTCCGTGAGGAAGATGTCGAACCACTCCAGCGGATTGATCGGCGTGCGCCCCTTGATGCCCTCGCAATCGACCACCGCGACCGTCATCGTGCGGCGGCTGTTTTCTCTTATGGGGTCAGCCGGGAACTGAGACGTGCCGAATTCCGGAAAGAGCGCCGGATCTTGTTGCGGGAGGCGGTTGGCTCCCCCGTCGATGCCGAGTTCCCATTTGAAGATGTCGAAGCGGTGCGGCGGGTTTGCCGCGTTAAACTCATCTAGAATAAGGTCAGGATCGTTAGCGAAAACCTCGGTCCAATCGCTGTAACCGTGATTGACGGCCATGTAGGTAGCGATGTCCCATTGGCCATCTCCGAATTGGCCCTCGCTCCCGCTTGGGACGCAGCTGCTCCCACCCGACGAATAGGCGCAGTTGTCGCGCGGATAACCCATCGCCTGGATCTCGGGACTGACGGTCGTGTTACCGTCGGAGTCTGTTCCGACCGTGTGGATAGTCGGCCCCTGATAGTAATCATCCGGCCTGTCCCAGTTGGACGAGTTATTGCTCTCGTTGATGAGGCCCGCCACTGGATTGGTGCTAGGGCGGAATTCGTGCTCCGATTCCCAGCCCTTGGCGGCCCCGCGATACCAGTCGAAGCGCGTGTTGAAGCCCTGGCTTACGGCGGCCATTCGGCCCGGTTCCGTTTCCATGCTCTCATCACGGCCGATGCACTGCGCCCCGCTTCCGTCGCTGCCCATCGCTTCGCGGGTCTCGTTCGCGCCAAACTGCTGACCGCCCATGGCAAGAAAGCCGAAGTTGCCGGGGCCCGGCCGGTTTTCGCCGCCCATCATCCAGATGCCGTTGCCCCGATCCATCTCTCCGGTGTCGATCCCGCCGGACGGCATACACACGAACAGCGGCGTAACCCGGCAGATGGCTTGCCCCATGTGCGCCACCGCGCGCCCGCTGGGGTTCGCCTCTATCAGTGCTGTCCCCCGCTGATCGGTCAGCGCCGCCAGTACAGGAGCCAGGACGAACGAAACGGTGTGCGGTTCCACCCGGACTTCGATGTAGTTCGCGTTCGCATCGCAGTCCGCGTCGTTGGGATCGCCGCTCAAGTCGGTGCGGTCGTCCAAGGACACGTAGAAGAAGATGTCGCTCTTGCGGTCGATGGCGACGCGCGCCTCGTCATCGGTCGCGAAGGTCTGCAGATTGGAGATCAAGTCGCTCACTGCGGCATCTTCCGCGCGGTCGCAGGCGCCCGTATTGCCATCCAACTGCGTCGCCCCGGCAAGCGCCGCCGCATCGGCTGCGCTCTGCAACTCCGTCTGTGTGGACCACGCGCGGCCCAGGTCGAGGCTGAGTGCGATCATGCCGATGAGGACGGGGGTGACGATGGCGACGGTGACGGCTACCCCGCCGTCGCGCGCGGCCGCGAAGCGGCGCAGAGGGAGTGCGGGCTTGCGGTTTTGGGGACGGCGGGGCATCTCGGGGTCTCCTGTTCTCTTCCTGTCGTCGCTCGGTTTTCGGGGCTCATTCTCGGCGGTCAGTTTCCGCCGCCGATGGTGCTCGTCGTCAGGCGCTCCGGCTCGATGATCTGGCCGCGCTGGTAGCGGTCCACGGCTCCGGCGGCGCGGCGGCCGTCCAGGGCGGAACCGGCTTCGTCTACCGGCATTGGCCGGGGGTCAATGATGTGGACGGCCATGTTCTGGCGCACCGCGTCGCCGAAATCGGGGGAGAGGTGCTGCTGCGGGGCGCAGGCGACGAGCACGACGGCCATTGCGGCCACGGCGGCTATCGCGGAGACGGTCTTGCGGATACTCATGAAGGTCACCCTTACTCGAT
>SKZV01000258.1 GCA_007127165.1 Rhodovibrio sp. | reverse complement strand
GGGGTCGAGGGAGTCGAAGAGCGGGAAAGGGAAGGGGTCGAAGCACCGCGTCTTGCTATACCTTGGATCGTTGCCGACGCCGAGCTTGCCGCCCGCCGCCAGCATCCAGCGGACATGCAAACTGGACGACAGCACGGCCAAAGCGGCCGCATCCTGCAAGCCGATGTTGACCAGCATGTTATCCGGCCGGATCGAGGCGTCCAGGAACTGGAAGAAGCGGTGCTTCGCGGTTTCGATGGTGGTGATGTAACGGGGGAGACCGTCTGCAAATTCGCGCATCTCTCGTCGGGGTTCCCCAAAAATCCACCAGTTGTCGCGATATGACGCGCGATTGTTTTGATCCCGCTCCGGCTTCACATGATCGGCAACATGCTGATAGACGGCGGGAAAGCGTGTCTGCACGGCTTCGGCGGTCAGGGGGTAGAGGTCGATGACCATGACGCCGCGCGGGCGCTGCGCCACGTCGCGCCCGTTGCGGTATTCGAGGATATGGTTTTCCAGCCCCGGAACCTTCCCGAGACCCAGCGCCTTGGCCTTTTCGGGCGTGACGATGAACCCCGCTCCGTGCAGTTTTACGCCCGGACTGGAGATTAGTTCGTTCGCAAACAGCGACTTAATCAGCGACAGGTCCGCACCCAGAGTAAGGTTCCCCAGCACCTTCCCCGTCCGCTTCTCCAACTCCACCGTCGGCGTGTCGCTGTTCAGCCCGCTTTCCCGCATGGTTTTCGCCAGCACGCCCTCGCGGTTGCCCTTGGCGGCGACGGTCATGGCGATGCGGACGGCGGCCTTGTCGGACTGTTTCAGCCAGGGGTGGTCGGGGACGGCGAAGATCAGGGAGAGCGGGGCCTTCGCGTTCATGTGATGCTCGATCACGCGGCGCGAGAAGGTCTGGGTAATCGAGTTGGTGGTGATGAAGCCGAAGCGGCGCAGCTTCGAGCCCTTCGCCAGCAGCACGCTCGCCGCCTTGTCCCAGAAGTGCATCACGAAGTCCGCGCCGCCCGGCATGTGCGGCCGCGCCTTCCAGACCGCCTCGGCATAGCCGTCGCCCAACTCCGCCCGCAGGTCCTTGCCGCCGATAAAGGGCGGGTTGCCGACGATGTAGTCGACCGTCGGCCAGTTGGCGGCGCGCGGATTGGTGTAGGTGTAGGTTTCCAGCCGCGCGGTCTCGTCCGGCACGTCCTCTCCGGTCACGGGGTGCGGCTTGGTGGAGCGGCCGTCCCAGACGGTGATCGGCTCGCCGCGCGCGTCGCGGCGCAGCTCGCGCTTGTCCCAGGCAAGGATCGCGTCCTGTTCCTTGATGGTGCCGTAGGCGTGCAGGATCGGTTCGCTGATCGCGGGCAGCCCGCCGGTCTTAAGTTGCCACTTCAGGTAGCCGATCCACAGCACAAGGTCGGCAATCGGCACGGCGCGCGGGTTCAGTTCCAGGCCGAAGAACTGGCTGGGGTCCACGGTTTCGCCGGAAAGCGCGAGCTTCGGCGCGTCCTCGCCCAGATCCTCCAGCGCCGCCAGAACCTCGCCCTCCAGCCGCTTCATAAGCTCCAGCGCGACATAGAGGAAGTTGCCGGTGCCGCAAGCCGGGTCCAGCACCCGCGTCGTCGCCAGCGTGTGCAGGAAGCCGCGCAGGACCTGCCGCGCCTCGTCGTCCTTGCTGTTCGCCCGCGCCTCGGCGGCGGCGGCCTGGACCTGCTGCCACTCGGTGCGCAGCGGTTCCATGATCGTGGGGATCACCAGCCGCTCGACATAGGCGCGCGGTGTGTAGTGCGCGCCCAGCGAGGCCCGCTCGCGCCGGTCCAGCGCGCGTTCGAGAAGCGTGCCGAAGATCGCGGGCTCCACGTCCGACCAGTCGCGCTTGCAGGCCACCCAAAGCTCGTGAATGCTCTCGCGGTCGAGCGGCAGGGCGGTGCGGTCCTTGAACAGCGTGCCGTTGAAGCGCTTCAGCGTGGCGTTGAGGTGGATGGCGTAGCCGCCCTTGTCCATCGTCTCCCAGAACATCCGCAGCGCCTGCGGGAAGTTTTCCGGCGTTTCCTTCTGTTGCGCCAGAAGGTTGGTGAACGCTTCGTCGGGCAGCAGGTGGACATCCTCCGCGAACATCGTGAAGAGGCAACGCATCAGGAAGCCCGCGACCGTCTTGGGATCGTGGTCCTGCGCCTCCAGCCGCTTGGCGATGACCGCGAGGCGTTCGGCGATGTCGCGCGTGACCTCGGCGGCGTGGCGCGCGGGATCGAGCGACTGCGGATCGGTCCAGATCGCGTGCAGGCGCGCGCAGACCTTCGGGTCGTGCAGGTCGTCGAGGGAGAGGCGGTAGCTGCGCTTGTCGGGGAAGTGGGCGTAGTTCTTTCCCTGGCCGGAAAAGTCGGCATAGACCTCGATCACATGGCCGACATCGACCACCAGCAGAAACGGCGGGTAGCCGTGATCGACCGGCAGCGCGCGGGCGTAATCCTCCGCCTGGGTGCGCGCCTGACGCATGATCGTGTCCCAGCCGCCGGTACCGCGCTTGGCATGGCCGGATTTGCGCCGCTCGGGCTCCGCGCCGAACATGTCGGGGGCGGCGGGAACGGCGCGGGGCGTGGTGCGCTTGGCCGATTGTTTGGCTTCGAGGATGAAGCAATCGCGCTTGTAGCAGTCGATGCGGCCCGGCGTGGTCGAGCCGTCCGGGTGTTTGAAGGCGACGGAGCGTTCGAACACGTAGTCGTTGCGGGCGTTGTCCTCCTGCGAGGGGTCAGGCTGGGGGACGCCCAGAAGCCGGGTTAACGCCACCACGAAAAGCTGATAGTTCGCCAACTCGGAGCCGCCGCTTTCGCTCCAGTCGTCGATGAAGGCCTTAACCTCCGGCGCGCTCGCGGCGCTGTCCCCTACCGTCATCCCACCTCGTTTCCCCACGCGCGCGGCAACTGCCTTGTAAGCGTGCAGTCAAAGCATGAGTTTCGCGCGAATTCAAGCGTGGAGACGCGAAGGAGGGCAGGGTGTGATCGGTTGCTGTACGAACGGGGAGCCTCATAGGACGTTTTTGTATTTTTCCAATATGGAAACGGTTTTAGTCAGTGAATTCCGCATGAGCGTACTGAGATACTCTTCCGGGGTTTTGGTCGGATTGCGCAAGCGTAGGCGGCAAGAGCGGGCGGCGTTTAGGGAGGTAGCGAGGTCAAGATCGAATTGATAGCTTATGAAATCGTCTGGATGGATCAGTTCCAAGTTATAGTCTTGCAAGGCGCTCACCGGAAAATCTTTCTTGTTAAAGCTCACGATTGCGTCCGCACCGCAACGGATCGCCGCCGCGACGACGTGCCGGTCATTGCTGTCGGGCAGCCGTATTGTCGGTATGAGATCGTGATATTTCTCAACCAGGCAGTCCGGCACCGCTTGGTTCATGAGTTCTCTTGTATGAGAAAGCTGCTCGCGGGTGAGGTCTTCTCTCTTGGCAAGGAGCGAGGAAATCCACTCTTCATGAATGTCCTCGCTCCATTTTGCACGAAAAAGTTCCGTAGTGGAAAGCTCAAGGAGAATATCCCGCAGCGGCGCTGGGTACAGAACACAGGCGTCAAAGACTACAGTGAACTTGGACACTTAATAACCCAAATCCAGGTCTTGTGCCTGCGCCGCAATCCGGTCCAGTGCGTGTCCAGAACGTTGCTTCCGCTCTCTTTTATACTTTTGCAGATCTTCGAATCTTACCCGACGATGCGTACCCACCATGTGATGAGGAATGTCGCCAGCGCTTAAAAGCTTGATCAAGTGGGGCCGGGAAACATTCAGAAAGTCCGCAGCTTCCTGAGTCGTAAGCTCCGCATGAATGGGGTACAGCGTGACCGCATTGCCGTTCGCCATTTCCGTCAGCAAATGCGAAAGAAGACGCGTGGCGGCCTTGGGCAAAGTCAGCTCTTGCCCGTCGTTCAAGCGCACCTTCAGGCCATCGTCCGATTGCACTTTCGCCAGGATGCGACTGGATTCAGCGGCGAGTTCAACTTCCTCCCGGCTTGGGAGAATGGCATCTTCGCGATATGGGCTATCCGTCATGGTCCCACCCTTTCTCCGCAGCTTAAGCCTTATATAGGCCAGAGGGACGGTAAGCGCAATATCCGAAACAAACGAAATGCGGATCGCCGTGCTGATAGCCGTCCTCCTCACTCCCGCTCATGGACCGCTGCCCCATAAAACGCCGCCGCGTCGCGGGCGAGGGCGGTGCTGGCGTCGGGGCGCATGTAGAACATGTGGCCGCCGGAATAGCGGGCGAAGGCGAGGCGGTCCTCGACGCCGCCCAGCGCATCGTTGACCTGCGCGAGAAGCCAGTGCGAGGCGAGCCACGGCGTCACCAGATCGCTCTCGCCGTGGACCGTCAGGACGCGGAATTCCGGGGCGAGCGCCATCACCTCCTGAAGGTCCTCCATCGCGCTGAGGTATCCCTGGCGGCCGTTCAGGCCGTAGCTCCAGGCGCGGTTCACGCTGCGGCTCAACAGGGTGTAATCGCGGCCCTCGCGCCATTCAAGATTGCGCCGCAGATGGTCGAGGAAGCCGGTGACATAGGCCGGAGTCATGCCGTCGAGGATTTGATCGACACGGACATGCGCGCGCGACGGCGTCGGGTCGGGCACGGTGAGCAGGCCGTCGTAGGCGCTGACTACCTTACCCTCGTCGGCGAGCAGGCGGCGGCGGAACTCGTTCGGACCCACGCGCCCCCGGCGTTCACGCAGGAACGATGCATCAAGCCCAGTCATCGCCGCCAACTCCGGAAAAAGCGCCTCCATCCGCTCGGGATGGATCAAGGCGGCGATGTAGTCCGTGAGCGCGAACTCCGACAGCGCCTCGGGCTCGGCGCTCTCCGCCTTGCCGTGTCCCGCCGCCGCCGCCGCGTAGGACGGCAGCAGCAGCGCCCAACTCAACGGCCGCTCGGGGCTGTGGCGAATGGAGGAAAAGTCGATCACCGGTGAGATCAGCACCGTCCCGGCAAGCTGGACGCCGCGGTCGTGCATCATCCGCTTGGGCAGCGCCGCCGCCCGGTAGCCGCCGTAACTCTCCCCCGCGAGGTAGACCGGCGAGGCCCGGCGGTCCTGCCCGTCCAGCCAGAGTTCGATGGCCTGGGACAGACTGTCGAGATCGGCGCCGTGGCCGTAGTAGCGGTCGTCCCCGGCCTCCACCGGGCGGCTGAAGCCGGTGCCGATGGGATCGAGGAACACCATATCGGTGAAGGCGAGCCAGGTGTCCAGGTTCTCCTCCAGCGTACCGCCGTCCACCGGCTGGCCCATCCCGTCGGTGCGCAGCGTCTTCGGCCCCAACCCGCCGACGTGCAGATAAGCCGAGGCCGCGCCCGGCCCGCCGTTCATGAAGAAGGTCACCGGGCGGTCTTCCGCCTCGCCCTGCTCCTCATCGGCCATGTAAGCCACGGTGAAGAGGTGTCCCCTGGGCGTGCCGGAACCGTCCGTCAACTCCAGCACCTCGACGCGCGCCCGGTAGGCGAGCGAGCGGTCGTCGAGGGTGATTTCGTGCTCCGTCGTGACCGGCTCGGGCGGCGCGGCGGCGGTGGCGGTTTCTTCGGCTTCGGGCGGGTCTTCGGCAAGCAGGGCGGCAGGGGCGAGTCCAATGGCGGGAACGATGAAAAGCGCGATGATCCATGGAACGAAGACGCGAAGGCGCACGGGCGGCTCCTCTCGTGGAATTTGGGGGGCTTGACCTGAAACGGCCCCATCGGCAGGAGGCGCCGCAATGGTAGCGCGAGCACGGAAGGAGGCTCAAGGGAGCGCGCTTTCGCCTTCCCCGAATGAGCCAAGTGCCTCAAGGACACAGTCTAGCCATAATTAATTTTCTGTTCTATGGTTTCGAAATCGTTTCTACAGTCCGAAAAGGTTGTCGCGGCTGTAGCGAAAAAGACGAGACCTAATAGGGAGGGAGAGAATTCATGAAGGCAAGGGCATTGCTATCCGGCGTAGGTACTCTGGCGTTGCTTGCGGGCGTCGCGATGACGCACGACATGGACGCGCAGGCTGCTACGGTTAATCTGGAACCTGTTGCGGAGGGGCTTACGCATCCGGTCGATATGCAGCTCGCGCCCGATGGGCGGCTTTACGTGCTGGAGCAACCTGGGCGAATCCGGGTGATGGAAAACGGCGAGATGCGCGACGAGCCGTTCCTCGACATCACCGACAAGGTTATCGACCTGGACGACGAGTTCGATGAGCGTGGCTTGCTGGGAATCGCCTTCCATCCCGAGTATGAGGAAAACGGGCGCTTCTTCGTCTACTACAGCGCCGAAATGCGCGAGGACGCGGAACTTGGCACGCGGATGTACCTCAACCATACCGCCTACCTCGCGGAGTATCACCGGGGCGACGACGGCAACGCCGACCCGGATTCCGAAATGCGGTTGATGACCATCGACCAACCCGCCTTCAACCACAACGGCGGTCAGGTGCTGTTCGGGCCGGACGACGGTTATCTTTACCTTTCGCTCGGCGACGGCGGCACCGCCAACGACATGGCCCCCAATGCGCCGGAGCACGGTTACGGGCAGGAGCGCGACACCTGGCTCGGCAAGATCCTGCGCCTCGACGTCAGCGAGGAAGGCGAATACTCGGTCCCCGACGACAATCCCTTCGTGGACGATGACGAATACCGCCCGGAGATTTATACGCTGGGCTGGCGTAATCCCTGGCGCATGTCCTTCGACAAGGAGACGGGCGAGCTTTACGCCACCGACGTGGGGCAAGACGCCTTCGAATCCATGAACCATGTCCAGGCGGGCGGCAATCACGGCTGGCGCATCCTGGAAGGCACTCATTGCTTCGACCCGCACAATCCGCGCGAGTTCCCCGAGGACCGCGAATGTGCCGACGAGAACTGGGGACTGCCGCTGCTTGAGCCGGTCATCGAGTACAAGAACCTGAACACCTTCCCGGACGAGGGCCGGGGCATTTCGATCACCGGCGGCTACATGTATCGCGGCGAGGAGATCGAAGACCTTCAGGGCATGTACGTCTTCGGCGACTGGAGCCGCAGCTTCACCGAGCCCGATGGCGTCTTGATGTATGCGGAGCCGAACGAGGACGGTCTCTGGGAGATCCACGACATCGAGGTCGGCAATATGGACGAGCCGCTGCCCTTCTTCCTGGCCTTTGGACAGGACGGTGACGGCGAGCTTTATGTCATGACCACGCGCACCCACGGGCCGCGCACCGAGGACGACGTGATCTACAAGATCGTCCCGGCGGACTGACGACTCGACGAAGTTCGATACCAGCGCCCTTTCCGGTGCCTGCGATCTGCATGGGCACCGGGGAGGGCGGTTCCTTAAGGTCTTACAAAAAGATGATGGACCCCCCGCGATGAACACATCATCCGCTCTGCGCGCGCTTTCGCTGGCGCTGATTTTTCCTGCCGCCGCCCTGGCGGAGGAGCATGAAGACTCCGAGATGATCGAGGCTGGGCGGGCGGTCTATAACGACACCTGCGCGGGCTATTGCCACGGCCGCGACGGAACCGCCGGAGGACAGGCGGGCACCTTCCACGGTCAGGGGCTGAATAAGGACGATATCCGCGACACGATCCGCGAGGGTATCCCGGGAACGGCGATGCCGCCCTGGGAAGGCACACTCTCCGACCAGGAAATCGAGCAGGTCACGGTCTATCTCGCCTCGCTGCAAGAGGCCGAGGGCGTCGTCCGGACCGAGGTTTCCGATGAATTGCCGGAGGACGAACTGACGGTTTGTCTGCCGCCCGACCGGCCGCCCTATTCGATGGACGAAGAAAGCGGGCGCGAACGGCCCGGCCTGGAGGCGGAGATCGCCGAGGCGGTGCTGGAGGGGGCGGGGCTGGAGTACCGCATCGCCTATACCAACGCCAGCCACGACCCCGGCCTTTATGCCTGCGACATCTATATGGGGCAGGCGCGTCCGGCGGAACCGCAGCGTCTTGGCGACCGCTTCTATACGCGGGCCTATTACGGCAGCGGTTACCTGCTCGCCATGCCCGAAGAGACCGGCGGCACGGGTGTGGCGGTCGAAGCGGCCTCGCTGGCCGAACGCTTCGTCGAGGAACGCAACCTTCCGCCCGCCCTTTATTCTTCGCAAAGCGCCGTCTTGCAGGCGCTCGTGGAGGGGGAAGTCGAAGGCGGCCTCGTGCGGCTGCCCGAGCTGGCATGGCACCTCAACGAGGAGAGCGAGCCGGGCATACAAGCCGACCTTGCGGCGGAGCCGGACCGGGACGCGCGCTGGAACGCCGCCATTCAGGTCCATCGCCCGGCCGGAGCCTTGGAAGCGGCGCTCAACGAGGCCATTTCGGAGCTTCTGGAGAATGGCGGCATCGAGGACGTTTTCGAGGATTACGGCCTTCCCTACCATACCCCGTTCCGGCAAACGCGCCGGGATTAGATGAAAAAGCCCGGCGGGATGGATGCGCAAAGCAGGACACATTCGAGGGAAAACGGATGTGGATGAGGCGGTTCGGTTCAGCTATCGTTGGGGGCAACTGTCGGTACATGAAACCTTTGAGGGGAGATGTAACCGCTTATGGTTGAACAACTTGGCGCGGCGGGACGGCAGAGGGTAGAGCCCGCCGTCTACCGGCAGGAGTTCACTGTTCACTACAGCTATCCCGTGTACTTCACCGAGGACGCCCTTGCGCCCGCCAACCCGGTGCTGCTGGAAGCCGTCAGCCGTAACGAGCCTGCCCGCCGCCACCGTCTGGCGGTGTTTCTGGATCAGGACGTCGCCGCCGCCGCGCCCGGATTGGCGCGGCGCGTCGAGGATTACGCCGCCGCCTATCCCGAGAGTCTCGAACTGGCCGGACCGCCCATCGAGGTTCCGGGCGGCGAGCCGGTGAAGAACGATCCGGCCTTGATCGACCGGCTGGTACAGCGACTCGTGGATTTTGGCGTCGACCGCCACTCCTTTGTCGTTGCGGTCGGCGGCGGCGCGATGTTGGACGCGGTGGGCTACGCGGCGGCGATTGCCCATCGCGGGGTGCGGCTGATCCGGATGCCGACGACGGTGCTGGCGCAGAACGATTCCGGCGTCGGCGTCAAGGCCGGGGTGAACGCGCATGGCGTGAAGAACATGGTCGGCTCCTTTGCGCCGCCGTTCGCCGTGATCAACGACGCGCGCTTTCTGGAAACGCTGTCGGCCCGCGACCGCCGCGCCGGGATGTCTGAGGCGATCAAGGTTGCGCTGATCCGCGACGGTGCGTTCTTCCTGTGGCTGGAACGCAACGCCGAGGCGTTGGCGGCCTTCCGCGCGCCGGAAGTTGCCTGGATGATCCGGCGCTGCGCCGAGTTGCACATGCAGCAGATCGCCAAGGGCGGTGACCCCTTCGAGACCGGCAGCGCCCGTCCGCTCGACTTCGGCCACTGGGCTGCGCACAAGCTGGAATCGCTGACGCAGTTCCGCTTGCGCCACGGCGAGGCGGTGGCGATTGGGCTGGCGCTCGATACGCGGTATTCGGTGTTGGCGGGGATGCTCAGCGACGGCGAGGACGAGCGGGTCTGCCGCGTGTTGGAGGCTTTGGGCTTCCGACTTTGGGACGACGCCTTGGCGGCCGAGGAGCCCACGGGAGAGTTGAAGGTTCTGCGCGGCCTGCGGGAGTTCCGGGAACATCTGGGCGGCGAGTTGACGGTGACGCTGCTCTCCGGCATCGGGCGCGGCGAGGAGGTGCACGAGATGGAGGCGGAGCGCGTGCGGGCGGCGATTGCGTGGCTGGCGGAACGGGACCGCTCCCCATGCGCCTGAACGCGGCGGGGACGCAGCACCTGACCTACTGCACCAACATCCATCCCGGCGAAAGCTGGGCGGAGGTGCGCCACGCATTGGAAACCTCGGTGCCGGAGGTGAAGCGGCGGCTGGGGCTGGCGCAGGAGCCGTTCGGCGTCGGCCTGCGGCTCTCCGCCCGCGCGGTGGCCGATCTCGCCGAGGCGGGTGCGATGGACGACCTGCGCGCCCTGCTCGACCGGCACGGACTTTACGTTTTCACGCTGAACGGTTTCCCCTACGGCACGTTTCATGGCGCGCGGGTCAAGGAAGGCGTTTACGAGCCCGATTGGCGCAGCCGGGAACGCCTGACCTACACCAACGCCCTCGCCGAAGTGCTGGCGCGCCTGCTTCCCGAGGGGATGGAGGGCAGCATCTCGACGGTGCCGGGGGCGTTCAAGCCCAATGCCGCCGATCCCGCCGCCGTCGCCGCGATCACCGGGACCTTGGCCGAGCACGCCGCCTTTCTGTGGCAGTTGCGCCAGGACACCGGAACAAGCATTGCGCTGGCGCTGGAGCCGGAGCCGGAATGCTTCCTGGAAACGCTGGACGAGGCCGCCGCCTTCTTCCGCGATCATCTTTTCGGCGAGGCGGGCGTTGCGGCGATGGTGCGTCATACCGGCCTGCTGGAAGCCGAAGCCCTGACCGCGCTGCGCCGTCATCTAGGCGTCTGCCTCGACGTTTGCCATGCGGCGGTGGAGTACGAAAGCGCGCCCGAGGCGCTGGCGATGTTTCAGGCGTCGGGCATCCGTGTTCCGAAGGT
>SKZV01000338.1 GCA_007127165.1 Rhodovibrio sp. | reverse complement strand
TGTGGCGCAGCTGGACACCGGGCCGCGCACCCATATGGCGGCGGTGGCGCCGGACGACAGCCACGCGCTCGTCGCCGTGATCGGCAGCCCGGACGAGCAGTGGGACGGCAAGATGGTGGAGCTCGCCATCGATCTCGATGAGGAGCGCTTCGAGCTTGGCCGCAGCCTCACCATCGCCGATGACCCGCTGTTCCAGGAGCAGCAGGACGCCTTCTCCGATTCCGGCCCGATCTGCCAGGATTTCACCGCCGACAGCCGTCACGCCTACATCACGCTCGGTCCCGGGCTGGGCGACGGCGGCCTTGTCGTTCTGGACACGGAGAGTTTCGAACTCATCCGCGCCTTCGGCCCCGACACCCTGCAGGTCAACTGCGGCACCATCCTGACCCAGGACGAGCGCCACATGATCGTCAACGGCGGCGGCCCCGAGACCGGCGTCTGGTATGCCCTGGACGTGGAGACCCACGAGGTCGTTCACCAGGCCGACAGCGAAGGCTTGGACGCGCACGGCGTCTGGGCGGTGCCGGGCGGCAACGAGATTTGGATGGTCAACCGGGTCACCGACAACGCCATCGTGATCGATTCGGAGAGCCTTGAGATCATCGACGAGATGGACTTCGTCGGCGAGACGCCGGACATCATCGGCATGTCGCCGGACGGAGAGCGCGCCTTCGTCAGCCTGCGCGGGCCGAACCCCGTGACGGCCGCGCATGTGGCGACAGGCAGCACACCCGGCTTTGCGGTGATCGACGTGAACGGACGCGAGTTGCTGGAGATCGTGCAGCCGAATCCCGAAGACGCGGAGAGCGACTTCCATGGCATCGGCGTTCGGTTCATCCACGATTAATCGCAAAAGCCACCCTGCCCCGCTTCGGCGGGGCAGGGTCAGAACTCAGGACTCAGTCGCGCTTTTTCAGCCGGAGCAGCGTAAAAAGTCCCAGTGGCGGCAGGTTGTCCTCGCGGCCGGTCATTTCCAGATTGGTGTGCGCCAGCATATGGTCGAGATCGAAATCCGGGTGCCAGCCAAGCTGTGCGGCGAAGCGGCTCATAGTCTGTTCGACCTTCGCCCGCGCGCCGTTGTCGGTATCCCGGAAATGGTTGACGAAAATCACCTGTCCCCCAGGCCGCGTCACACGCTCGATCTCCTTTAGCGCCTTGGCGATATCCGGCACGACGGACATGACATAGGCGGCGACGATGGTGTCGAACGTCTCGTCCGGATAGTCCAGCGCCTCGATATCCATGACCCGCAGTTCACGCACGAACTTCAAGTTGCGGCTGCTGACGCGCTGCTCCGCCTTTTTCAGCATTTCCGGCGATATGTCGACGCCGCTGACATCGTGATCGTCGCGGTAAAACGGAAAGGTAAGACCCGTGCCGACGCCCAGTTCCAGGACACGCCCAGGGCGCTGGTTGGCAATTTCAGCCGCGCGGCGGCGTCCCTGCTGACCGAGCAGCCAGCGGAACGTTGTGTCATAGACCGGGGCATAGCGCTTGTAAGAGCGCTTTACGGCAGTGATATCCATGAGTTCGCTTTTCTCCGCGCTGATCTTGACCGTCTGGCGTGCACAAGGGCTATCGCCTCAGGACTTATATTCTATATTCAATGTTGAAACAATTTAGTTCGCGATGCCCCGCTGGCAACAGAGGTAGGCGAGCGGGATGCTCAAGGCATATGCGCCACTGGCGACCGCCAGCATTGTCCATGGACTGAACACGAACAGAATTCCTACAAGACCCGCGGCAAACGACAACAGTACGGCATGTTCGCGGACGAAATTGCCGCCCTTGAACGAGAAGGTCGGCACCCGGCTGATCATCAGAAAACCGATTGCCAGAACCCAGAGCGCGACCGCCAGTTCGACCCAAAGCTGTTCCGTCAGGTCCGGCCAAATCCCGAAGCTGATCATCATCGGCAAGAGCGCCAGAAGCGCGGCCGAGGGCGCCGCAAGACCGGTGAAATAGAACGGGTTCTGAACCGTCGGCTCCAAATCCTGCTCGGCGATTTTTTCGGCATTGAACCGGGCGAGGCGCAGCGCGGCACATACCCCCAGGACCACGACGACGATCCAGCCCCACTCGCTTTGCAAATCGAAGAACAGCCAGTGATACAAAATCAGCCCCGGCGCGACGCCGAAGGCGACAACATCGGACAGGCTGTCGAACTCCACCCCGAACTGACTTGACGCGTTGAGCATCCGCGCGACCCGGCCATCCAATCCGTCAAGAACGGCAGCGGCCAGCACAAACAGCACAGCCGCCTCGTAGCGCCCATTGACCGCCAGCAAAACGGCGACCAGCCCGGCGCTGCAAGCCAGAAGCGTAAGTATGTGCGGTATAAAACGGAGCTGCGCTCTCGCCATTTCGGCCTCTTGCTAACTGTCAGCGTCTCATCGGCTTATCTCGATGGTGCGGCCCAGCGTACCACGAGTTTATTCTAAACGATGCAAAGGAGGGCGAGAATCCTCAACTAGGGCGCAATACGACAGTCTGCAAGAGGGAAAAGACGCCTTCGCCGCCGCGAAAGCGCCGCCCCACCGTTGCATCATTCCCGCCTTGCGCGCCACGGCGGCCGCTCGCTCGCCAGATCGGCCAGAACCGTCTCGCCGCCGATTGCCCGCTGTCCGATGCAAACGCGGGGCACCGCGTCCGGCGGCAGGTAGACATCCACCCGGCTGCCAAAGCGGATAAGGCCGAAACGCCCGCCAGCCTGCACGCCCTGTCCGC
>SKZV01000024.1 GCA_007127165.1 Rhodovibrio sp. | reverse complement strand
GGGCGGCGAGGGCGGCGATCTCCCCAGCTTCGATCAGCGCATGGCGGCCGACGTGACGCTGCGCGAGCACCTCCTGAAACAGACCCGCGAAGCAGTCTCCGGCGTCGCCGAGAGGGGCATCGCGGAGGCGCTGGTGGACAGTCTGGACGACGCGGGCTACCTCGCGATATCGGTCGAGGAGCTGGGCGGTCTGCTGGGCGTCCCGGGCGCACGAGTGGAGGCGGTGCGCGGTAAGCTGTCGGGGCTCGATCCCGTCGGGGTGTTCGCCCGCACGCTCTCGGAGTGCCTGGCCCTGCAGCTTCGCGAGCGCAACCGCCTCGACCCGGCAATGCAGGTCCTTTTGGACAATCTGGAGCTTGTGGGGCAGCGCGACTTCCCCAGGCTCAAGCAGCTCTGTCAGGTGGACGAGGAAGACCTGATCGAGATGCTGGGCGAGCTGCGGGCGCTGGATCCCAAGCCCGCGATGAGCTTTGGCGGCGGCGAGGCGCAGCCGCTGATCCCCGACATCCTGATGCACGCCCTCGGCGGCGGCCGCTATGCCATCGAGTTGAACCCGGAGACGCTGCCGCGTGTCCTGATCAACAACCGCTACTACGCGGAGGTGGCGCCGCTGGCGCGCGGCAAGACGGAGAAGGCCTATCTCTCCGACCGCCTGCAGTCGGCCAACTGGCTGGTGCGCGCGCTGGACCAACGGGCGAATACGATTCTCAAGGTCTCGCGAGAGATCGTGAAGCGCCAACAGCAGTTCTTCGAGAAGGGCGTGGAGTACCTTCGACCGATGACCTTGCGCGAGGTGGCGGAGAGCGTCGGAATGCATGAATCGACAATCAGCCGGGTCACAGTGAACAAATTCATGGCGACACCGCGCGGAGCTTTTGAACTGAAATACTTCTTCACGACCTCGATCGGAGGGGCGAACGGCGAATCGCATTCCGCCGAGTCCGTGCGCCATCGAATCCGCGGGCTGATCGAGGCGGAAACGGCGGAAAACGTCCTCTCCGACGACCGCATCGTGGAGCTTTTGCGCAGCGAGGGTATAGACATCGCCCGGCGGACCGTGGCGAAATACCGGGAAGCCATGCATATCTCGTCCTCGGTTCGCCGCAGGAAGGAAAAGCGCCTACATGGTTGAAGTGAAGACACAATACCCGTTGCCCGGCAGTGTTGGCTTGAACGGCGCGCGTTCCCGGCGATACTGGAAGCTGTGCGGCGGAGTTGACACCATTGGGTGGCCTCCATATGGTCCGCGAACTTCGATCGTTAGGGGAAGCGCCACGGCAACCGCGTGGTGCTAAAACGAGACCCAGGAACAGCTCATGCAATTGTCGGTGAACGGCAGGCAAATCGATATCGGCGACGCGCTGCGCAGCCACATCGAGGACAGCCTGAATTCCATCTTCGAGAAGTACTTCGGCAGTGCCATCGATGCCAACGTCACGTTGTCGCGCGCCGGAGTGATGTACCACGCGCGCGTTAACGCGCATGTCGGGCGTGGCATACAGCTCGTGGCGGAGGGGCAGGCGGACAAGCCCTACGCGGCCTTCGACGGTGCGGCCGAGCGCTTGTCGAAACGCTTGCGCCGGCATAAGCGGCGCTTGCGGGATCATCACAAGGATGGTACGCCCCTGCCGGAGATATTGGCGGGACGGCAATACGTTCTCTCGGGCGAGGAAAGCGACGAGGGGGCTGCCGCGGATGGCGAGATCCGACCGGACGGGCAACCAGCCATTATCGCGGAAATGTCGCACGAGATAAGCACATGCACCGTCAGCGAGGCGGTCATGCGACTCGATCTGGCGGACCTGCCCACCCTGATGTTCCGAAATTCGGCGCACGGCGGATTGAATGTCGTATACCGGCGTCCGGACGGAAACATTGGCTGGATCGATCCAGAGGGTAACGCCGCCACCTGAATCGCCTCCGCGAAGCCGTGGGCGCGGTTCGGCGGTCGTGGTTTACCACCATCGGGTTACTGCACGCGAATCCGGGGTTGCACGACGTCAAGGACTTGGATCACTGTGCTTTGATGCCCAGGAGATCAGGTTATGATCCAACGCTTGGATGAGGTGATCCGCAATGGAGATCGCTGAGCTTATCCGCCCCGAAGCGGTTGTTCCGAACCTGCGCGCGACCAGCAAGAAGCAAGCGCTTCAAGAGTTGGCGCGCCGTGCGGCGGATTTGACCGGGCTTCCGGAGCGCCGGATTTTCGAAGTCCTGATTGAACGTGAGCGGCTCGGCACAACCGGAGTTGGCGCCGGAATCGCGATTCCGCATGGCAAGTTGAGCGAACTTGACAACCTTTGGGCGTTGTTCGTCCGCCTCGAGACGCCAGTTGATTTCGATTCCATCGACGAGCAACCGGTCGATCTGATTTGCGTTCTTCTGGCGCCGGAGGGGGCGGGCGCAGATCACTTGAAGGCGCTCGCGCGCATTTCCCGCCTGCTGCGGGACCGCTCGGTCTGCGAGAAGCTGCGCGGCAGTGAAAGCGCCGACGCCATCTATGCGATTCTCACCGAGTCGGCGGCGAGCCACGCCGCTTGATCCCCGAGCGCGATGATTTCAAGCCGTTTTGGCTTGCGATCTGAATCGCCTCGCCAAACAAACACTTAGAGCGGGATGGCCATTGGAAGATCAGCCATCCCGCTCCAGGCGATACAGCCGGAGCGGGGGCGGTTGGGCGATAAAATACGGTTGGACCGCATCGACTTGAAGATTCTTTCCGTGCTCCAATCACGGGCGCGCATCAGCAACCACGAGCTGGCTGGAGAGGTCGGACTCTCGCCCTCGTCCTGCTTGCAGCGGGTGCGGAAACTGGAACAGCGCGGGGTTCTGGGCCCTTACCGCGCCCGCGTCGATCTGGAGCGCATCTGCCGCAGCGTCACGGTCATTGCCACGGTCAAGCTGAACAACCACGACCACAGCGACTTTCAGCAGTTCGAGGCTGCGGTTGCGGCGCTTCCCGAGGTTGTGGAGGCGCTGAAAGTCAGCGGCGCGTTCGACTACATGCTCCGGTTCGTCTGCACCGATATGGCGCAATACCACGAACTGTCCGAACGCCTCCTCACCGAGAGCTACGGCGCTCCGCAGATCAGCAGCCACGTAGTCCTCTCCGCCAGCAAACCCCTGGCGGATTATCCCTTGGAACGGCTGGTTCAGGTGTCCGGAGACGGATAGAGCCTCTGTTTCACGTGAAACAAAGGCCCTACCCGGATCTGGAAGCAGAACCGTTAAGGCAGCAGCACCGTGGACCCGGTGGTCTTGCGGGCTTCGAGATCGCGGTGAGCCTGTGCGGTTTCGGCCAGGGGGTAGGTCTGGTTGACCTCGATCTTCACCTTGCCGTTCAGCACCACCTCGAAGAGCGCGTTCGCACTTGCCTCCAGGTCCTTTCGCTTGGCGGTGTAGGTCATGAGCGTCGGGCGGGTGAGGAAGAGCGATCCCTTCTGCGCCAGAACGCCGGGATTGAACTGGCTGACCGCGCCGGAGGAATTGCCGAAATTGACCAGCATCCCCAGCGGACGCAGGCAGTCCAGCGAGCCCTCGAAGGTGTCCTTGCCGACGCCGTCGTAGACCACGGGAACGCCTTCGCCGCCGGTGATCTCCTTCACCTTCGCCACAAAGTCCTCGTCCTTGTAGAGGATCGTGTGGTCGCAGCCGTGCGCCTTCGCCAGCTCCGCCTTCTCCTGGCTGCCGACCGTACCGATCACCGTCGCGCCCAAGGCGCTCAGCCATTGGCAGGCGATCAGCCCGACGCCGCCAGCAGCCGCATGGAAGAGGACGGTCATGCCCTTCTTCACCGGGAAGGTGCGGCGGATCAGGTATTCGACCGTCATCCCCTGCAGCATCATCGCCGCCGCCGTCTTGTCCTCGATCCCCTCTGGCAGGCGCACCACGCGATCCGCCGGGATCACCCGCGCCTCCGCATAAGCGCCCAGCGGCGGCGAGGCGTAGGCCACGCGGTCCCCGACCCTGAGGTCGCTCACCTCCGGCCCCAACGCCTCGACGACGCCCGCGGCCTCCATGCCGATGGCGGCGGGCAGGTTGGGCACGGGGTATAGGCCGGTGCGGTGATAGACGTCGATGTAGTTCAGCCCGACCGCCGTGTGCTTCAGCCGGACCTCGCCCTTGCCGGGCTCGGGAACCTCGACCGCTTCAAAGCGGAGAACGTCCGGACCGCCGTGCTCGTGGATGCGTACTGCCTGGGTCATGGAGCGGGAGTCCTTTTTGTTTGTCGTTTGAAGGAAAGACTTGCGGCAGAATACAGGCGGCACGGCGAGGTGTCACGTATCCGGGCGAGCCCGCCTGTCCCCGGTTATCCCCGCAGCGCGTCCTTCAAAGCCTCCGGCTGGGTGATCGGCAGGGAGCAGGTGAAGCCGTGGCAGACGTAGGCCGTCGCCCGGCCGTCCTGCTGGGACTTTCCAGCCGCCGGATGCCCCTCCGGCAAGCTGTCCTGCGGCGTGACGGGATGGAGAATCCGCGTCGGCTGGCAGGTGTCGAGCACCGCGCGGAGCAGCGCCTGCGTGTCTTCGGCGTCACGATTGCCGACCAGCACGACCTGAACGCCCGCGCGCAGCACCTCCGCTTGCAGGATCAGCGTACAGAGCGGCACGAAATTGCGCTCAAGCTCGGCCGCGAAGGCTCGAATCGTGCTCTCCCCGCGCTCGCCGTAAGTCTTGTCGCCGGTCAGGTGGAACAGCCGGGCAAGGACCCCGAGCATGACGGCGTTGCCGGACGGTTGCGCGTTGTCGTGCGCGTTCTTGGGCCGCACGATGACGTCGGCGACGTCGTCGGCGGTGATGAAGTAGCCGCCGTCGACCGGGTCGCGGAAGTGCCGCTCCACCACCTCGGCCCAGGCTTCGGCCTGACGCAGGTAATCGCGGCGGCCGGTGTGCTCGAAGAGGGTGAGGGCGGCCTGCGCCATCGCGGCATGGTCGTCCAGCGTGCCCGCGTGTTTGGGCACGCCGCGCCGCCAGCTATGGTGCAGCCGTCCCCCTGGCGCGCCGGTGGGCATGGTCTCCCGCACGAAGGCAAAGGCGCGCTCCGCCGCCGCGCTCCACTCGGGACGGTCGAACACGGCTCCGGCTTCGGCCAGCGCGGAGATCATCAGGCCGTTCCAGTCCGCCAGCACCTTGTCGTCCCAGCCGGGCCAGACGCGTTTTGCACGTTCGTCGACCAGGCGCTTGCGGCACTCCGCGAGCTTCGCCTCGGTCTCTTCGTCCGCCAATTCCGGGTTATCCAGGCGGTTCAGGATGGTCTTGTCTTCCCAATTACCGCCGGGCTTCACGTCATAGACCTGCTTGAACAGCGCGGCGTCGGCGCCCAGGATCGCGTCGATTTCCGCCTCGCTCCAGACGTAGAACTTGCCTTCCTCGCCCTCGCTGTCTGCGTCCAGCGTGGCGGCGAAACCGCCGACGGAATTTCCTTCCGCGTCGAGCGCGATCATCTCGCGCAGCAGCCAGCCGACGGTCTCCTCCGCGCGCTGGCGATAGAGCGGCTTGCCGGTGTCCTGCCAAGCCCAGGTGAGCAGATCGAGAATCTGCGCGTTGTCGTAGAGCATCTTCTCGAAGTGCGGCACCAGCCAGCGCTCGTCCACCGTATAGCGTGCGTAGCCGCCGCCCAGGTGGTCGTAGATTCCGCCCTGCGACATCTGCCGCAGCGTCAACTCCACGCTCTCGCGGTAGCTGTCGTCGCCCGAGCGTAGGGATTCGCGCCAGAGCAGCTTCATGATCGCGGGCTGCGGGAACTTCGGCGCGCCGCCGATGCCGCCGTTTTTCGGGTCGATTTCCTGCGCCAGACGCTGCGCCACCTGCTTGCCGATATTGGGCGGCAGATCGTGGCCGGGAACCGGCTTGGAAAGCTGTTGCAGCGCATCGTGGATCGAGGCGACGTTCTTCGCCACCTTCTCCGGCTCCTGATGGTAGACCTGCGAGATCGCCTCCAGCACGCGGGGGAAGCCGGGACGGCCGTACATGTCTTCCTTGGGGAAGTAGGTGCCGCCCCAGAACGGCTCGCCCTTCGGCGTCAGGAACATCGTCAGCGGCCAGCCGCCATGCTGCCCCAGGAGCGCCAGCGCCTGCTGATAGATCTGGTCGAGGTCCGGGCGTTCCTCGCGGTCCACCTTGATGTTCAGGAAGTGCGCGTTCATGACCTTCGCGACTTCCGCGTCCTCGAACGATTCGTGCGCCATGACGTGGCACCAGTGGCAGGCGGCGTAGCCGACCGAAAGCAGGATCGGCTTGTTCTCCGCCTGCGCCTTCGCCAGCGCCTCCTCGCTCCAGGGGTGCCAGTCCACCGGGTTGTCCTGGTGTTGCAGAAGGTAAGGCGAAGTCTCGTCGGCCAGCTTGTTCAGGCTGGCGGCGTTGGAGCTATCGGGCATGACGGCGCCTCTCGGACTGTCGCGTGGGCTCGTCCACCCTGGTGCGGGCGGGGCGTTCGGTCTATATGGGACCGCGACGCCGCCCGACTCAACCACAATCGGCCTATGGGCAAGCCCATCGCGAGGACGAGGACCGAATGACCGAACGCGACCCCGAACCCTATTTCACGCGTCACGTGTTCTGCTGCGAAAACCAACGGCCGGAAGGCCATGAGCGCGGCTGCTGCAAGGAAAAAGGCGCGAGCCGCCTGCGCAACTATCTGAAGGCCCGCGCAAAGGAACTGGGCTTGCAAGGGGTGCGGATCAACTCGGCGGGCTGTCTGGATCGCTGTGAGCTTGGTCCGACGATGGTAATCTATCCGGAGGGCGTGTGGTACCACTACCGGACCCTCGAAGACGCGGAGGAGATTTTGCAGCGCCACCTCGTCGAGGGCGGACGGGTCGAGCGGCTGCAACTGCGGCCGGGCGACGAGGAGCCGCCTCGATGATGTGTATCGCTGTTTCACGTGAAACATGAGCGCCACCGATACGATCTTTGCTCTGTCCACCGCGCCCGGACGGGCTGGCGTGGCGGTGCTCCGCGTGTCCGGGTCCAGGACGGCGGAGGCCGCTGAGGCGCTGAGTCGCGACGTGCTGCCGCGACCCCGCGCGGCAACGCTGAAGCGCTTCCGAGACGGGGCCGGGGCTGTCATCGACCGGGGGCTTCTGTTGTGGTTCCCCGCGCCGAACAGTTTCACCGGCGAGGATATGGCGGAGTTCCATGTCCATGGCGGGCGCGCCGTCGTGCAGGCGATGGTGGAGGCGCTTGCCGCGATACCCGGCCTGCGCCCGGCGGAGGCGGGAGAGTTCACCCGCCGCGCCTTCGACAACGGCAAGCTGGATCTCACCGAGGTGGAAGGGCTCGCCGACCTGATCGACGCGGAGACGGAGGCCCAGCGCCGCCAGGCTCTGCGGCAGATGGAAGGCGCACTTGGCGCACGCGTCAGCGGCTGGCGCACCCGCCTGACCCGGCTGCTGGCGCACCAGGAAGCCACCATCGACTTCGCCGACGAGGAGTTGCCGGGCGGGCTGGACGAGCAAGTTCAGGCGCAAACGGCGGTGCTGGCGGACGAAATGGCGGCGACGCTGGCCGACCGGGGCAGGGGCGAGCGGCTGCGGGATGGGCTCTCCGTCGCCATCGTGGGCGCTCCGAACGCGGGGAAGTCGTCGCTGCTCAACGCCATCGCGCAGCGCGACGCGGCCATCGTCGCGGAGACGGCGGGGACCACGCGCGACATCGTGGAGGTGCATCTCGACCTTGGCGGCTATCCGGTGACGCTGGCCGACACGGCTGGCTTGCGCGAGATCGCGGCGGAGGGCGACGCCATCGAAGCCGAAGGCATTCGCCGCGCCAAGGCGCGCGCGGAGACGGCGGACCTGAAAGTCGCCGTCTTCGACCTTGCCTCGGGACCAAATCCCGACCCGGCGACCTGGGCGCTGGTCGACGCCGCGACCGTGGTGGTCTGGAACAAGGCCGATCTGGTTCCACGCAGCGCGGCACCGGCGCGCGGCGGGCTGCCGGTCTCGGCGCAGACGGGGCAGGGGCTGGCGGAGCTGTTGCAGCGGCTGGAGAGCGAAGTCTCCTCCCGTCTCGGCTTCTCCACCACCGCGCCCTCGATCACCCGCGCCCGCCATCGCCATGCCCTGGAAGAGGCGGAGGCGGCGTTGCGGCGCGCCTTGGAGGCCGGACTCCCCGAACTGGCGGCGGAGGACCTGCGCCTAGCCAGCCGCGCCCTAGGCCGCATCACCGGCGCGGTGGACGTGGAGGATCTGCTGGACGTGATCTTCAGCGATTTTTGTATCGGGAAGTAGGGATCGGGTGAGAGGCTATCCGGACGGGCCACCCTCATCCCGGCCTTCTCCGCCCCGAATGGAAAAATGGGCGGGGAGAAGGGGCGAAAAACGTACGGTTCGTACATACTCGGTGATGTGGGTCGAAAGTCGCGGTTTTCGTTCCCTCTGCCGTTGACGGGAGAGGGACAGGGTGAGGGCAGCCTCTCCGAGTAGCAACCTCACCAGCTTTTGACTCCCCCGGAACTCTGCGGCATAACCTCGAGCATGAAGACCTACGATGTCATAGTGGTCGGCGGCGGCCATGCGGGTTGCGAGGCGGCGGCAGCGGCGGCTCGCCTGGGCGCGCGCACGCTGCTGGCCACGCACAAGATCGAAACCATCGGCGCGATGTCCTGCAACCCAGCCATCGGCGGACTGGGCAAGGGCCATCTCGTGCGCGAGATCGACGCGCTGGACGGGATTATGGGCCGCGCGGCGGACCTTGGCGGCATTCAGTTCCGCGTCCTCAACCGCAGCAAGGGACCGGCGGTGCGCGGGCCGCGCTGTCAGGCGGACCGAAAGCTCTATCGCGAGGCCGTGCAATCCCTGCTGCGCGCCGAGGAGATGCTGGATATCCGCGCGATCGAGGTGGACGATCTGGCGCTCGACGAGGCGGGGCGCTGCGCCGGGATCGTGACCACGGCGGGCGAGCGGATCGCGGCGGGGCGGGTGGTCCTGACCACCGGCACCTTCCTGCGCGGCCTGATCCACATGGGCGAGCGCAAAATTCCGGCCGGGCGCGTCGGCGACGGTCCGGCGCTGGGTCTGGCGGCGACGCTGGAGCGAGCGGGCTTTACGCTGGGCCGTCTGAAGACCGGCACGCCGCCGCGCTTGGACGGGCGCACGATCGACTGGGCCGGACTGGCGGAACAGCCGGGCGACGATCCGCCGGAGCCGTTCTCCGCGATGACCGAGCGGATCGAGACGCCGCAAGTCTCCTGCCACATCACCCACACGACCCCGGCCGGACACGTGATCATTCGCGCCAACCTGGACCGCGCGCCGATGTACTCCGGCGAAATCGAGAGCACCGGGCCGCGCTATTGCCCCTCCATCGAGGACAAGGTGGTGCGCTTTGCCGAGCGCGAGCGTCACCAGATCTTCCTGGAACCCGAGGGCCTGGACGACCACACCGTCTACCCCAACGGCATCTCCACCTCGCTGCCGGAAGAGGTGCAGGCGGAGTTGCTGGCGACCATTCCGGGGCTGGAGCGCGCCCGCATTCTACAGCCGGGCTACGCCATCGAATACGATTACGTCGATCCGCGCGAACTGCATCTCTGGCTGGAAACGCGGCGGCTGCCGGGATTGTTCCTCGCCGGGCAGATCAACGGGACGACGGGCTACGAGGAGGCGGCGGCGCAGGGCCTGATCGCCGGAGCCAATGCGGCGCGGCAAGCGGGCGGCCAAGCGGGAGACGAGCGCGCGACCTTCGTGCCGGATCGCGCCGACGCCTACATCGGCGTTCTGCTCGACGATCTGGTGACGCGCGGGGTCAGCGAGCCCTACCGCATGTTCACCAGCCGCGCCGAATACCGCCTGCGCCTGCGCGCCGACAACGCCGACGAGCGGCTGACCGAGCAGGGCGCGGTGCTGGGCCTTGTCCGCTCAGCACGGGCAGAGCGGTGCCGGGAGAAGGTGGCGGCGCTGACCGTCGGCCGCGAGATGCTACAGAACCGGGAGGCCACCCCGACGGAGCTTCTCCGCGCAGGGTTTCACGTGAAACAAGACGGCGTCCGCCGCTCGGCCTTCGCGCTCCTGCGCTTCCCGGAAATCGACATCGCCGCGCTCGCCCGGCTGTGGCCGGAGCTTGGCGAGCTGTCGCCCGGGCTCGCGGCGCGGCTGGAGATCGACGCGCAGTATGCGGCTTACATCGACCGGCAAGAGGCTGACATACGCGCCTTCCGCCGTGACGAGGCGCTGTCGCTGCCACCGGACATCGACTTCACGCAGCTTCCCAGCCTTTCCAACGAGGTTCGTGAGAAGCTGACGGCCGCCCGGCCGCAGACCCTCGGCGCGGCGGCGCGCATCCCCGGCATGACGCCCGCCGCGCTGATCGCTTTGTTGCGGTTTGTGCAGCGGCACGGGAAGGCGCGTGATGCGGCGTAGGGCGGACCCTCACCCTCCCGCCGCGAAGAGCGGCGGGAGCAACTGTGTCTTTCATGTTATTGCGGGGGCATGCTTCCAGTGTTCTTGATTTCTCATCATAGCGTTTAGGGTCACGAGCATTTTGCGCATCAAGGCGACGGTGGCGACCTTTGGTGTCTTTC
>SKZV01000091.1 GCA_007127165.1 Rhodovibrio sp. | reverse complement strand
GCGGCAAGCGAATCCAGGATCGTGTCGTTTAGTTCCCCGCGCGCCACCACCTGGCTGAGCAACGCGTCGTCCGGGAATCGTTTCAAAACCACCGCCCATTCCACCGCATCGCTCTGCGCTTCGTGCTGCCCCGGCCCCTCGGTCAGAAGTTCACCCAGCGATAGGGCTCCGTCGCCGCGCCGCAGAATCGGGCGGATCCCAAGGTAAAGCTCCGGTGCGGTCCGGCGGTTGAGGCGAATCTCCGCTGCACAGGCCGCCCTCCGCTTGTCCAGCGTGCCGAAATCCATGTAAGGGTAGCTCACCGCGCGTTTGACCTTGTAGGCGTGGTCGCCAGCCAGAAAGACCATTGAGGCATGGGTATCGATCCGCGTCACCTCCCGACCGGGGTCGAGACCGTAGGTTTCCGGACTTTGCAGCAGTTTGGCGACCGCTTCCTGTTCAGCCATCGGCTTCTCCTTGAACGCAGTCCGCGTCGCGGACCGGGTAGATGAAAGGCGGGTTGCTGTGCACCGCTCCGCACCTGTTCAGGGCACGTTCTGGAACCGGCATCGCTATCGCGGCTTTACCAGAGGAGACGGAGCAATCACAATTCAAACTATGAATTCGCCATAAAGCGTGCCAGGGCAGCGGTTGCGAGAGCCAGCGGTGAAAAAGGCCAGCAGGGCGGACTTCTGAATCGGCATCGGGGAGGCGGCCGCTAGCCGCGGCATCTTATTTCGGGGTGGCATCATAGCTTCGCAACCATGGTTTGACGCAACGGTCTTTCGGGCGGTGGCTTTAGCAGGGGTAATATTCGCGCTTTCCGGCTGCGCGCTGTTTCAGGACGACAACGACGCTCTCGACGACGAATTTGAGGACCCCGCCGAGTTGAACGACGAGGACATCGGGGCCGTCGCCTACGAAACCCGCATTACCGGTGTGCCCGAAGCCGATCTCCGCGACTTGCTGCGGCGGGCTTCGCAACTCGTGTCGCTGGAGAACCGCCCGCCGCCAACCGTCGCGGGCCTGCGCCGCCGCGCCAGCGACGACGCCGAACGGCTGCGCTCGGCCCTGCACTCCGAGGGTTTCTACGCCTCCGAGGTTGCTTACGCCATCGACACGGATCGCGACCCGGTGCGGGTGAACGTCGAGGTGGAGACGGGCAATGTCTACCTGCTGTCCGAAGTGAGAATCACCTACACGCAAGCCCCCGGCGAAGGCGTCGCGATCCCGCGGGAGGCGGAGGACATAGAGCTTGAGATCGGCATGCGCGGCCGCGCGCCGCGTATCGTGAGGGCGCAGCGCGCTCTGCTGCGCCAGCTTGAGAACAACGGCCACCCCTTTGCGGAGGTCACGGATCGCCGGGCGACGGTCGACCACGAAGAGAACACGCTGCAAGTACGCTGGCGGGTCAACCCAGGCCCGTTCATGCGCTTCGACGACTGGATGCTGGAGGGGCTCGAAACGGTAGAGGAGGAGTATCTTCGCCAGTTCCGCACCTGGGACTCGGGCGAGCCCTACGATCAACGGAAGGTCAGCGAAACCCGCTCGGAGATGATGGCCACGAGGCTTTTCGACACCATCGGAGTGGAACGCGGCGAGCCTGTCGACGACGAGTTGCCGTTGATTTTCTCATTCGAGGAGCGTGCACACCGCTCTATCGGATTCACCGCCCGCTTCTCGACCTCCGAGGGACCATCCGGCCAAGCGTTCTGGGAACATCGCAACTTCTTCGGCGAGAACGAGCAGCTTCGCCTCGCCCTCGAACTCGGCCTGATCACGCAGGAACTGCGCGGCCAGTATCGAAAGCCGCGCTTTCTGCGCCCGGACCAGGACTTGACGTCGACAGCGGCGATCACGCGCAAGGACACCGACGCCTTCACGGAAGAAGCGATCACTGGGGAACTGGGACTGGAACGGATAATCAGCCCGCGCACGCGCGCCTCGCTGGGCGGGCTGGCCCAACTCTCGCGCAGCCAGGACCAGGAAGGCGAACGGAACTTCCTGCTGTTCGGCATCCCGGCGCGACTGATGCGCGATACCCGCGACGATGTGCTGAACCCGGCCGAGGGTACCCAGGTCCGATTGGAAACCACCCCCTTTGCCGTACTCGGCGACGAAACCGAGCTTTTCTTGCGCAATTCCTTTGCGGGCGCGGGCTTTTATGCCATCGATTCGGACGCCCGCTTCGTGCTGGCGGGTCGCGGGCTGATCGGCTCCATCGTCGGGGCGCGCACCACGGCGATTCCCCCCTCCCGGCGGTTTTTCGCAGGCGGCGGCGGCTCCATTCGCGGCTTTCCCTTCGAGGAAGTCGGACCGCTGGATGAGGAAGAGAACCCCCTGGGTGGGCGCTCGGTCATCGAGGTGAGCACCGAACTGCGCATCCGTGTCACGAATACCATAGGAATCGTACCCTTCATCGACGGCGGCAACGTGTTCGACGAGCCCTTCCCGAAAGTCGGCACCAGCGGGGAACGCCAGTTGCGTTTTGCCGGTGGCCTCGGCTTCCGCTATTTTACGCCCGTTGGGCCGGTGCGTGTGGATTTCGCTTTCCCGATCAACAGGCGTGAGGGTGTCGATAACCGCTTCGAGTTCTATATTAGTTTAGGACAAGCATTTTAACTGAAACGGCTCGACCTTTGCCCTTACTCCGAATTCTGAAGCTCTTCTCGTTCGTATTGGGCGGGGTTCTCGCTCTCGCGATTGCGCTGATTCTCATCGCTTGGGGCCTCGCGAATACGGAGCCCGGCCGCGAGTGGCTGGCCGAGCGGGTC
>SKZV01000100.1 GCA_007127165.1 Rhodovibrio sp. | reverse complement strand
TTTATGCTCCAAATACCGAAAAGCCCGGTCAAGAGGATGAAGCTGGCCCCGAAGATCGCCCCCGAGGTATAGCCCGCTATCGATTCGGTGGGTGCGAGTGTCAGCCCACCGATGGCAAATGCGATAACGATCAAGGCCGTACGGAACGTCCTTCGCAGTCCGTGACACCTTACAAGGTCGCCCGCAAGCCCTCCCAGAAGGCCGAAGCCGCCAATCAACACCCAGAAGGCGGTTGCCTGTCCGGTCGAAAGTCCGCCTGCCTTGACCAGCAGGTCGACCGCGAAAGTCCAATAGACCGCCGTCACCACCCCGAACACAGCCGCGGCAACGAAGAGGCGGTTGGACGACTCGCCAAGGAACCATCGCCAGTTGAGCGGCGCCTGCGCGCGCCGGGCCGCTGAAGGGTGAAAGTCATGGCGGTAGGGTTCGGAAGGCATCAGAAAAGCGTTCCACACCGTTGCAATTCCAGCGAAAACCGCAAAGACCGCCCAGGCCATGCGCCAGTCTCCGGTGGCGAACAGGGCCGCCGGACCGGCGATAATAACGCCGACGCTGGTGCCGGAGTTGATGACGGCATAGGTGCGATTGCGCTGCGGTTCGGCAATAACCTTCATAACGGCGTCGGACAGTGGCGGATAAGCCAGGCCGGGACTTGCTCCTGCCATGACGACGCCGAGGGCCAGCATCCAAGGACCTTGGCTAAACGCGATGACACTCATGCCCGCCGTCGCGGCCAGGCCGCCAAGCACGATAGGCAGGCGCGGCCCGGCAATGCCGGACATCAGCGATCCGAGGACTGTCGCCGCCAGATAGCCCGCATAGGAGCCGCTGGCAATCAAACCCATGATCTCCACGGAAAGGCCATAGTCCGACTGGATCTGCGGCACGAAGAGCCCGTAAGCATAGCGTGCAAGCCCATAGGTCGAAGCGACAATAGCGAGTCCCGCTGGGATCAAAACAGCGGGGGTGCGACCTGATTCCTGTCTCATCTACTGGTCCTGCGCAGAGTAAACGCATCCGATATTGCTGCCGCCACTCGTTTGAGCCGCACCAATGAGCTTCTTTCGGTCTAGCGTGATGTGCCAATGTTTCCGTCCTTCTTTCGTTACATTGCCCGCAGTGCCAGATAAAGCGACTTCGGCTTAGGTATCGGTGATGCAAGCTTATGGTGCCGAACGCCTCGACATCGTGGATCCAATTGGCGTATCTCTTGGACTGCCTGGAGCAAGAGGGGGAGGGCGCGGCGAAATGGTGTCGGCTTTGGACGGCGTTCGCGTCGTGGAGCATCCGCTGGTGCAGCATAAGCTGTCGCAGATGCGCCGCGACGAGACGACGACGCAGGACTTTCGCCGCCTGGCGCGGGAATTGTCCTTGCTGCTGGCGTACGAAGTCACCAGAGACCTGCCGCTCAGTTATCTCGACATCATGACTCCGGTTGCGCAGATGCGCGCACCGGTGATCGCCGGGAAGAAGCTTTGCCTCGTGTCGATCCTGCGTGCCGGGAACGGAATCTTGGAGGGTATGCTGGACCTGATTCCGGAGGCCCGCGTCGCCCACATCGGTCTCTACCGCGATCCGGCGACATTGAAGCCGGTGGAGTATTACTTCAAGTCGCCCGATGCGCTGGATGAACGCCTCGTCATCGTCTGCGATCCCATGCTGGCGACAGGAAACACAGCGGCGGCAGCGATTGCACGCCTGAAGGAGCGTGGCGCGCGCCGGATCAAGTTCGTCTGTCTATTGGCCGCGCCGGAGGGAATTTCCGTGCTGCGCGGTCAGCATCCCGACGTGCCGATCTTCACCGCCGCCGTCGATGAAAAGCTCAACGAGAAGGGCTATATCGTTCCCGGTCTCGGCGACGCCGGAGACCGAATCTACGGAACCCGGTAGAGGGCCTCTCCCAGCAACGTGCTTCAGAAGCGATAGCCGACGACCATTGTGACGAAAGCCTGATCCGGCGAGCCAGCCGTTTCGACAATCGGGCTGTCGGCGGCGTCTCCCATAAGGCGCGTATAATTGAAGCGGGCCCCGACGCTCCAGGTGCGAGACAGGAACTGGTCGAAAGCCATACCCGCGCCGATGTTCCTGAGTCCGGAGCCCGCGTCAAAGGGCGCAAGTCCGCTCCTTGCGGCTTCCGGGGGGCTGACGCTGAAAAACGTGTCCATGAAATCGTGGCTGGCCCAGGTGACGTTGGCGGTGAGAGCAAAGACGGTTCCGCGCAGAACCCGCCGCTGAAAGATCCCGCGCAGCGTCGCCACAGCGCCGCCGTGGTTCCCCGTCACATCCTGACGCACCGACAAGCGCAGGCGCTCGACCGCGAGCGGATCGTCGTCGTGGCGGTGGGCGTACTCGACGAAGCCGCCAAGTTCCAGCGCCGGACGAATCCGATCCAGCATGTCGACCTGTGCGGTGTCGAGATTGTTGCGGCCGCGCTGGTAGGAAATCAACGGCCCGGCGTTGATCAGGCTGTGTGGCACGACGTTGACGCGTGCGTTTGGTCCGTTCATGCGTAAATGGTAGGGACCGTAAAACACCTGCGCCTCAAAATAGGGCACCAGCTCGTAACGGCTGGACCCTTCGAACTCCGGCACGAGGGCGGGCCCTCCGGCAATTCGCGCCTCGAAGCGGAAACCGTCCTCGTTTCCCTCATCGGCTGCGGCCATTCCGGGGATCGTGATCGCCAGCAGGCTCAAGGTGCGGATAAACCGCGCGGCGCTCCACCCCGGCTTGCCGCGCATGGCAGCTTTGATGCGA
>SKZV01000239.1 GCA_007127165.1 Rhodovibrio sp. | reverse complement strand
GCCGGATAAGAGACAAGGGTGGCTTGGCGGGCCGTAGCCGTCGAAGATTTCAGGCGCCCCGAGTTATCCGCCCGGACACCGGCCCGATTGCGGTCGCTCCAGTGGTACATGGACAGGGTCCAGCGCGCGACGCACCGCAGCCCCGTTGTGACGGACCAGTTCTATCGGGTCATCGGGTTTCTGGATCCCCCAACGGCCTTGTTTCGGCCCCGGGTTGTTGCCGGGGTGCTATTCCCGCCACACGAGCAACCATGCAATAACTCGCATTTTGCACGATAAAACGCTATAACAGCGCCGCAATTTGGTGGTAAGTCCCCCCGTATGAGTGACGCTCTTACGGACTAGAGGCGCTGTGGATGGCAGCGAGATGAACGAAATGAACCAAGTGGTTGACGCCAACCTTAATGCAACAAGTAGCTCGCCTGAACCCGCGAACGCAGTGCCCCCGGAGCGCCACTGGCAAAAGGCGCTCGCGCCCTACCGAACCCCATTGCTGGGGCGCGCCTTGCTTGAACTCGCGGTGACCGTGCTGCCGTTCCTGGGCTTGTGGGTGTTGATGCTGTTCAGCCTCGGCTATTCCTATTGGCTCACGTTGATTTTGGCCGTTCCCGCGGCTGGTTTCCTGGTCCGGCTTTTCATGATCCAGCACGACTGCGGGCACGGCTCGTTCTTCCGGCGGCGAAAGGCCAACGACTGGCTCGGCAGGATCCTTGGAGTCGTGACCTTGACGCCGTACGCTTACTGGCGGCGGCAGCACGCCGTCCACCACGCCACCTCCGGCAATCTGGACCAGCGCGGCACCGGCGACATCGAGATGCTGACGGTGCGGGAGTTCCAGAGTTTGCCGTTATGGCGGCGTCTCCACTATCGCTTGATGCGTCACCCGATCATCTTGTTCGGGATCGGCCCCTTCTACATCTTTGTGTTGAAGCATCGCCTGCCGGTGGGGCTGATGCGCGCCGGCCGTCGCCCCTGGATCAGTGTAATGGGAACCAACCTCGCCATCGCCGTGGTTGCCGGTGGCCTCGTGGCGCTCCTCGGCTGGCGCGATGTTCTGATGGTCCAGGCGCCGATCACGCTGCTCGCGTCCGCAATCGGAGTCTGGCTGTTCTACGTCCAGCACCAGTTCGAAGAAACCTACTGGGCGCGCAACCCCGACTGGGACAACCGCACCAGCGCGTTGCAAGGCAGTTCGCACTATGATCTGCCGCTGGTGTTGCGCTGGTTCACCGCGAATATCGGCGTCCACCATGTCCATCATCTGTGCAGCCGCATACCTTGTTACCGGCTGAACGAGGCGCTTTGCGACCACCCGGAACTGCGGGACGTGAGCCGTTTGACGCTCGAAGAGAGCATCCGGTGCCTCCCGCTCGCCCTGTGGGACGAGGATCGGCAACTCTTGGTTCGCTTCAACGCCGCCTAGAATAACGTTATCCTTTGCAGGGCGAAGAACGCGGGGCCGCCGTGGAAATATACGTGGATGCAGACGCTTGTCCGGTCAGAGCCGAGGTGCTGCGCGTGGCGGAGCGTCACGACCTGCCCGTGGTCTTCGTGTCCAACCAGGGTATCCGGCCGGATCCGAACCCGAAGGTCCGCCAGATCGTCGTGTCCGACGGTGCGGATGCGGCCGACGACTGGATCGCGGAACGCATCGGTCCGGACGACATCGCCGTGACGACCGACATCCCCCTTGCCGACCGGTGTTTGCAGGCTGGCGCCCGCGTCATCTCGCCCACCGGACGGGTTTTCACGCAAGCCAACATCGGCCGCGCCCTGGCGTCGCGCGAGATCAGCCGTCATCTGCGCGAGATCGGCGCGGGCGGCAACCTCAATGCCGCCTTCGGCGCGAGCGACCGCTCGACCTTTCTGCAAGCGCTGGAAAATGCGGTGCAGGCGGCAAAGCGGGGCCGTTGACCGTTGCCGCTGGGCTATCGCGCCCGCCGTCGCTCTGCTAGAACCTAGCCCTCGCTTTCGAAACTTCCTCGGCGCACGAACGCGTTCAATGGGCCTCGCCGGGGCCGGTTGACTCGCGGGTTCTCGCCGCTGTCACGGTGGGACCATGCCTTGATCCAGGAAATGCTGCGCCGCTGGGCGCCGGCGTTGTTCGTGTTGCTGTGGAGCACCGGCTTCCTGGGCGCGAAACTCGGAATGCCCTATGCGGAGCCGATGACGCTGCTCGCGCTGCGCTTTGCGCTTGCCGCCGCCTTGCTGGTGGCGCTCGCGTTGGCGACACGCGCGCCCTGGCCGTCAAGCTGGCGTGAGGCCGGGCAGATCGCCGTCGTCGGCGTGCTGGTCCACGCCGCTTACTTGGGCGGGGTTTTCGCCGCGATCGCCAATGGGATGCCTGCGGGGCTGGCGGCGCTGATCGTGTGTTTGCAGCCGGTGCTGGTGGCGTTGGCGGCGGGGCCGCTGCTGGGCGAGCGGGTCTCCTTGCGGCAGGTCGCCGGTTTCGTGCTCGGTCTGCTCGGCGTCGTCCTGGTTCTGTCGGAACGGATCGAGCCGGGGACCCTTGCGGGCTTCACCGGGTTCGATATCTGGGCGGTGGTGTTCTGCGGCCTCGCGCTGATCGGCATATCCGCCGGTACGCTGTATCAGAAGGCGATCGGCCAGACCATGGATCTGCGCAGCGGTACGGCAATCCAGTACGTTGCCGCGGGCGTGGCCATCCTGCCGCTTGCGCTTCTGTTCGAAGAGATGACGATTGAATGGACGGGCGAATTCGTGTTCGCTCTCACATGGCTCGTGCTGGTGCTCTC
>SKZV01000106.1 GCA_007127165.1 Rhodovibrio sp. | reverse complement strand
GTCGGGGTGATCCTGGGGGCGCAGAACTGCTCGCCCATCGAGGACGAAATCGGTCTTGTTGAGGTCATGCGCGACGCCGGGCTGGCGGTGATGCAGGTGACCTACAACGGCCAGAGCCTCCTGGGCGCGGGCTGCTACGAGGACACCGATTCCGGGATCAGCCGATTTGGCCGCGAGGTGCTGCGCGAGATGAACCGCGTCGGCATGGTCATCGACCTCTCGCACAGCGGCGAGCGCACCATGCTGGACGCCATTGAACTGTCGAAGCGTCCGGTGGCGATCACCCACGCGAACCCCTGCTTCGTCCACGACATCCCGCGCAACAAGAGCAACGCGGTGCTGACGGCGCTGGCGGAGAGCGGCGGAATGCTCGGGTTCTCGCTCTATCCCATGCACCTGCCGGGCGGCGCGCGCACCAGCATCGAGTCCTTCTCCGAGATGGTGGCGCGCACCGCCGATCTGATGGGGGTGGAGCGGATCGGTATCGGCTCCGACCTCTGCCTTGGCTGGGGCGGGGAGACCATCGACTGGATGCGCAACGGTCGCTGGCGGCTGGTCCCCTACGAGGAGCGCGAGGCGCTGGCCGCCGACGCTTGGCCCGCGCAGCCCGAGTGGTTCTCCGCGCCCAGCGACATGAAGACCCTGGCCGAGGCGCTGACCGCGCGCGGCTTCGGCGCGGCGGAGGTCGCGGCGATCATGGGCGGGAACTGGCACCGGTTCTTTGTGGAGGGGCTTGGGCCTCTCTCATGAGGGGCCACACGACGCAATGACATGGAGGCAAAACACATGCCCGTAACCCTGACCCTCACGGAAGTCGAAGACCTGACGCGCCGCGCGCTCGCGGCCTGCAACGTCGCGTCCGCGAACGCGGAGTCGGTGACGGCTTCGGTCGTGGCGGCGGAGGCGGACGGCATTCATAGTCACGGCCTGGCGCGGCTGCCGACCTACTGCGAGCACGCCCGCGTCGGCAAGATCGACGGCCACGCCAAGCCGACGGTCGAGCGAACGGCTCCCGGCGCGCTGCGTGTGGACGCCCGCGACGGCTTCGCGCACCCCGCCATCGACCTGGGTTTCGCGGAGTTGCCGGAGATCGCCCGCGAGCAGGGCACGGCGGCCATGGGGGTGACGAACTCCTATAATTGCGGCGTCCTTGGCTATCACGTCGAGCGGTTGGCGCGGGAAGGGCTGGTGGTGCTGGGCTTCGTCAATGCGCCCGCATCCATCGCGCCTTGGGGCGGCATGAAGCCGGTCTTCGGCACCAACCCCATCGCCTGCGCGGTGCCGCGTCAAGGCAAGGCCCCGCTGGTGATCGACCAGTCCTCCAGCGTGGTGAACAAGAGCGAGATCGTCGTCCACAAGCAAAGGGGCGAGGCGATTCCCGAAGGCTGGGCGCTCGACGCCGAGGGCAATCCGACGACCGATCCACAAGCCGCGCTCGCGGGCGGCAGTATGGTCCCGGCGGGCGGCTACAAGGGCGCGAATCAGGCGCTGATCGTGGAGCTTCTGGCGGCGGTTACGGCGGGCGCGAGGCTGGGAATCGACGCGTCTTCGTTTGCCGACAACGAGGGCGGCTCGCCGCGCACCGGGCAGTTCTTCCTCGCGTTGTCGCCGGAGCGCTTCGGCGGCGCGGGCTTTGCCGAGCGGGTCGAGCGTCTGATGCAGGCGGTTTCGGGACAGCCCGGCGCGCGCCTGCCCGGCGACGGGCGGCTGGCGGCGCGGGCACGCACCGCCGAGGACGGTGTGGAGATTTCCGAAGCGCTGCACGACAGGCTGCTTGGCTACGCGGGAGGCTGAGCCAAGTTCGCAACGGCGAGCCAGTCCGCACTTGAGGAGTCCGCGCTTTAGGAGAAGGTCATGGCCGACAAGTCCGTCTTCGACACATCGCCAGCCAGCGAACCGCCGCGTGATCCCCTGCGGCCCGCCGAGGAGGTCATGCGGCTGGAGCGCATGGGCGCGGCGCATCCAATGCGGATCAGCTTCATGCGTACGCTGATCCGCCGCATGGCGCGGGAAGGCTGGCGGATCGCCCGCCGTCGCTTCGATATCGGCGCGGACGAGACCGGCGAGGCCGTATACAGCATCAATACTCCCGCCGGACCCTACAGCTTCGTGGTCTTCGCCACCGAGATCGAGCCGGAAAACCGCACCGACCGCGTGATCGCGGAGCAGTGGGACTACACCTTCACCCTGATCGAGGGCGAGCCGACGGCGGGCGAGATGGCGCATCTGCGCGTTCAGGTTCCCAAGCAGGAGAACGCGCGCATGTCGGCGCAGCACCTCGTACTGTCGCGCGGCAACAAGAGCGGGCGGCTCTTCGGCCATGTGGTGGAGGCCTTGGCGGCGGGGCGGCAGCCCAACCTCGAACACGTCGCCGCCGTGGGCTATCTGATGCGCACCACCGCGGTGTACGGCAACGGGAAGTTCGGCCTTGCCGACTATGCCCGCCTTGCCGATACGGCCTTCCCGCAGCCGTTCTGCGCGCAGATGCTGACCGTCTACATGGCGCGGCTGTTCAGCCTCGATCTGGTCGAGCATTTGGCCGCGCTGCGCTCACCGCAAGGCGCTGTCCGCCTCACGCGGGTCATGCGGCGGGGTTTCGGAGTGGGCAACGCCACCGGCTTGGGCATGGCGGCCTTCCTGATCGGCCATCCGCGCGTCATCCACACTTGGGCCCTGGCGCGGGAAACGGCTTTGGCTCGGGTGAAGGCCGATGCGCAGCCGGAAAACGAGAAGGTCGCCCGCTTCCACGCACTACT
>SKZV01000088.1 GCA_007127165.1 Rhodovibrio sp. | reverse complement strand
TCGCGCAGGCGGTCGAGACCCTGCGCCGTCAGATCGCGGCTGACCTCGATCTGATACTCCATCGCCTCCAGCGCGGACTGGCGCACGATCTCTTGCGTATCGGCGTCCAGGCTGTCCCACAGCTGTTCGGAAATCGCCAGGAACAGCGGATCGTAGGAGTAGTTCCAAACCGTGATGTGGTCCTGAACCTCATAGATGCGCTGCGGCACGATGATCGCGCCGATAGGGTTTTCCTGCCCGTCCACAACGCCTTGCTGAAGCGCGGAGAATACCTCGGTCCACTGCATCTGCTGCGGGTTCGCGCCAAGGTCCTGCATGATGTCGATATACATCGGCCCGGCGACGCGGATGGTCATGCCTTCCAGATCGGCGGGGGAGCGCACCGGCTTGACGCTGTTGGTCAACTCGCGAAAGCCGTTCTCGCCCCAGGCCAGGGTCACGAGCCCGTTCTCGCCCATGATCTCCGCCATGCGCTCGGCTGGCGGACCTTGCAGCGTGGCGTCCACGTCCTCATAGCCCTCGTAGAGGTAGGGCAGCGAAAACACCGCCATCTCCTCCAGCATCGGCGTCACGTTGATCGCGGAGGTCAGCGCGAAATCGATCTGCCCGCGTCCGACCATCTCCACCATGCGGATCTGGTCGCCGCCCGACAGTTCGGCATTCGGGTGGATGCGAATCTCGACCTCGCCGCCGGTGCGCTCCGAGACCAGTTCGGCGAATCGCTCCGCGCCGGTGTGCCAGGTCGTTTCCGTGCTGACGTTATGAGTGAGCCGATAGGTCTGCTGCGCCGCCGCGTCCCCGGCCGGGGCAAGCATGAAGCCCGCCGAGACCACCGCGCCAAGTCCCAATGAAAGCGCCGCACGCGCCCTTGTAAGCGTCATTTCGTTCCTCCCTATTATGCTTCGTCTTTTTTCGAGACGGGCTTTTTAGCCGCGCCGAATATGAGCATGGCGCGGGAAACGACGCAAGGCGCAGGCCATCGCAGAAGCCATCCTTACGCGTTTTGCAAATGTTGATACTCGACACACTGATATCAAAGCGATAGCCTTACACGCGTATGATGTACCCTCCGACCTTACGACCATGGCCCAACCGAGTACACTCCCGTCATGACGGACTGTCCGCTCGCTTCCCATAAGCTGCGTGCCCTGTTGCACTGGTGGCTTCGCAGCAGAGGCGACGGCACGATGCCCCGCCGAGGCGATCTCGACCCCTTGGCGTTTCCCTCACTGTTGTCGCACATCTGGTTGCTGGAGTATGTGGCGAGCCGCAATATCTACATCTATCGGCTGGCCGGAGAGCACATCAACGAGATCTTCGGTTTCTCCCTGCGCGGCAAGTCTCTTTCGCAGGTGATCCCGGAGGACATGCTGGAAATCGTCCGCAACCGCTTCGAGCATGTGCGGCGCGCGCCCGGCGCTTGCCACGCGAAGGGCTGTGTCTACCTCCGCGTCGGGCGCTACCGCAGCGGCGAGCGGCTTATTCTGCCGCTTGCCGATGAGAACGGAGTACCGGGCTACATACTTGGCGCAACGATTTACCGCATTGAGGAGAGCCCCGCAGGCAGCCGCCCCTGCAAACCGGAGATGCAGGAAACCAAACTCTCGCTCGGCGAACTGGCCGCATGGGAACCGGAACTGCTTCAGCCATCGTGAGAGGGGACGGATGAGCCGTCCCGCTCTACCCGAACCCCCTTACCCGAACCCGCCTTACCTGAACCCGCCTTACCTGAACCCGGGCACGCCCTTGGTCGTCGAGTACTCCCAGTGCAGCGCTTCTCCGGGATGGAGACGGGTGTAGATGTCGTGCGCCGCCAAGGCCGCTTCGGAGAAACCGCAGAGGATCAACTTCAGTTTGCCCGGATAGGTGGCGATATCGCCGATGGCATAAATTCCCGGCGTCGAGGTCGCACAGCTTCCGGGGCTGACGGCGATCATGTTGCGCTCCAGGTTCAATCCCCAGTGGGCGATCGGCCCCAGCTTCATCGACAGCCCGAAGAACGGCAGCAGCGCGTCCACTTCAAGCCGCCGCACCTCGCCCTCCAGCGTGGCCACGCTGACGGCCTCCAGCCGCCCGTCACGCCCGTCGAGGCCGTGAAGCTGGTACGGCGTGACCAGTTCGACCCGCCCGTCTTCGGCGTCGCACAGCGCGCGCATCCGGGCGACGCTTTCCGGGGCGGCGCGGAACTTGTCGCGGCGGTGGATAACGTAAATCTTCTCCGCGAGATCCGCCAGCGAGATCGTCCAGTCCAGCGCGGAGTCGCCGCCGCCTGCAATGGCGATGCGCTTGCTCCGGAAATCCTCGCGCCGGCCGACCATATAATGCACGCCGACGCCAGGCCCCTTGCCTTCGTAGTCTTGAATCCCCTCCAACGGCGGACGGTTCGGCCCGAATGCGCCGACACCGGCTGCGATCACCACGGCCTTGCAGGCGATTCGCGTGCCCGCCGAGGTCTCCACCAGCCAGCCGTTGTCGTCTCCCCCGTCGCCCTGGGGCGTCAGCCGCTCCACCCGCTGACCCAGATGGTAGCGCGGCAAGAACGGCTCCGCCTGCTCGCGCAGCCGTTCGACCAACTCGCCCGCCAGAATGGAAGGGTAGGCCGGAATGTCGTAGATTGGCTTTTCCGGATAGAGGGCCTGGCACTGCCCGCCGATTCCATCCAGCGAGTCCACCAGATGCGCGCGCATTTTCAGCATACCGAGCTGGAAAACGGCGAAGAGGCCCACAGGCCCCGCACCGACGATCACGACGTCGGTTT
>SKZV01000282.1 GCA_007127165.1 Rhodovibrio sp. | reverse complement strand
CGAGACCTTGCGGATCGTCGATCTCGGCTGCGGCACCGGCAGCAACCTGCGCCACCTCGCGCCGCGCCTGCCCGCTCGCCAAAGCTGGCATCTCGCCGACGCCGACGCCGCGCTGCTCAACGCCGTCCCCGAGCGCCTGCGCCCCTGGGCCGAAACCCACGGTTTGCGGATGGAGCAAGGCCAGGGCGCGCTGATCCTGACCGGCGAAACGCACAGACTGATGGTCGAGCGCCGCACGGTCGACCTCGCCCGCGATCCCCTGCCGCGCGGCGACGCCGATCTGGTGACGGCCTCGGCGCTGCTCGATCTGGTGTCGCGGGACTGGCTGGCGGCGCTGGCGGCGCGCTGCGCGGAGGCCGGTGCGGCGGCGCTGCTGACCCTGAGCTACGACGGCCGCATCGCCTGGGAGCCCGGCCTGCCGGAAGACGAGACGATCCGAACCCTGGTGAACCGCCATCAGCAAGGCGACAAAAGCTTCGGCCCCGCCCTCGGCCCCGACGCCCACGCCGCCGCCCTCGCCGCCTTCCGCGCCGCCGGATTCACGGTGAGCGAAGCCGCGAGCGACTGGCGGCTCGACGCCGGGCAAGCGGCGCTGCAACAACACCTCCACGCGGGCTGGGCCGCCGCCGCGGCGGAAACGGACCCCGCCCGGCTGGAGCAAATCCACGGCTGGCTGGCCCAACGCATGGACCTCCTCGAAACCGGCCAGAACCGCGTGAGCGTCGGCCACATGGACCTGCTGGCCCTGCCCGCGTAGACCGCGCGCGCCACGCGCCCGCTCACCCCGGCAAGCCCTCGCGCGGGCGCGCACGCGAGCGGTGTCAACCAATGTCAACAAACGTCCACATCCCCGCCCGTCCTCCATCCGCTCTCTCCCCTGCAATCCATGAGCGAAGAGCTTAGCGCAATGGGCTAGGTTAGGTCAATGTTCCTATCATGGGGATGGTGCGAGGAACCGCAGTCGTCGCGCACAGTATCGGAAAGCGCGTCGATGGTGTGGATCGGGAAGGGAAAGCCGGAAAAAGGACTCTGACCCCTTTTCTCTTGCTGGGACTCTGACCCCTTTTCTCTTGCTGACCCCTTTTCTCTTGCAGCTCCCGGCTAATCGCTGACCGGACTCCCCACCTTGCGGTAGTTCGGGAACAGATCATTGACGACCGTCACGTCGCGCCCGGTTCGCGCCAGATATGCCGCTGCCACGGAGGCGCGGGCGCCCGACCCGCAGTGGACCAGCAACTGCCCCTTCGTCGGCACTCTGTCCAAATACTCCGGCAGGCGCGTGTAGGGCGCATGAACCGCATCCGGCACGTGGCCCTCCTGATACTCGGCGAGGCTGCGCACGTCGATCACGGCTGCATTGGAGCGGCGCCGCTCGAGTTCCGCGAAATCGGTCAGCTCCAGCGATTCCCGGTCGTCGCTCGACTCCCAATGGGCTTGCTGCGTGCGCGGCTCGGCATAGCCGATCAACTTGTCGTAGCCGATACGCACCAGCCTTCGCGTGGCTTCCTCGATCCCGGCCTCGTCGACGATGAGAATGATCGGAGCTTCGACGTCGGGGATGAAAGACCCCACGACGGTGCAGAACATCGCGTTCAGTGGCGCATAGAGCGCGCCCGGCAGGTGCGCGCGCATGACGTCGGCGCGGTCGAGGCGCGTGTCGATGAAGGTCGCCGCTCCGTCCGTCCGCGCCCGGGCGAGTTCCTGAACGGACATCCGGTCGGGGATCGGCAGGCGGCGCAGCAGCGGGACGCCCGCCTTGTTGAGCTGCTTCATGCGGGCGAAATAAAGCGGCGGCTCGGGCTGCGCCTCAAGGATGTAGTCGAGGAAGGCCTGTTCGTTCTTCGCCGCCGCCTGAAGGCCCGGATTGACGCCCTTCTCGTAGCCTATGGTGGAATGCGGCATGTTGCCGAGCGACTTCCCGCACGCCGAGCCCGCGCCATGGCCCGGCCAGATCTGCAAGGAGTCCGGCTGTTCGACAAACTCCACGGCCGACGCATAAAGCGCCTTCGCGGAGGGTTTCATCGTCTCCTTGACGTTGGCGGCGACTTCCAGAAGGTCGGGCCGACCGAGATCGCCGACGAAGAGAAAATCGCCGGTGGCTGCGCCGATGGAAGGGAAAAGGGGTCAGAGTCCTTTTTCTACGGCCTTCCCTTCCGAAAGGGGTCAGAGACATTTTTGAAGACAAAAAGTGATCTCCGACCCCTTTCTTCCGACCCCTTTCTTCCCTTCGCTTTCGCGGGAGCGTGAATGACGGCGGTGGAGGCGCGGAGACGGTGGCTACCCGAACGCGCAGTCGAAGAGGGTATCGGCCCCCATCGGGAAGACGCGGACCTGGGGGCGCAGGGCCTCGGTCAATTGCTGGATCGGCGGGAGCGACAAGCCGGGGCGGCCGGAGCCGATGAGGAGGGGGGCGACGGCGATGTGCAGGCGGTCGAGCAGGCCCGCCTGGAGGAAGCGCGAGATCGTCACGCCGCCGCCCTCGACCAGAATGCGCTTGAAGCCGCGCGCGTGCAGCGCTGCCAGAACGTCGGCGGGCGCGAAACCATCGGCTCCAACGGGAAGGGTCAGAATCTCCGCTTCGCCGTGCCGCTCGCCCGCGCCGCTTCCGGCCAGCAGCAACGTGGGCGCGGCGGCGTCGGTGAAGACCTTGCGCTCCAGCGGCAGCCGCCGCCGTGGGTCCAGCACCACGCGAACGGGATTCGCTCCGGCCACGCGGCGCACGGTCAGTTGCGGGTCGTCCTCCGCGACGGTGCCCGCGCCGACCACCACCGCATCGACCAGCGCGCGCAGCCGGT
>SKZV01000302.1 GCA_007127165.1 Rhodovibrio sp. | reverse complement strand
GCTCTCGTCACCGGGGCGGCCAAGCGCATCGGACGCGCCATCGCCCTTGAGTTGGCGAGCGCCGGCTGGGCCGTCGCGGTGCACTACAACACCTCCGCCAAGGAGGCCGAGTCGCTGGCGCGGGATATCCGCGCGCGCGGCGGAGCGGCGGTCGCCTTGGGCGCCGACCTCGCCGACGAGAGCGCGACCGCTGCGCTGGTTTCCCGCGCGGTCGAGGCGCTGGGCGGGCTTGGACTGCTGGTCAACAACGCCTCGGTGTTCGAGCGCGATGACGTAGGCGACGCCACGCGGGCAAGCTGGGACCACCATATGGAAACGAACCTGCGCGCCCCCTTTGTGCTTTCCCAGGCGTTCGCGGCGCAGCTTCCGAGAGGCTGCGGCGGGGTTATCCTCAACCTCCTGGACGCCAGGGTATGGAACCCGGCACCGGGATTTACCAGCTATGGCGTATCGAAGGCCGGGCTGTGGAGCCTGACGCGCTCGCTTGCGCTCGACCTCGCGCCGCGCATCCGGGTCAACGCGATCGGCCCCGGCCCCGCGCTACCCTCTGCGCGACAGAGCCAGGAGGACTTCGACATGCAGTGCGCGCAAATGCCGCTCGGAATCGGTACAAACCCGGAAGAGATTGCACGAACTGTCCAGTTCATCCTTGCCGCGCGGGCAATGACGGGGCAGATGATCGCTCTGGACGGCGGGCAGCACCTGGGATGGGCGCTGCCCGGCATGGATGCCCGACCGGTCGAATAGGACCGGCGGCATGCGAACTTCCGGATAGCGAGGAAACCGATGACCGACACCGACAAGACAGCCGGAACCCCGGTGCAAACGGCGGCCGAAACCACCGTCAAGGTGCAGCGCATGTTCGTGCGCGACCTGACGCTGAGCTGCCATTTGGGCGTGACCGAGCGCGAGCGGGCCAAGCCGCAGCGCATCCGGGTGAACGTGGAACTGGAAGTGATCCCGCAGCGCCCGATCGACGACGACGAGCACAAGATCGTCGATTACCGCTACGTGGTCCCGGCGGTCCGCGAAATCGCGCTGGAGGGCGCGCCGAAGCTGCTGGAGACCCTGGCCGACCGGATCGCCGAGCGATGCTTCTACGATAGCCGGACGCTCGCCGTTCGGGTGCGGATCGAGAAACTGGATCGCTACTCCGATGCAGCCGGTGTCGGTATCGAGATCGAACATCGCCGAGACCATACGTGAAGACAAAAGGTGCAAGCGCCTGAAAGCACAGACTCTCCGGCGATCTGTCCCCAGGGCGAAAAAGTTGTGCACAGCCAAGCGGGGACGACTCCAGACGACTCGGATATACAATTACGCTTTTCCAGATGACAGTGGCATGACAGTTGACTTCGTAAAACCCGTTTATCTTCAATGAGTTATTACTTTTGCCTATTTTTTGATCAGAGCATGAAGGACCAAGGGTTTCCGGGGCTGTGCGATGATCTCCCAGAGACTTCCCACAGAGTTTTCCACAGGATTGGTGGAACACTTCACGCGCCTCAGATTCGCTGAGGGAAACTGCCGGAAAGCATCGCTGGAGCTTGCGGGAGCCTGTCGGCGGCACGCCTACAAGGGAACGGAATCGGCGATTTCGCCCCGCACCTGAACTATCGGATCGAGATGACCAAAACGCGCGGACCGGGAAAATCGAAGGACGCCTCGGCAGGCGGCAAACGCTCGGCAATGCGCCCCGAGGAGGACCCCGGCGATTCCTTCACGCAGGTCGCCGCGCTGGATGCGGATGGCGGCGCGGAACAGGAACTGGCGGAAGCGGCCGTCTCAATCGAGCGCGGGCTGGAGGTGCTGCGGAAAGCGATCAGGACCCTGCCGCTCGGCCCCGGCGTCTACCGGATGCTCAACCGCAAGGGCGAGCCGCTCTACGTCGGCAAGGCGCGCAGCCTCAAGCGGCGGGTGACGAGCTATACCCAGGTCTCGCGCCAACCCTACCGGCTGCAGCGCATGGTGGCGGAGACGGCCAGCCTGGAGATCGTCACAACCCACACCGAGGTCGAGGCGCTGCTGCTGGAAAGCAACCTCGTGAAGCGCCTGATGCCGCGCTACAACGTTCAGCTCCGCGACGACAAGTCGTTTCCCTACATCCTGCTGACCGGCGATCACACCTTCCCGCGCATCAAGAAGCATCGCGGCCAGCACTCCGAACCGGGCGACTATTACGGCCCCTTCGCTTCGGCGGGCGCGGTCAACCGGACCATCACGGCGCTGGAGAAGGCGTTCCTGCTGCGAAGCTGCACCGATCACGTCTTTGCGAGCCGCTCCCGGCCGTGCCTGATGTACCACATCAAGCGCTGCTCGGCCCCTTGCGTCGATTATGTTTCGCAGGAGGGCTACGCCGGGCTCGTCAAGCAGGCGCGCGACTTTCTCTCCGGCAAGAGCGGAACCATTCAGCAGGAGCTTGGCGAGGCGATGCAGGCGGCTTCGGATCGTCAGGACTTCGAGACGGCCGCGCTCTACCGCGACCGCTTGCGGGCGCTCGCGCATATCCAGTCGCACCAGGACATCAACGTGCAAGGGGTCGAGGAGGCCGACGTGGTGGCGCTGCACCACGAGGGTGGCTTGAGCTGCATCCAGGTGTTCTTTTTCCGCGCCGGGCGCAACTACGGCAATCGCGCTTATTTCCCGAGCCACGACAAGGCGCTGGAGTCCGGTGAAATCATGGCGGCCTTTCTGGCGCAGTTCTACGACAACAAGCCGGTGCCGCGCGAGGTGCTGGTGAGCCACCCGCCCGACGACCGCGCTCTGCTCGCCGAGGCGCTGAGCGCGCGCTCCGGGCTCAAGGT
>SKZV01000066.1 GCA_007127165.1 Rhodovibrio sp. | reverse complement strand
CGGCGTCGCCCGGGCCATGGGCTACATGCTCAAGCGCTGGGCCGGGTTCACCGCGTTCCTCGAGGACGGCCGCATCTGCTTGACCAACAACGCCGCCGAACGCGCATTGCGCGGGCTGGCGACGGCCGGTTCATTGTACCCCTCCTTTTCAACTACTTGAAATGATTGGAAGTTGCTTCTGGCGCGGGTCGTGACACGGGCGGTCTTTTCGCGCCAGCGCAGCCGCGACGCGTTCTGTGTCCAAATCCTTCGCCCATATCTGATAGGGAGCACCAGCCACGACTTGTTCGGCGGCGAGGTCTCCGTTCTGGATGAGACGGCGAATGGCGTGATGCGAGACGCGAAGGGCTTTGGCCGCCTCGCTCATGGTGAGCCAGGCGCCGTCTTTCTCTGCTGACCGGTAAGCGTGGATGGCATTGACACGGCGGATGGACCCGACCCGCTTGGCGGTCCATGTCTTGCCCTGTCCCGTTGGGAGGCCCATCCGGTTCAGCGATGCGGCGATGTGCTCGTCGGACCACCGGCCCGCCATGCTGCGGATCACGGCCAAGGCTTCCTCCGATGTGCGGCAACCGTGCTCGCCCGGCCGGGGCTTCCGCACGCGCAGTCGGGAGTGCTGGCCACCGCGCCAGTGGATGACCAGCACAACCTCGCGGGCATCCTCATCCACGTCGGCGACGATGTCGGTGATCAGGGTGCGCAGGAGGCGCTGGCGGGTTCGCGTGGTCGTGGTCGGCGCGTTCCAGGCGGCCGCGAGATCCTGCGCGAGTTCGCTCAGGTCCGGCATGGCGCTACCCGGTGGCGAGGCGTCGCCCTCCGCCAATCGGGTCTCGCACGCCGCGACGCGCTGCAGCGCGCTCTCCCAGCTCTTTTCCAGCTGCGCGGCGATCAGGCGGTTGTCCGGATCGCAGGCCGCGTAGCGCCGCTCCGCGAGGCGGGCTTCATAGCGCGCCTGTTCCAGCTCCAGTTCAAGAATCCGTCGGCGTTCGCGCTCGCTGTCCATCCGCATCCGCTCCGCCGCCATAGCCGCCTCGATCGCCATCGGTTGCACCACCTGGAGAAGTTCCTGCGCCAGCGCGGTGTCGATGCGAGGCCCCCCGAACGTCAGGCAGCGCGGTCGCCCAAGCATCACGTTCAGGCGATCACAGCGGTAGACGGACCGCGGAACCCCTCGGCCCGTGTAGGTCACAGCCATTCGGTGCCCGCACCGCCCACAGGTCAGTATACCTGCAAGCAGCGCGCCTCCGCCACGGCCCGATTTCGCCCCGCCGGCCTTGCCGTATGCGTTCGCGGCGAGCTGGGCTTGGTTCCGTTCGAACTCCTCCCAACTGATGTAGCCCTCGTGATGGTCCTTCAGAACCACCTCCCAGGTCTCGCTGGGCCGGACGTGGCCATAGCTCTTGCGCACCCGCCCGTCGACGATCTGCGTGCGCTTCTCGCTCTTGCCGTAGACGTAGGCGCCGGCGTAGAAGGGATTCTTCAGCACGCCGATCACGTTGCGGTAGCGGACCGGCGTCCAATCGAACGCAACCAGCGTGCGCCCGTCCGAGGGACGTGGGAAGTGCACGCCGTCGCTAGCCAGCGACAGATGAACCTGCCGCGCGCTGCCGAGGTCCCGGAACCTGGCAAACATCAGGCGGATCGCCTCCTGGATCCGCAGGTCGGGGTCGAGGCCCAACCCCATCTCGCGGTGCCAGGCGTAGCCGATCGGCACACTGATGCGCAGCTCACCACGGCGGGCCTTGGCGCGGGCGGCGTCGTACATGCGCATGCGCAGGACGCCGAGCTCGAACTCGCTGATCGTGCCCTTCATGCCTAGCAGCAAGCGGTCGTTCGGGCGACACGGGTCGTAGATGCCCTCCATGTCGATCACCCGCGCCTCGACCAGGCCGCACAGCTCGAGCAGGTGATGCCAGTCGCGCCCGTTACGCGCGAGCCGCGACGCATCCAAGCACAGCACCGCGCCGACCTCGCCGGCGCAGAGCCAGGCTACGAGCCGCTCGAACCCAGGACGCGCCATGGTGCCGCTGGCCGAGCGGCCGAGATCATCGTCAATGATCTCGACCTCCCGGAACCCGTAGCTCCGGGCAACATCGACGAGTTCGTATTGACGGCGCTGGCTCTCCAGGTTGGTCTCAACCTGCGCCTGGGTCGATTGCCGGACATAGACCACTGCCTTGCGCGCCAGCACGATCGTCGGAAGCAGCTCAACGCTCGTCATCGGGGTCGCCCGGCACGACAAGGGCGGCCGCTTCCATCAGAAGTCCAGCCAGCACGGCAACCGCTCTCGCACGATCCTCCGCGCTCAGGCCGCGCAGGCTCACCGACTCTAGCGTCAGACTGAGTTGCTGGGACGGCCGGGATGGCGGGGCTGTCGGCGACGACATCGGGCGACTCCGCGACGCGATGGACGTCAAAGTATCGCCTGAAACCGAGGTCCATGAGAAGCCTGTTAAGATCGATCAGCGCAGCCAGTGCCACCACGCGATCACCGATCTCCATGCCGTTGCAGACCACTGAATCGAGCATCCAACTGGGCACCACCGTCACGATGCCAGGCGCATCCTCAAGGAATGATACCTCCCCGCCGGCTCGCCGTTCTCGGTAGTGCTCGCGCACTTCACGTCCGAACAGCGGATGCCAAGGGTAGTGGACAATGACAGTGCGCCCGACATGGGCAGAATGACCCCGAGATTGCGCTGGGAAGGAAATCGTGGCTGTTCGCCGGCTCCGATCGCGGCGGTCGTCGAGCCGCCGTCATCTACACGCTGATCGTCACCGCGAAGATGAACGGAATCGATCCGCAGGCCTGGCTCG
>SKZV01000146.1 GCA_007127165.1 Rhodovibrio sp. | reverse complement strand
TGAAGGTGTCGACGGGGGTCGCCAGGTTGCGCGGATCGGCAGGGCGGACCAGTTGCGGCGTGACGATAATCACCAACTCGGTTTCGCTCTGCTGAAAGTCCGTGCTGCGGAACAGCGCACTTAGGACCGGCACTTCGCTCAGAACCGGGAACTGCCGCACGGTGTCCTCGAAGTTGCTCTGGATCAGCCCGGCGATCGCGAAGGACTGTCCGTCGCGCAGTTCCACCGTCGTGGTGGCGCGGCGCACGGTCAGGCCGGGAATCTCAAAGCCCTGCACGACCACCGCGTTCGCGGGGTCAATCCGGCTGACCTCCGGCGTGACGGCGATGTTGATCAGGCCGTCGTCCAGCACCGTGGGGGTGAAGCCCAGGCCGACGCCGAACTCCTTGAACTCGACCGTGATGGTGGAGTCGCCCTCGTCCCTGGACTGCGCCACCGGCACCGGAAATTCGCCACCGGCCAGGAAGCTCGCGGTATCGCCGGACAGCGCGATCAGGTTCGGCTCGGCCAGCGTCTTCACCAAGCCCTTGCGCTCCAGAGCGTCGAAGACAACCGCAAAGGTGGCGGAGCCGGTGGAGAACACGCCTTCAGCGACGGCGAAGGCGGAGGACAGCACTCCCGCACCCGCGAAGACGTCGCCGGTCACAAGCGAGAAGTCCCGCCCGAACACCGCACTGTTCAATCCCAACTCCCGCACCACTTGGCGGGAAACCTCGGCAAAGCGCACTTGCAGCATGACTTGCTGGCTGCCGGACGCCTGCATCAGGTTCGTCACCTGATCCGGCGCATACCGCTCGGCCACGTCCAGCGCCCGCTTCACCGCCGATGCGCTGGAGAGCTGGCCGGAGAGGACGACAGCGCCGTTGACGCCGCGCACCTCGACGGGCTCGTTCGGCATCAGGTCGTGCAGGCGCGCCTTCAGGCCCTCCACATCGACCGTCACCACGAGGTCCATGACCGCGATCAGGTTGCGGTTGCCGTCGTAGAGCGTCAGGCTGGTCGAGCCCATCGACCGGCCGAGCACATAGACCGAGCGGTCGGTGAGCGGCACCACGTCCGCGATCTCCTCGTTGCCGATCAGCACATCGGAAAACGGCACATCGACGCGCAGCACCTGCGACTTGTTGACCGGCACGGTGAACTCTCCGGCGTGGCGCGCCTCGTCGCTGCGCTCGACCGATACGCTCTGGCCGAAGGCGGGGCTGGCGAGGCTCAGCGCCGCGCCGCACACGGCCGTGAGCGCCAGGGCGGCGGCGGCGGTCGCGTTCAGCCAGGGATGAAGGGACGTCTGGGCTCGCATTGTGGACTTCCTTCCTGGATCGTTCCGGGCCTGCATCGTGTGGGCCTGCGTCGTGTGGGCCTGCATCAGTTGTCGGCCGGGTTGGACCACAGCGGGACGGGATCGCCGTTGGCCGGGCCGCTGAGCGGGCGGTTGTCGAACGAGTTCGCCGTCTGCGCGCTCGGTGTGCGGTCGCGGGGAACCTCGACGCGGGAGGCGTTGGTGCCCCGGAAGACGCGCACGCTGGGGTCGCTGGGTCCGGCGGGGGCGCTTTGGCGCACCACGCGGCGGGGTTCCGGCTTGGACTCCGGCTCGTCGTCCACCGCGTCGTTGGCCTCGCCGATGCTGAGGTCGCTCAGGCGGATCGACCGCGCGGGCTGTTCCGGGCGGGCGTCGGCCACGCCGCGCAGCGCCAGCGATAGCGTGCCGAGCTGCTGCGCGAGCACCAGTTTCTGCGCCTGGTCCGGCGTGACTTCCACCGTGATGGCCTTGGCGACGCCGGGGTTCTGGCGTTTCTCGTTGGCGTCCTGGTCGATCCCCAGGACGCGCACGTTCTGTAACAACAATTCGGTCACCAGCTTGTCCGGGGTCTGGGCGCTGTTGGTGTCCATCCCCAGGTTGCGGGTCAGCATGATGTCCACGCGGTCGCCCGGCAGGACGAAGCCCGCGACGCCGTGAATGTCGTTGACGCGGATTGTCGACGCGCGCATCCCCTCGTCGATCACGGAGGAGAGCGAGGCGCGCCCGCCAAAGCCGGAAATCGAGGACTCGCGCAGCGGCTCGCCCTCCTCGATGGCGCGCAGCGCCACCCGGCGCTCGTCGTCCAACGTCAGGTCGGTGATGCTGTGGAATGCACCGCGCGGCTGCATCTCGGCGGGCCAGTCGACAAGCCGCAGGTGCTCCGCCCGGATGGTGTCGCCGAAGCGCAGGGGAATTTCGGCGACGACGATCTTCACCGATTCCGCCTTCTCTGTCTCTGGCGCGGTTGTGGTTGATGCGACCTGCTGCTCGATCCAGCTCCGAGCCAGCCCAACCGTGATGATGGCCAGCACGACGGCGCCCCCGAGCGTTATGACTGCGCGCTTCTGCATGGGTATGATCCTCGGTTGCGGGTGGCCTCAATGGGCCGGTTGTTGTGTCTTCGTTAAAGCGTCGTCGGGGAGAGAGGTAGTCAGCCTGACGCGGCGAAGGGGGCTACCGCGTCAGGCATGGGTTGGGGTTATGTCCCGGCTTAGCAGGCTGCGTCGTTACAGCCTTCCGAGACGAGGGTGCTGGCATCGTCAAGCGCAGTTGCGATCGCATCACCAAGGGCCCACGCCGCCCCTGCAATCCCCGCGCCCACGATCGCCAGGATCAGGGCGTATTCGGCGGCGGAGGCGCCGCTCTCGTCGGCGGCGAAGTCCTGAAGGAAGGTGGTGATCTTCGTCATTTGTTTCGTCTCCCGTATAAGGTCATGATGTCAGGGCTTCCTGCCCCACTGGAAGCCGGGCGCGGCCTCCTGTGTCGAGGGTTAAACAAGGCAGGCGTTATGGGGGCGTTAT
>SKZV01000234.1 GCA_007127165.1 Rhodovibrio sp. | reverse complement strand
TTTACAGCGCGCAGGAGCTTTTGGAGCTTGGCGTTATCGACCGTGTGGTCGCCAGCGGGACGGGCGAAAAAGCGGTCTATGACTTCATCGATCAGGACGCGAGACGCAAGCGTGTGCGACAGGTGATGCACCGCCTGCATCGCGAGGTAAACCCGGTCACGCGTGACGAACTGCACCGGATCGCGGAGATCTGGGTCGACACCGCGCTCACGCTGGGAAAAGGGGAGCTGCGCAAGATGGAGCGTCTGGCGCAGGCGCAGGACAAGCGTCTTGCCGCTCTGCGGAACGCCGACTAAGCGCGAGGGTACTACCGGCCGCCGGCGTCAGCCAGCGCCGGCGGCGGGGAGAGCGGTTCAGTGCCAGTTGGCGCGGGACCGGCGCGACTGCCGCAGGTAGCTTTCCGCCGCCCGGCGGAACGCCTCCAGGTCCTCGCTGAGAGCGGCCAAGGTGCGCGCCGCGCTGCGATGCATCTCGGTTTCTCCCATGGCGTTCAGGTCGCTGGCGATGCGTAGGATCCGCAGGGCGCCAAGGTTGACCGAACTGCTCCGCAACGCATGAGCCTGATTACGGAATTCACCTGCGTCTCCGGCTTCCAAGGCCCGGGTCAGGCTGTGCTGAATGACCTCGGCATCGCGGAGATATTCAGCGACGATCTTCTCCAGGAAATCCGACTCTGGGTCGAGCGCGGCGAGAGCCTCGAAGGCCGCGATGTCTATGGCAGGCTGCGTCTCTTGGTTGAAGTCCGGATGGCTCGCGATCTCCGTCACCTTCGGTGATGCAAGTTCATCCGAGGAAGAAGGATGCGCGGCCATGGCAGGCCGTTGCGCGTGCGCCTCGATCGTTTGCAGGAGGCGCGCGCTTTCCATCGGCTTGGCAAGAAAGCCGGACATGCCCGCTTCCATGCATTGCTGCTGCGTCTCCGCGCTCGCGTCTGCCGTCAAGGCGATGATTGGCAGCGCTGGGCCGTCCGGATGGGCCATGCGGTAGAGCTTCGCTGCCTCGATCCCGCTGGTACCAGGCATATTCACGTCCATCAGCACAATGTCGAAGCTCTGTTCTTCGAGCAGGTCAAGCGCGGCGTCGGCTGATTCCGCCAGGACGGTTTCGTGGCCCGCGAGGTCCAGAATTTTCTGCACCATCATACGGTTGACCGAATTGTCCTCGGCGAACAGGACGCGCAGGCCCTGGGACCGGTCACCATCCACTTGGTTGGGGAGGATTGCGCTTTCCGCTGCAGCCGCCGTAAAGCGGCTCAGGGCGCGGAGGGCACGGCGCGCGTCGGCCTCGCTTCCAGTCGACGCCAAGACTGCAACGGCTTTGCAGCCCCGCACCGTCCCGAGGGAAAGCGCATCCGATGTCTCCTGGATAAATAAAAGGCCCTTGGGCGCGCCGCCAAGCGTCTCGAACAGCGTCTCCAGACGCTGCCTGCGATCCGGCTCATCCAGGCCGCGAAGGTCCAGGCAGACCACGCCATCGCGACTTCTTTCGTCCTGTATGGCGTCTGCCAGCATCGCCGCCACCGTTGCAAAGTCCTTCGGCGGCTCACCGGGGGAAGTGGCGTTCCGCAGCAGGTACGCAAGGGCAGGGTCCGGGCTCACCACGGCCTGAAGACCAGCGAGCCGGTCCGCCTCAAGCGCAGTGAACTCCCCGCCTTCACCCGGATTCAGCGGTAGTGCGAGGTGGAACGTGCTTCCGGCGCCCGGCTGGCTTTCGACCCACAAGCGGCCTTGCAGAAGCTCCGCGAATTGGCGGGAGATTGCAAGGCCGAGCCCGCTGCCGCCGTAGCGCCTGTTGATCCCGTCGTCCGCCTGCGTGAAGCTGTCGAAGATGCGGGCATGGGTTTCGCGCGGGATACCCGGGCCGGTATCGGCGACGCGCACCCTCAGCCAATCCGTGGCCTCCGCCTCCTGCTGCCCTTGATCGCCGCTCTCCCTCGCCGCCGAAAGCAGAACGCCGCCGGTTTCGGTGAACTTTACGGCGTTGGAGAGGAGGTTCATCAGGATCTGGCGGAGCCGTTGGCGGTCGCCGTTGATTATCTCAGGCAAATCCGGGTCGACCTGAACGGTCAGGGACAATCCCTTGGTTTCGGCCTGAGGCCGCAGAATTTCGACCACTTCCGCCAGTTCCGCGTTCAAGTCGAAGTCGTCGTGCTCCGCCGTCGTCCGGTCCGCTTCGATCCGGGAAAGATCGAGAATGTCGTTGATCAGCGCCAGCAGCGCGCGCGCCGATGTCTGAACCGTGCCGAGCATCTCTCGCTGTTCGCGGTCAAGGCGGGTGTGGCGCAAAAGCTCGGTCATGCCGGTCACGGCGTTGAGCGGCGTGCGCAACTCGTGGCTCATCGTGGCGAGGAAGCGGCTCTTGGCGCGGTTTGCCGCCTCCGCCTGCACCTTCGCCTCGGTTAGCTTCCGGATCAGCGAGGCCGCATAGAGCGGGATGATGACGAGCCCCAGCAAGAGCCCGTAATGCACCGTGTGCCCCTGCACGGTCCAGTACTCGGTGGTGAGCGTGACGGTGAGGAAGCCCAGCACGCTGACGAGGGCCGACGCCGCGAGGTAGGGCAGGCCGAAACGAAACCCGTTGCCAAGCGTGATCCAGAGATAAATCGGGTAGAGCGGCGCGCCCCAGGCGTCGCAGACATGCATGAAGATCGAGAGCGCCGCGACGTCGGTGACCATCGCGATTATGCGCCGCGCCGGGGAAGGGCGCGGTGCGTAGACGATCAGGGCGATGTAAGTCAGCGACAAGCCGAGGTAGAGCGCGGCGATCGCGTTCGATAGAACAAGACTGCGATCGGACAGGACGCCCAGTAAATGCAGCGTCA
>SKZV01000332.1 GCA_007127165.1 Rhodovibrio sp. | reverse complement strand
TCCTGCTGCTCGGCCTCCTGCTGCTGCTCGTCCTGCTGCTCGGCCTCCCCTCGCTGTTCGTCGAATTCGCGCGCGGCGACTTCGGCGGGACGCGCGTCGGACTCAAGCACATCTTCGTCCGAGTACTCTGCCTCTGGCAGGTCCTGCACCTCTTCAGTGGTCATCGCGAGGATGAAGTGGCCCTCCTCGTCCGAATACTGGAAGTGCTCAAGCGGGATGGCGGCCTCGTGCTCACCGATACCAAGGAAACCGCCGACACCGAGCACGGCGCGGATATCCTGAGAGGCACGGTCGACGATCACCTCACGCACGCTGGCGATCTCTTCGCCTTCCTCGTTATAGACGTCGGTGCCGGTAATCTCGTCCACCGTCATGCCATAGACCGGATGCTCCTCGGCAAGCTGCTGAGCGCGCTGCTGCTCATCCGGCTCTTCCTCGGCCACCTCTTCCTCTTCGGGCTCAGGCTCTTCCTCGGCGACCTCTTCTTCCTCCGGTTCGGCCTCAGCCACGTCCTCTTCGGCGGGGTCCGGCTCTTCCTCGACGGCCTCTTCCTCAGGACCGTCCGGCCGCTCCTCCAGGCTCAACGCCGCGAGTGGGATCGGGTAGAGCCGTCCCTCCTCGATTGCCTCCGCGGCCTCCGCGTCCTCGTCCTCGGCCTCGGTGAGGTCGTCCTCCTCATCCTCTTGCTGCTGCGCTTGCTCGTCGTCCTCCTCGTCCTCGAACATCTGCTCATCGTTCTCGGCGCCGTTGGCAGCGGTCAACAGAGCATAGCGCACCTCGGCTGTGCTGAAGTCGATGATGAAATCTTCCAACTGGCCAAGGGTCTGCCCCTCCGGGTCCACGACGTCCAACTCAAGAATCGCCTGTCCGCGCGTAATGAGATCTTGGCCGTCGATCTGGAACCCTTGGCCCGCCTCGGCCTCTTGCGCCGGGTCGGGTTCATCAGCCGCCTCGGCCTCTTCAGCCGCGTCGATCTCTTCCTCCGCCTCAGGCTCTTGCGCCGCGTCGGTCTGCTCCATGTCCTCAGTCTGCTCAACGTCTTCGGCCGCGTCGTGTTCCTCGGCCGCGAGGTGACCGGCGGGCACCGTTAGCGCAAGCACCGTGGTCGCAAGCAAAAAGTGCCGATAGGTCTTCTGCATACGCATGACTGTAGCCTCCAACGAATCATGGAAGTCCATGTCAGCATCTACACAAAGACCGTGCGATTGTTCCCGTAGCTGTAGCGGATTCTTTAGAGGTACCAACCGGATAGTACTGTCTGCTACCGCGGCTACGCCTCAGAAATTCATTTCAACGATGGCCGCATTCAACGTGGCGGCATAGGCGACCCAGGCGGCGTAGGGCGCCATCATACACGCCGCCGCCCGCGAGATTTGTGCGAAAGCGACGATCGTGGCCAAAATCGCCAGCAAGAGGGCGAGGATATTTACGAAGGCCAGAGTGGCGTTGGCCATAGCAAAGAAGAAGTAGGTCCAGACACCGTTGAGCGCCAACTGCACGAAAAACGCGAACATCGGCCAACTGGAGCGCTCCGGCGCCTTACGCCAGGTCTGCCAGGCCGCGGCGGCCATCAGCAAGTAGAGCACCGACCACACAATCGGGAAGGCCCGATCCGGCGGCGTCCATGCGGGCTTTTCGAGCTGCGCATACCAAGTTTCCAACCCCGGACTGGTCCAACTCGCCGCGAGCCATCCCACGAAGGCGACAAGCGCCAAAAACGCGGGCAACATGAGCGCCTGCCGCCACACCGAAGGCCGCCGGGCGGCTCTCTCCTGGGGAGTCCTTTCGATCGCCGTCATGCCTCTAGCGCCCTTCCCGGAACCACGCCGTCACCAGCGCGCCCAGCACCAGCAGAAGCGCCAGAACGGCCGGCAGCAGAGGCATCTCGCTGACCCCCGCCACGCGGTAGGCCTGATTGTCCTGCAGGCCGATCCAGCCCGGACCCGCCGCGCTGCGGTTCGGGCTCACCTTGCGGAGGTTGGGAACGCCGTCGCTGGCGTAGGCGACCGACGCGCCGCCGGACTGTTCGAGGATCGGCTGCAACAGCTCATCGGTCGAAAGGACGTTCTGAAACTCCTTCGGGTTCAACTCTCCCGCCGCCGCAAGCGCGGTGCGCTCACCGTCGCTCACCTCGTAGATACCAAGCTGACCGACCGGCATTTCCGCAACTCCGGCACCGGCCTCCCCGTCCTCGAGTTCCAGCGTCTGCGTGCTGCCGTCGGGGGCCGTCACCTCTACGGGCGGATGCTCTTGCGAAAGCGAACGGCGTTTAATCCTTAAGTTACCGTCCGAAACGTCTGCCTGAAGGTCCTCCTCCTCAAGCTCCGGCTCCTTCATCAGCCAGTGCGATATCCGGCGCATCAGTTCCGCCTGCGGCCCTCCGCCGTCGTAGCCACGCGCCCAGAGCCAGGCGTGGTCGCTCAGAAGCTGCGCCACACGTCCTTCACCGACACGATCCAGGATCATCAGCGGCTCGTCGTGCACGCCGGTCATCAGCACCTCGCCGCCGTTGATATCGACGCCGATCTGCCGAAACCAGCGCCCCCATTCGGGCTCGGCGGCGTTGGCAGTCCCCTCGAGCCCCGCCGTCACCGGATGGCGCTGCCCAAGCTCGCTGACGCGCGGATGAAAACCCTCTTCGAAAATCGTGCCCGTGGGAGAGCCGGGCAGCACCCGGCGCAGCGGCGTGTTGTAGAGCGAGAGGCGCGAGGCGAAGCTCGGACCGCCCGCTTCCAGCAGCGCGCCGCCCCGCTCGACATAGCGGGAGATGTTATCGAGGTAGTGTTGCGGCAGCACCCCACGCTGGCGGTAACGGTCGAAGATGATGAGGTCGAAGTCCTCGATCTTCTCCTCGAACAGTTCGCGGGTGGGAAAGGCGATCAGCGACAACTCGCTGATCGGTGTGCCGTCCTGTTTTTCAGGCGGGCGCAGGATGGTGAAGTGAACCAGATCGACCGACGGATCGGACTTCAGCAAATGCCGCCACGCCCGCTCGCCCGCATGGGGTTCACCAGACACCAGCAGCACCCGCAGCCGGTCGCGCACGCCCTCGACCACGACGGCGGCCCGGTTGTTCTGCATGGTCAGTTCCCGCGGCCCCGCCTCGACCTCGACCTCGATCACGGTCGGACCGCGCCGGTCCAGAGTGAAGGTCACCTCGCGCGCCTCGCCGACCGGAATGCGGCGGACCAGCGGCTCTCCGCCGTCGCGGCTGAGGCGGATGTGCGCGACGGCGTTCTCGTTTCGCTCCGGCAGGTCCTCCACCTTCACGGTCATGCTCTGCTCGCGGCCGACGATGCCGTAGCTGGGCGCGTCTTCGATCACGAGCCGCCGGTCGCCCTCCTCTTCGCCGCCGGTACGCAGCAGGTGGATCGGCGCATCGATGCCAAGCTCCGCCACGCTCTCCGCCACATCATGCACCTGACCGTCACTGACCAGCAGGACCCCGGCCAGCCGTTCGCGCGGAACTTCGGCCAGCGCGCGCGATACGTCGGCGAACAGCCTGGTGCCGTCACTGGGCGGCCCGTCGTCGGGACGGCCGCCGCGCACGATCCGGACTTCGGTATCGCGCAGGTTGGCGAAACGGTCTTCCAACCCGGCGACGATGGCTTCCGTCTGCTCGGCGCGCGGCGCGATGTCCTGGCTCGGGCTCTCGTCCACCACGATCAAGGCGATGTCGGCCTCGGCCTCGCGCGCCTCGCGCACCAGCGTCGGGTTTGCCAGAACCGCCAGCAGGGCCAGCGCCGCCAGCGCCCGCCACAGCGTTCCGCGCGCGCGCCGCCATGCCGCCAGCCCCACCACCAGCACCGCCGCCACGGCCACCGCCGCAATGACGGACCAGGGCAGCAGGGGCGCCCATTCGATGACGGTCGCGGCGCTCATTGACCCAGCCTCTCCAGGATCTCCGGCACATGGACCTGATCGGCCTTATAGTCGCCGGTCAGTGCGTACATCACGAGGTTCACGCCGAAGCGCCGCGCCATTTCGCGCTGACGCTCACCGCCGGGTGAGACGGAATAGAGCGGCCGTCCATTGTCGCCCACCGCCCAGGCGGAAACCCAGTCGCTGTTTCCAACGATCAGCGAGGCCACGCCCTCGCCGGTTGCCTCTGAGGTATCCTCGACCCAAAGCGTATCGCCGCCGTGGCGTCCCGGAAAGTCATCCATAAGATAGAACGCACGGGTCAACACGTGATCCTCCGGCACCGGCTTCAGCGGCGGCATGTCGACATCGCGGGTCAGCCGTTGCAGCGCTTGACGGCCCGGTGAGTTGCCGCCCATGAGATCGCCGCCACCGCTTTCGCGCAGGTCGACGATCATCGTCCCGCCGCTGCGCATGAAATCGCTGAGCTTGCGCGCCTCCGTGCCGGTCAGATCGCGTTGATTCGGGCTTATCGACCAATAGAGCAGCGGGAAGAACGAAAGGTCGTGGCGGCTGAGATCTACCCCCAGCGGCGAGGCGGGCTCGACCGTGGTGCGGCGGGTCAGCGTGCGGCTCAGCCCCTCGAGACCCTCGCGGGTGATCCGGTCGGCCTCGGCGTCGCCGGTCTCGATGTAGGCAAACCGCGTGTCGAGTGTCGCCTGCAACGCGAACTCGTCGTCCGCATGAGCCTCGCTGGCTGCGCCGGGAATCACCACGAGCGCCCCCGCCAGAACCATGGCGGCACCGGCGGAACCCGCGCGCCTCCTGCGCTGCTGTCCCACACCGGGCATGAGGCCGCGCAGCCAGAGTGCGATCAGGAAATCGGCCAGCATGAGCACCAGCGCCGCCAGCAGCAGCCAAGGTCCGATGCGCGTTTCCGGCTGCATATCGAACCCGGCGAGCGAGACGCCGCGCGGCAGCTCGGCCAGCGGCTCCGGCTGACCGACCGCGGGGCCCAGGTTATGCGCGCGCCGGTTTCCCTCTCCGCCATAGAGGCCGGGGGGATGCCTCGGGCTGATGCGCCCCTCCGCCAGAGCGTCCGCCGTGATCGGACGGACGCCTGCGCCCGGGCTTGCAGGCTGGCCGAAACCGTCCAGCACCCGCTGCGGCGGCAGCGTCTCGTCTCCGGTTGCGGCCACACCCTCGCCCATATCCACGATCCGTTGCAGCATTTCCACAAAGAGCCCCGAGATTGCGAGGTTCGACCACTCGGTGTTCGCCGTCGTATGCATCAACACCAGCCAGCCGTCGCCGCGCCGCTCGGCGGTCACCAGCGGCGTCCCGTCGCTCAGGCGCGCCCAGGTTTTCTCCTCTAGGTCCAGCGCGGGCTCCGCCAGCACTTGCCGATGCACGCGGATATCCTCGGGAATGTCGAGCCGCGCGAAGGGGCTGTTTGCGGCAAAGGGGGCCAGTCGCGCCGAATTGTCCCAACTCATCGCACCGCCCAGCGCCCGCCCGCCCCGGCGCAGCAGCACCGGCAGCAACGGCTCGCCCTCCGCTGCCTGCGCCGCCTCCGGGCCGGTGAGTTCGCGCGCCGTCGTGGGTCCGGCGAAGCGCAGGAGCACCCCGCCCTCCTCCACAAAGGCGGCCAGCCGCTCCCGGCTCTCCCGCGTCACCGCGCCGCGATCCGGCAGGACGATGACCGAAAGCTCGCGCTCCAGCAATCGCTCGATCCCGCCGCGCCCAATCTCGGCAAAGGGGGCGAGCGCCCGCTCCAGGTAATATCCTTCGGACAGCAGCGGCTGCGCATCGTCCAGCGGTCCGGCCGAAACCAGCCCCACCGGGCGGCGCTGCCAACGTCCATCCAGCAGCGCCACCGCGCCCGCGTGGTTCTCGCCCTCGATCCCGATCCGCGTGATGCGGTTTCGCAGTTCCAGCGGCAGGTCGAATGCGCCGGTCGTTTCGCGCTCCCCCGCCTCGAAGCGTGCCGAGGCGCTGCCGACCAGCCGCCCGTCCTCGCCGCTCGCCACCAGGGTGACGTTCCGCTCGCCCTCGCCGGAAGCGCGGCGGATCGGAACCGCGAGGTCGCGCCGCCCCTGCTCCGGCGGCAGAATCGTCATTGCCGCCGCGCCCGCCTCCGGCCGCAGCACGTCCAGCCGTCCCAGACGTTGCAACGCCTGCCCAAGCGCCCGCGTTCCCGGCGCAGCCAGCCCTTCCGCGACCCAGACCACATGCGCCGATCCGGTAATCCGCAGTTCCTCCGCAACGCCGCGCGCCGCCTCCAGATCGACCGGCCAAGGCCGGGGCTCCAGCGCCAGAACCTGTTCGCGGGCCTGCGCGGGAGGCAATGGATCGCTCGCGGCCAGCGGCGCATCGCCCCGCTCCGGCGCGGTCGTGAGCAGCACCACCCGGCGGCCATCGCGCTCAGCTCGGTCGAGCATCGCTTCCATCGCCTGCCGCCGCTCCGGCCAGGCCTTCCCGGCAGCCCAACCGTTATCGACCACCAGCACCAGCGGCCCGCTCCCGGATAGCTGCGCCGCCGGATGCATCACCGGCCCCGCCAGCCCCAAAATCAGCAGCGCCGCCGCCAACAGCCGCAAGAGCAACAGCCACGGCGGCGTGCGCGCAGGCGTTTCCTCCGGCGGGATCAGTCCGCTCAACAGCCGGATCGCCGGAAATCGCACGCTTTGCGGTGCGGGCGGCGTGACCCGCAGAAGGACCCACAGCGCGGGCAGCGCGATCAACGCGGTCAGAAGCCATGGCTGAAGAAACGCGAAGGCGCCTAGACCCAACATCTAGCCTCTCTGCCTGGGAGAGTTTGGGCTGGAACAGGTGTGTGCATTGTCCACCACGATTTTCACCGTCATTTCGCCACCATCCCCGCCAGCGCGCTATAGATCGCCAGCAGCGCCGTCTGCGGCGGGTGATCGCTGCGGTGCCAGGTGCAGCGCCAGCCGATCCGCCGGGCCATTTCGGCGACGGCCTCGCTGTGCGCCTGGAGCCGCCTGCGGTACTGCGCGCGCACGTCCTCGACGCGCGACAGCAGCCACGGCGCTTCGCCCTCCAGCCCCTCGAAGCGCACCCGCCCTTCATAGGGCAGCGTTTCCTCGGCCGGGTCGCGAATCTGCACAAGATGGCCGCTCACGCCGCGCTCCGACAAGGCTTTCAGGCACCTCGACACGTCGTCCAGCGGCGTCAGAAAATCGCCGATCAGCACGACCTGCGCCGCGCGAGGCAACGGCTCGCTGTTCGGCGCGCCGCCGGTATCGAGGCTCGCCTCGCGTTCCAGCACGTGGGCCATGCGCCGCAAGGTTCCGCGCGCCGCCGATGGGGGAAGGCCGCTGCCCAGCAGGCTGACATGCTCGCCTGCCCGCATCATCAAGGCCATCAAGGCCAGCAGCAGCAACTCCGCCCGCTCCCGCTTGGTCGGCAGCCCGGCGTGCGAGCGCCAGTCCATCGACGGCGAGGCGTCGCGCCACAGCCAGGCGGACTGCGCCGCCTCCCACTCGGTCTGGCGCACGAACAGCCGCTCGCCACGTGCGGAGCGCCGCCAGTCGATGCTGCTCGCCGCGTCGCCAGCCTCGTACTCGCGGTACTGCCAGAAGGTTTCGCCCTGCCCGACACGCCGCCTGCCGTGCACGCCCTGCGCGACGGTCGCCGCCACCCGCTCCGCCGCCAGCAGCAGCGGCGGGAGCGTGCTGGATAGCTGCTCGGCGCGTTGCCGGGCGGTGAGTTCGGGGGCGGTCATGAGCGCCGGATCATCGCAAGGGCTCGCACAGACGGTCGATGACGCCGTCGAGCGTTGCGCCTTCCGCCCGCGCCCCGAAGGACAGCGCCATGCGGTGGCGCAGGATCGGATGGGCGAGCGCCAGCACGTCGTCCACGGAAGGCGCGAACCGGCCGCCCATGACCGCCCGCGCCCGCACGGCCAGCATCAGCGCCTGACTGGCGCGCGGCCCCGGTCCCCAGGCGACCTGCTCCTGGACTTCAGAGAGCGGGCTGGTTTCGGGGCGGCCATTGCGCACCAGCGAGAGAATCGCCTCGACCACGCTCTCGCCCACCGGCACGCGGCGCACCAGCCGCTGCGCCGCCATCAGTTCCTCCGCGTCCAGCACGGGATGGGGACGGTTCTCCTGTATGCCGGTCGTGGCGATCAGCATCTGCCGCTCCGCGTCGATGTCGGGATAGCCCACGTCGATCTGCATGAGAAAACGGTCGAGTTGGGCTTCCGGCAGGGGATAGGTCCCCTCCTGCTCCAGCGGATTCTGGGTCGCGAGCACATGGAACGGCTTGGGCAGGACGTGCGGATGACCGGCGACCGAGACTTTCTGCTCCTGCATCGCCTGGAGCAACGCCGACTGCGTGCGCGGGCTGGCGCGGTTGATCTCGTCCGCCATGAGAAGCTGCGAGAAAACCGGCCCCGGCACAAAGCGGAAGGACCGCCGCCCGCTCTCGTCCTCTTCCAGCACCTCGGAGCCCAGAATATCGCCCGGCATCAGGTCCGGCGTACACTGCACCCGGCGCTCGTCCAGCCCGAAGACGGCGCCCAGCGTTTCCACCAGCCGGGTCTTCGCCAGTCCGGGAACGCCGATCAACAGGCCGTGGCCGCCGCCGAGCAGCGTGATAAGGGTTTGATCCACGACGTGTTGTTGGCCGAAGATGACGCGTCCGACCGACTCGCGGGCGGATTGCAAGCGCAAGCCAAGCGATTCGATCTCCGCCGCCAGGCGGCCGCCGGTGTCGGAATCGGCCGTCATATTCGTGGCACTTTCGCTTGAAGTCCGGGTAGAACTGTCGACGGGCACCTCTTAGCCTCCTGTCCTGTTCGGCGGAGCGTTCACTCCAGAGAGGAGACCGACAAGACCATGATTCGGCCATTCGATCCACTCCATAGGTTAGGCCCTTGCGCGCCCGCTGGCGAGGGGGGCTCGTCGGATGACCCAATGACGCTCGCGGGCAGCGGTCATATGCGCATCGACCGTGACGGCACGTGGTACCATGAAGGCAGGCCAATCGAGCGCAAAGACCTTGTTCGGCTATTCTCCACCGTTCTGCGGCGAGAAGATGACGGCGGCTATTGTCTGAAGACTCCGGTCGAGCGCGTGCCGGTCGAGGTCGAGGACGCGCCGTTCCTTGCCGTGGAGTTGCGCCGTGAAGACAGCGGCCGCAATCAGGTGCTGTTATTCCGTACAAACGTGGAACAATGGGTAGAGGCAGGCGCGGACCATCCGATTCGTGTGACGCAAGCGCCTGAAACCGGCGAGCCAAGACCCTATATCCTCGTAAGAGATGGATTGGAGGCGTTGATTGCCCGCTCGGTTTTTTATGAGCTGGTGGACTTGGCCCAGCCGAACGAAACCGATGGAACAGACGATAAGACCGGCAATAGACAAGGGGAGGTCGTTGGCGTATGGAGCCGAGGCAGTTTCTTTCCGCTGGGGCCGTCAACGGCGACGGCGGACTGACGACGGCGGAAATCGCGCGACGGCTGCGCCACCGTGCACCTGCTGAGCAGATGCGAGGCTCCGCCGCCGACGCCGCCAACGGCAACCAGCGCGGCGACGACGACCTGAATCCAGGAATGTTAAGCGCGGTCGGCCATCTTGTCGATGCCGCGGTGCTTATTCCGTTGATCCGCCGCAGGGAAGGTCCGCATCTTCTGCTGACCCGCCGCACGATGAGCTTGAGCGCACATGCGGGCCAGATCGCTTTTCCCGGCGGTCGCATCGAGGCGTGGGACGCGAGCCCCACGGCGGCCGCCCTGCGCGAGGCGGAAGAGGAGGTCGGCCTGCCGCCGAAGAATGTGGAGGTCATCGGCCGTCTCGACACCTATATCACCCGGACCGGCTATCGCGTAACGCCTGTTGTCGGGGTAAGCGACCCGCAAAAGCGCCTGGACCCCAATCCGCACGAGGTGGCGGAGGTTTTCGAGGTTCCGCTCGGCTTCCTGCTGGACCCGGCGGTGAGGGAAGTTCACACGCGCCGCTACGACGGGCGGGACCGCTACTATTACGCGTTCCCCTACGGTAACTACTATATTTGGGGAGCAACGGCGGGCATGCTCGTCAATCTGGTGGAAGTGTTGGAGCATCCATGCTGAGACAGATTTTGACGGTCGTCCTCCCGATCGCGCTGCCGTTCCTGGTGTACTTCCTCTACGTCTCGCTCGCCCGCTCGCAGGGCGGCGGACAGAACAACACCGCGACGATGTCGGATGCCCCCTGGCCCTGGCTGGCGCTTACGGGGCTCGTGCTCATGGCCGCCGTATTGATCGGCTGGCGTATCCTCTCCGACCCCGCCGCGCCGGGCACGCGGATCGAGCAGCCCCGCTATATCGACGGCGAGTTGATTCCCAGTCGCCGGATCGATGACGAAGAGGACAACGGAGAGGCACTGCTGGAGCGCCTGGACCCGCCGATCAGGCCGCCGGATTAGTCCGATGGAGCCAGCCGGACGGATCGAGCCGCAATCCTGGATGCGCGCAGCGGAAACCCGCCGCGTGATCGAAGCCCTCGAAGCCGGGGGCAGCGAGGCGCGCTTTGTCGGCGGCTGCGTGCGCGATTCGCTGATCGGCCGCCCGGTCAAGGACGTGGACATTGCCACGCCCGATGAGCCGGAACGCGTCATGGAGCTGCTACGCCGCGCCGGGCTGAAGGCGGTGCCGACCGGCGTGGAACACGGCACGATTACCGCGGTCAGCGATCACCACCCCTTCGAGATCACGACGCTTCGCCGCGACGTCGAAACCTTCGGCCGCCACGCCCGCGTCGCCTTCACCGACGACTGGATCGCCGACGCCGCGCGGCGCGACTTCACGATGAACGCGATGTTCTGCGCGCCGGACGGCACGATCTACGACGCCTTCGGCGGCTGGGAGGACCTGTTGATCGGCCGGGTCCGCTTCGTCGGAGAGCCGGAGCAGCGTATCCGGGAAGATTACCTGCGCGTTCTGCGGTTTTTCCGGTTTCATGCCCACTACGGGCAAGGCCCGCCGGAGCCGGTGGCGTTACGCGCGGCGGTCAAGCACGCGGGCGGGCTGGCGCACCTTTCGGGCGAGCGGCTGCGGCAGGAGCTTCTGCGTCTCCTCACCGCGCCCGACCCCCGGCAGGTGATCGCGGTGATGGCGGAAGGCGGCGTACTGGCTGCCGTGCTGCCGGAAGCCCGCGGACTGGCCCGGCTGAGCGGGCTGATCGAGGTGGAGCAAAAGCTTGCCGTGTCGCCGGACGAGGGATTACGCCTTGCCGCCCTGCTGGAAGCCTCGCCCGAAGAAATCGAAGCGGAGGCGGAGCGGCTGCGTCTCTCGCGAAAAGAACGCGAGCGGCTCCTCCACGCAGCCCCGCCGGAGCGGGTGCAGGCGGTCGAACCCGAGCTATCCGCCCAGTGGCTACGGCGGTTCCTGCACCGCCACGGCGGAGCGCGCGCCCGCGACCTTCTGCTATTGGCGGCAGCGACGCGCTCCGGCCATGGTGCGGCGGTGAAGATCGACCGGCTTTCCCAGGCGCTTGAGCAAGCAGCGCGTTGGTCGCCCAAACGCCTGCCGGTAAATGGCGGCGACTTGCGCGCGCTGGGCGTCAAAGCGGGGCCGGAGATGGGCCGGTTGCTGCGCGCCCTCGACGATTGGTGGCAGGAACGCGACTTCCGCCCGGACCGGGAAGCCTGCCTCGACAAGCTGCGGGAGATGGTCGCGGGGGAGCCTTGAACTTCCCGCCGTGCTCTTCCTCACTGCGGCGATGGGCGCAGCTCGGTCCCTGAACCCTCGGCATCGGGCGCAAGCTGGAATCCGCCCGATTGCTGAAATCCGACCTGCGAGCGCGCAAGGCCACCGCCCAGGTAGGCCGTTCCGTCCAAGGCATAGCTGAAAGTCCTCGCGCCACGGCCCGCGTTAAAGACCTGCCGGGCAAGGTCGAACGTGCTGACGGTCGCCGTGAGGGTGACGGTTTCGCTGCTCAGACGTGGAATCGTTATGCGCGTATCGGAAACCCCCTGGGCAAAGGGGATGTCGTTCACCCGCAGGTCCGCCCTCATCCCGTCGAAGGGCAAGGCGAAGTCGTTGGGATTGGTGATTCGCAGGTCGAGTTCGACCTGTTGGGAAAACACACCGCCGCCAACGGGACGGACATTTTCCAACACCACTTGCGGCTCCTTGATGTCGCGTTGCAGGCCGCAGGCGCCAAGCGCCGTCAACGCGACCAGAAACAGCACTGTCGAAGCGAATCGCAAGCCGCGTGACGCGCGGGTGAACGTCATTCCCCTATACTCCAAGGTCCAAAGTGGTTTTCTCGAACAGCCTTACCCCATCGCAACACGCGTGCCCCGGCGGCGGCGCACCCGCAACTCGATGATCCAAGTCGCTATAGCGAAGGCGATCCAGCCGCCATGGAACAGCACGCCCGCCAGAATGACGATCTCCCCTTGGATGGGTCCGATGGCGGCGCGTGCGATCGCCTGGGCGGGCTCGGTGATCGGCGTCGGGTGGATTGCGATTTTGGAATAGTACGACAGCAGTTGGATCGACAAAATCCACGCGTAGTTGCGCCTGAGCCGCCGTCCTATCGCCCGTACAAAACTGATATGGTGCTCCGGCGAAATGTAGTCGCGGGCGAGCAGGTCGCTCCAGCCCGACTCCACCGTGACGCCTCTGCCGGACAGCATCGGCGCATAGAAATCCGTTTCGAGAAGCCGCGCCCGCGCTCGCCATACATTGAAGTAACGGTAGCGCCGCGCCTCGAACATCAGGAAGACCAGCACCAGGATACCCACCAGGACCAGCGGCAAGGGCGATGCTTCCGGCCCTGCGAAGGTCAGCGATAGCGCAATTCCCGTCGTGACCACCGCCCAATTCGTGGTGTTGTCGAGTCGGCTGCGCCATACGGTACTGCGATGAACCTCGCCTCTATACAAGTGCGCGATGGCGCCGATTTCCGCCGAATCGAAATACTTGGTGGAGGAGACCTTCGTTTCTTGCGATTCTTGCCTGCTCTCCATCGTTCGGCCTCTCCCCGCGATCAATTATGGCTCGTTCTCTGTGTCCCTCTATTGAAATCACATCATCTGCCGGTCCAGAACCAAAAACGTTCGAGGCTGAAGACGGGGAAGCGATTGCCCGGCACGGCATAGCCCCGCAGCGCCCGGGTCCACGAGATGGACCTGCGGCCCTAGAGCATTTTCAGGCGGACAGCTCGGCTCGGTGGCCTCCGGCCACCAAGTGGATACCGGTTCGCCGCTTCGAAAATGCGCCGGGACAAAGGTCGAAGCCTTTGAAGGCGGGTCGCCTGCAAATTCGGCAAGCTTGATCTGACGCAAGGCCCGCGTCCTCGCTTTCTCTTACCTTGACGCTCCGGACGCGCAAGCCGTCCTGGCGCGCTTGAATGCCGGATCGTTCAAGAAAGGGAGAAAGCTGATGGCGGAACGCGAAGTCGTGCTGTGCAATCCGGTGCGGACGGCGATCGGAGCCTATGGCGGGGGCTTGAAGACCACCCCGGCAACCGAGCTTGGCGCGGTCGTGGTTCGGGAGACGCTGTCCCGGGCAAAACTGGACCCGGCGAAGATACAGTCTCTGGTCATGGGCAACGTCATCCAGGCGGGCAACAAGATGAATCCCGCCCGTCAGGCCGGGGTCAACGGCGGTCTGCCCGTCGAAGTGCCCGCCGTCACGGTGAACCGCGTCTGCGGTTCGGGCGTTCAGGCGGTCGTTTCGGCAGCGCAGGAGGTACTTCTGGGCCATGCCGACGCCACGGTCGCGGGCGGCATGGAGAACATGGACATGGCCCCCTACCTGATGTCCAGCGGGCGTTGGGGCTATCGCATGGGCCATGCTCAGATTTACGATTCCATGCTCTACGACGGCTTGAACGACGCCTTCTCGGATCGGCATTCGGGTTGGCACACCGAGGATCTGGCACAGAAGTACCAGATCGGCCGGGAGGAGCAGGACGCCTGGGCGGCGCGCTCGCACCAACGCTTCTGCAAGGCCCGCGAGGCCGGGAAGTTCGACGCCGAGATGGTCACGGTCGAGGTCAAGGGCCGCAAAGGTCCGGAGCCCTTCAACACCGACGAGCAGGCGCGGCCCGACGCGTCGCAAGAGGGGCTGGCGAAGCTGAAACCGGCCTTCCGCAAGGACGGCACGATCACGGCGGGGAACGCGCCGGGGCTGAACAGCGGCGCGGCGGCCATGATCGCGGCGGAGCGCGGCTGGGCCGACAAGAACGGCCTGACGCCGATGGCGCGGCTGGCCGGATACGGCGTCGGCGCGGTCGATCCAGGGATGTTCGGAATTGGCCCGGTCCCGGCGGTGCGTCAGGCGCTGGAACGCGCGGGCTGGCGGACCGGCGACGTGGAGCGTGTCGAGATCAACGAAGCCTTCGCCGCCATCGCCATCGCGGTCGCCCGCGACCTGGGCTTCCCCGACGACATCGTGAATGTCGAGGGCGGCGCGATCGCCCACGGCCACCCCATCGGCGGAACCGGCGCGATCCTCACCACGCGCCTGCTGCATTCGATGCAGCGCGACGGCCTGACGCGCGGAGTCGTCACGCTGTGCATCGGCGGCGGCCAGGGCATCGCGCTGGCGCTGGAGCGGCTGAACTGAGGGTTCGGTTTCTTTCGCTGAGCTTTCCAATCGGAGAGGGCGGCGGCCCCTCGATACGGCGCTGAAGAAGCGCCTACTCGGGGTGAGGACTCTTGCAAGATAAGGGTTTCGCTCACCCCGAGTAGGCCCGCTTGGGCCGTATCGAGGGGCCTGCGCGCGGGCGAACGGATTGCCGCTTGCGAGGCGTGGGGAAACGGCTGTATTGACAGAAATGGCGTGAACCACAATCGAACAGCGGCATTGGCATGACTTTGAAATTTCTGGTTTTTCTCGGTTCGGCGCGGGACAGCACGCCGCCGCGCCCGGCGCGCCTCGGACATCGCGTGGCGAAAGCCTGCCTGGCCCGCCTTGACGCGAAGGGGGTGCAAGCCAGTCTGGTGGACCCGCTCGACCTGACGTTTCCAACACCGTTCAAGCCGCATTTCGCATTTGCAAAAGGGAAGGCCCCGGAGCAGCTTGAAACCCTTGCGGGCGAGATCGCGGCGGCGGACGGCTATGTCATGGTGAGCCCGGAGTACAATCATTCGATGAGCCCGGCGCTGGCCGACATGCTCAATCACTTCGGCAGCTCGCTCTACGCCTACAAGGCCAGCGCCATCGCGACCTACTCCGCCGGGCAATGGGGCGGCACGCGCGCCGCCGTCGGCATGCGGACGTTTCTGTCCGAACTTGGTTGCCTACCGGTTTCCGCCATGATTCATGCTCCCAAGGCGCAGGAAATCTTCGACGAGGCGGGCGGCTACCCGGAGGGCGTGGACGGCCCGCGCTGGGACGGCTATCTGGATCGTACGCTGGACCAGCTTCTCTGGTGGTCCGAGGCGGCGCGGCGTCAGCGCCACGAAGGAACGGTCGAAGTGCCCGGAGCCTTCACCCGCGACCCCTCTCAGCGCAACGCGCCGTGAACCGGTCAACCGTCTCGCGCGGCCTCAACGCCAGCGTCCCACGTTAACCTGAACGCGTTGCCGTGTCTCATCCGCTTCCACTCTTGCGTCAGGCGCACACGTTGCCTATAACCGCGATGCCCTCGTAATCAGCAGGTTTGTCATGAAGAACGAAATCCATCCCAATTATCACGAGATCACCGTCGTGATGACCGACGGGACCGAATACACGACGCGCTCCACCTATGGCCAGCCCGGCGCGAAGCTGCGCCTGGAGATCGACCCGAAGACGCATGCCGCCTGGACCGGTGTGCACCGCGTGTCGAACACCAGCGGACAGATGGCGAAGTTCAACAAGCGCTTCGGCAATCTCGGCAAGGTTGCCGGCGGCGAATAAGACCCGCCGCGGCCGTAAATGCCGCGGTGCTGACATCTGTAGCGATCACGCCGCCGGATGGCGCCCGCAGATGCGGGATTCATGCGGCGGCGAAGCTGTGCTCAAACCGAGCCCCGGACTACGAGTGCGGCCCGGCTAAAGGTCTTCGCAGACGTCAGCCGTCGAGCGTCGCGTCCAGGCGCTGAACCCGCTCGTAAAGGCTGCGGGAGCGTTGCAGCAGGCTGGAAAGGCGCGGCGGCAGCTCCGCTTCGGGCACCACGGGCTCGCCGAGACAGGCCGATTGGCCGGAGAGGCGGTTCGGCTCTTCCGCCGCTTCCGCACGCGTCATCTCCCCGGCATGAACCGCCCGCTGCACCAGCATCCAGGCCATGACCTGGGTGATCCGCGCGGTTATGCGCATCTCTTCGCAACTGGCGGCAAGGCGCAGATCGGGCGACATTCCCGCACGTTCACCCTGCCCCTTCGCCGCGATGTAGTCCCGTGCATCCCGCGCAAGCTGCAAGGCTTCATCATAGGTGCGGTCGAAAAAAGTGACAGTGTCGCCGGTAGCCGTGCCGTTTTCGCTCACGCCGTATTCCCTGGCCCAATCGTCCGATCATGCCATAATAAGTTAGGTAAGCTTAACAACCCCTTGCCACTGGGCACAGTCTTTCCCTCGGTAGGTCACCCCGCGACCTGAATCGCCTCAAGCGCGGTTCGGATGGCATCGGGCACGGCGACTGCGCTGGTCATGTCGCCACGCGGCACGAAGACGTGCACGAAATGCCCCTCGGCGGCGGCTTCTTTGCGGCCCCGCTTGAACAGCCCGATCTCGTAGCGCACCGAGCGCCGTCCGAGATGCGCCACCCGCAGTCCCGCCTCCACCGGCTCGGGGAAGGTAAAGGCCGCCTTGAAGCGGCAGCCGGACTCCGCGCAGACGCCGATCACCGCCTCGGGATTGTGGATGTCCAACCCGCCGGAGCGCAGTAGGTACTCGTTGATGACCGTATCGAAGTAGGAATAATAGACCACGTTGTTGACGTGGCCGTAGATGTCGTTGTCCATCCAGCGCGTCGGAACAATCAAAAAATGCGGATAGTCCGCGCGCGTCATCGGCACTTTGGGCAAATCGCTCACGTTCCGTACTCTCCGTTCATCGAAATCGGGACCTTGTGAAAGCACCCTCGGAGGAGGCTGTCAATCTCCCCCCTTGAGGCCGCGCATTGCTCGCCGCTACTGTTCATCGGCATTCCGGCAGCACGCGTTTGGATTCGAAGCGAGATCATGGCGCTGAAGACGACAACCATTGGGGCTTACCCGAAACCGCCCGGCGTTCGCGTACCGCAGTGGCATCACGACAAACCTGAGTCCGACGCCGGCGTCCACCCCACCGATCCCACCCGCGCGTACAGCGCCTTCCTGCGCCAACGCACGCCCGAGGACGAGCGGGCGATCGACCTGGGCACGCAGGACGTCGTGCGGGAACAGGACGCCCTGGGGATCGACATTCCCACCGACGGGGAGGTCCGGCGCGAGCACTACATCTATTACCATCTGCGCCGGTTGCAGGGCTTCGATTTCGAACGGCTGACCGAGCGGGAGATGCGCGACGGCGGCTGGAGCGCCCGCGTGCCGACGGTGACGGGCCCGATCAAGGCGGGGGAGCGTTTCCTGCGCCATGACTGGCGGGTCGCGCAGGAGGCCACGGAGAAGCCGGTCAAGATCACCGTTCCAGGCCCGCTCACCGTCTGGGGTTCGACCGCCGACGACTACTACAGCGATCCGCAATCGTTCTGCGCGGCCATGGGCGATGCGCTGAACGCCGAGATTCGCGATCTGGCGGAGGCGGGCTGCCCCTGGATTCAGGTGGACGAGCCGCTGCTGGCCCGGCATCCCGATCTGGCGCTGGCGTTCGGGATCGACAATCTCGCGCGCTGCTTCCACAAGGTGCCCAAGGAGACGATGCGCGCGGTTCACATCTGCTGCGGCTATCCGGCGGAGGTGGATCAAGAGGACTACCCGAAGGCCGATCCCGCCGCTTACGGACGCATGGCGGAGGCGCTGGAGTTGGCGGCGATCGACGCGGTCAGCCTGGAAGACGCCCACCGCCACAACGATCTGCGGCTGCTGGAAACCTTCACCGGCACGACGGTCATGCTGGGCGTTCTCGACATCGCCAGATCGGAAGTCGAGCAGGTGGAGGACATCCGCGACCGCCTGCGCGCGGCCCTGGAGCACATCGACCCCCACCGCCTGATCGCCGCGCCCGACTGCGGACTGGCCATGCTGGACCGGAGGCTCGTACAGGCGAAGCTAAAGGCGATGGTCGAGGCGGCGCGGCAGGTTTAGTGCTGTGATACCGCCGAACCCGTGATCTGACTTGTTCACGCTTTTGGCTGTCAGTGGTACGGACTTGGAGAGGGGAACGCCTCAATACTACAAGATTTCCTGCGGTGTCGCTGACGCGACGAGTCTTTCGCTCCCCTCAGCCGCAAGCGCGGCAGCTCCCCCTGAGGGGAGCGGGAAGAGGGTGTAGTGTCGTGCGGCCCGCCCTTCCCATTCCCCTTCCCGCTCCCCTGAGAGGGAGCTGTCGCTCTTCGCGACTGAGGGGAGACACCCTATCCGAGGAGCCGCCAAGAGAAGCCACGCGCTCACGCCGGGTAGGCCCTCTTGGGCCGTATTGATGGGCGCGCCCTCTGCGAGCAGGAAAAGCCGTCGCCGCCGTTAGAGGGGATCGCCGCCGACGATCCGCTCCAAGGTCGCGTGGAACTGCTCCGGGGAGCATTCGGTTTCGATGCGGCGGAGCGCGTTGTCCCTCAGGCTCGCCCAGAGCGCCGCATCCTCGTGCAGCCGGGCGCAGGCTTCGGCGAAAGCTTCGGACGTGTCCGCCACCAGAATTTCCTCGCCGTCGCTCCATCCGAGTTGCCGCGCCAGCAGCGGAGTCACGACGCTGGGGAGGCCGTGGGCGGCCGCCTCGTGGACCTTGTGCGGGATACCTCCGGCGTAGCGGGTCGGAGCGATGAAGACGCGGCGCTCGTCGTAAAGCCGGTAGAGGCTCGGCACCTTGCCCAGCATCTGTACGCCGCGCTCCTTCAAGGCGAGCACCTTCGGCGCTTCGGTCAGGCCCGCGACGGCGAGCGAAACGTCGAGGTCCAGGCGCTCGCGCAAGCGCGGCATGACCTGCTCGACGAACCAAAGCAGCGAGTCGGTGTTCGGCGAATCGTCCTCGGTCAAGCGCCCGACGAAAAGCAGGCCGGACCGCTCCTCGAACGGCGTGGGCGTGGGGTCGGACTCCAGGCTGTGGCCAAGCACATGGACATTGGCGTAACCGGCTGCCCGGAAATGCTCCGCTTCCAAGGGCGAGACGGTCATGATACCGGACGCTTGCCGACACAGCGCCAGTTCCTTCGTCAGCATCCGCTCGGCGGCGGCCGGGGAGAAAGGAGAGCCCAGCACCTCGGCCTTCGCAATGTCGCGCATGGCGAAAACCGCTTCGGCGTCGTAAATCACCCTTGCGCCCTGCAAGAGCTCGGGCGACTTGCGGCGGAGGCGGTCGATCTCCGCCATGTTGTGCGGGCGGCTCACCAGAACGATGTCGTAAAAGCCCTGCCGCTCTTCCAGGAACGCCTGAAAACCGCGCTCGCCGCGCCCCAGCATGACCTCGACCCCGGCAGGCAGGTGGGCGTAAACTTCGTCCCAAGGCTCGTGCGGGAAGCGTAGCGGATAGTGCGTGACTTCGTACCCGAGATCGACCAAATCCTGAACCATTTCGCAGGCGCGCGGGAATCCGGCGCCCTTCGTCGGAACCGGCACACAATCGTCGATCATCAGGACGCGTCCCCGCCACGCGCCGCGCGCGCGGGCCGGGAGGATGTTTTCCGGTTTGGGCGCATGGTGATCGCGCTCCAGCGTCTCCCGATGGCGTTCGTAAAAGATATCGCGGTTGCGCCGCTGCAACTCCAGCGCCTGCTCGCTCTTCTGCGACGAGCCGAATTCCAAGTGATCCACAACGACCGCGGGCTCGTGGAGCACGCGCTTGCCCGCTTCGCGCAGACGCATGCAGAAATCCGATTCCTCGTAATACGCCGGAGCGTAGCGCTCGTCGAAGCCGCCCATGCCGAGGAACGTCTCGCGCTCCACCAGCAGGAACACGCCGGAGCAGTAGTCCACCTCGCGGCGGAACATCGCCTCCCCCGCTTCCGGCTCCATGCCGCGCCCGTAACCGAGGCAACTTCCGTCCGCCCAGATGATGCTCCCGGCCTCCTGCAAACGCCCGTCCGGCAGCACCACTCGCCCGCCGACCGCGCCGACATCGGCCTCGCGCTCGAAGGCCTCCACCGCCGCCGCCAGCGCACCGTCGCGCAGCAGGGCATCGTTGTTGAGCAGCAGGATATACTTGCCCTTGGCCACCTCCGCCGCCTGATTGACGGCCTTCAGGAAGCCCACGTTTTCCGCGTTGACGATGACGTCCGCACCGCTCACCCGGTCCAGCAGGTCCGGCGTTTCGTCACTGGAAGCATTGTCGACGATCAATGTATCGCAAGCGACCGCAGCCTTGTCGCGCAGAGACTTGAGGCAAGCCAAAGTCAACGGCGCCTGATTGTAAAGCACCAGGAGAATCGTGACGTCTGGATGGGCATAGGCCGGGACATCCAGCCGCTCCCCCGACTCCATGAAGGCGTCGAAGGCGTCGCGCGTTTGCGCCCGGAAGTGTTCCTTCGCTTCTTCCAGGGACATCTTCGGCGACGCCTGCCCAGCAGGCGCGACCTCGCCGAGGACGGACTTGCTGGCCTGTGCGAGCTGGATGTAGGCGGACCGGCCGCCGGGGAGCGAGAAGGCCACCTCGCGCGCCGTCAGCTTGCTGCGCATGAGCATTCGACGCAGCCCGCCCCTCGCTGCCCGGAGGGGCTTGGTCAACCGCCAGGAAACCGAGCGATGTATCATGCCAAGTTCGCCTTCGAGCCTCTGCAACTCCGCCTGAGCGTAGGTCAGATGCGCCTGTGTCTCTTCACACTCGCCCTCGCGCCTGCGCAGTTCGGCCTGCGTCTCATGCAGATCATTCCGGTTGGCGGCAATCTGGTGCTCCAGCGCCTCGATCCGCTCGCGCCAAGCCCGCGATTCCTCCTGCCGCCGCGTTTCGGCCTCCACGAAGCGCGTAATGGTCTCGCTCTGGTCGAGGGCGATGCGCTGGGCCTCGCTGCTGAACGACAGCAGCCGCGCGTGTTGGTCCGCCTGCACGCTCAAGCGCGTTTGCATGCCCCGGACGGCGTCGCGCAGGTCGTCGGCTTCATAGGCCGCCACAACATTTTCACCGAGCGTCGCAAAGAACCCTTCCAGCTCCGCGCGCCGCTCCGGCCCTGCCTCGATCAGTGTCCGAAGCGCCGCCACCGGCTCCGTGCCGGGCAGCAGCACACCGATCCCGCCGCCGTGCGAGAACGCAGCCGTGGGATTTTTTGCGGCGAGACGGCCCCACGCTTGAACCGCGCGGACGTCGCCGCCCTCCATCGCCACGCCGTCGATTAGCACGACCGCACGCGCGCTGAGCTTGGGCCGCCACGCCGCGAGCAGCGCCTCCACCTGCTCGGAAAGCGCCCGCCCGTCGATGTGCAGCAGATCTACCGTACCCGCCTCGACCCGCTTCACCAGGTCTTCCGATGCCCCGCGATGCAGCGTGGAGATGTGGCGGTATGCGCGGTCGTGATGGTCGGAAAGCTCCGCAAAGTCCGACTCGCCGTCATCACCCTCCGACGAAGGCAGGACGAGGCCGTGGCACTGCCGCTCCCCGCCAAGGGCCACGAGACTGTCGCAGAGGCTGAGGTAGAGGTCGCCGCCGCCCACGCCGAGCCGCACCGCAAGATCCGGCTCGACCGCGCGCACCACCCAACGCAAGAACGGAATGTGAGTCCGGGCCGGAGTCTTCTCGACCAGCCGCGAGGGAGCGGAAACCAGCGGTTCCAGGGTTTCAAGCTGCACGGCGTCTGCGGTTTTCATGGAAAAGACAGCCATCTCAGTTGGTTCTGGGCGGAGCGTTCGATGCTTGGTAGCCCGGCAGCTTGGTGGAGAAAGCGGCACTATAATGCGCGTCTCGTTGTAAAAACACCCCCCAGCGTGCACGCATTGCGTGATATTCCCCTAGGGCCCGCTCGCGATTCTCAGGAAGGTCGTCGCTTCCTCGGCTAACGGACTCGTGATGCACCAGCCGCGCGAACGGCGTCCAGACCACGCGGAAACCATGCCGCCACGCCCGCAGGCAGAGATCGACATCGTTGTAGCTCACCGCCAGGTTCGGATCGAATCCGCCGATCTCGTCGAACACCGAGCGGCGCATCGCCATGCAGGCGGCGGTGACGGCGGAGGACTCCTGCACCGCGCGCCCCGGTCCTTCGTCGATCCAGGCATCCTCGCAAAGCCGCCCGATGTGTCCGGCGATCCCCCCGTCGGCCCCCAACAGCACTCCGGCGTGCTGTATCCGCCCGTCGGGGTAAAACAGCAGGCTCCCGACCGCGCCGACATCGCTGCGGAGCGCCTGCGACACCATCTCCTTCAGCCATCCCGGCTCAAGCACGCTGATATCGTTGTTGAGGAACAGCAGCACTTCGCCGCCCGCCTGCTCGACCGCGAGGTTGTTGATCTTCGGATAATTGAAGGGGACTCGGGCCGGAACGACGCGAACCTTCGGTTGCGCGGCGATTTTCTCCAGGTAAGCGAGGGTTTCCGGCTCTTCGCTGTTGTTGTCGACAATCAGGATTTCCAAAGCCGGATAGTCGGTCGCTTGCAGCAGATCGTCCACACAGCGGCGCAGATAGTAAAGCTGATCGCGCGTGGGAATAATGACCGATACCCTTGGCCAGCGCGGCGGCGCGGCGAGCAGGCGGCGCTCCCCCTCGCCCGTTTCGACCAGTTGCAAGTGCCGTCCAAAGCGCGGCAGCACGGCGCGGGCAAGGCGGAGTTCCGAGGCTTTGCGCTCCCCGTCTTCCCGCCCGTCGAGCGGATGGTACGGCGGATCGTCCAGCACGCGCACCCGCTCGCGGCCCAAGCTCGCCGCCTCCAGCAGCGCCACGCCATAGGGCCAGGCTGCCTCGCCGAGGTCCACCGCCGAAAGCCATCCCGCCAGCCGCGCCGCCCGCAGGACCTTGACCGCGCCGAAGCTGTCGCGCGCGAGCGCGAGATCACTGTCCCAGAAGCGTTTGGGCGGCGGCTCCGTCTCCTGCGCGCGGTGGTCCGGCAGGCAGAGCAGCAGGCCCGGCTCCGCCTCGGACGCTTCGGTCTCCGCCCGCAGACGCGCCAGCAGGTCCGGCGCGAGCGCGAGCGCGCCGTCCAGAATGACCGCGAAGGCATCTGCGCGCGACAACAGGACCTCCGGCAGATCGGCCCATCCCAGAACGGCGAAGCGGGCGTCCCCGGCAATACGCCGCGCAAAGGCCGGCGCGGTGCCAGCCAGCCGCGCGGTATCGCTCAGCAGTCCCAGGCAGACCCATCGGCTGTCGCTTTGCGCCGCCAGCGTGTCGAAATCGAACTCGGGCGTGCGCTCCAAGTCGACGAGGAAGACGAAAGTGGACTCGGTCATGGGTCCCGTTATGCGTCTCTCGATTTGCGAGAGCAACTGTTTCGATCCGCAAAGTTGGCAGGCATGGTTGTTAGCCCACCTGCGCCAGATCCTCGCCCGCCAGCGCGCGGCGCAACAGGTTCTTGAACGCGGCGAGGCCGTAGAGCGCGATGAAGGACCCCATACGCGGCCCCTGCTCCTGCCCCAGCAGCACCTCGTAGAGCGTCTTGAACCAAGTGCGCAGGTTTTCGAAGTCGTGGCGCTTGCCAACCTCGTACACGCGGTTTTGAATGTTTTCCGCACTGGAGTCCACAGGCAGAGCTTCAAGCTCACGCATCAGATCTTCCAGCGCGGCGCGCTCCATCTCCGTCGGCGCGCGGTAGCGCTTGTTCGGCTTCACGAAATCACGGTAATAGGCGACCGCGTGACCGACCAACCGGTCCAGGATCGGCGCGCTCTCCGGCGTCGCCTCGGGCACGTAGCGGGTGATGAAGCCCCAGAGGGTCTCCCGGTCCTCGGTATTCGCCGCGCTGGCGAGGTTGAGCAGGATCGAGTAGCTGAGGCCCGTCTCGGCCTTCGGCGGGTTGCCCTCGTGAATGTGCCAGACCGGGTTCTCCAGCCGCTTCGCCGGGTCGCTCTCGGCGTGGTACTTCTCCAGGAATGTCAGGTAGTCGTCCACCATCCGAGGAATCACGTCGAAGTAAAGCCGCTTCGCCGCCTTGGGCTTCTGGAACATGAACAGTGAAAGGCTGTCCGCCGGAGCGTAAGTCAGCCACTCGTCCACCGTCAGCCCGTTGCCCTTGGACTTGGAAATCTTCTCCGCGTTCTCGTCCAGGAACAACTCGTAGTGGAAGCCCTCGGGCGGCCGCCCGCCGAGAATCTTCGTGATCCGGTTGCCGAGCTTGGCGGAGTCGATCAGGTCCTTGCCGGACATCTCGTAATCGACGTCCAGCGCATACCAGCGCATCGCCCAATCCGGCTTCCATTGCAGCTTGCAGTGGCCGCCGGTCACCGGCTGCTCGACGCGCGTGCCGTCCTCATCCTCGAAGACGATGGTCCCGGCCTCGACGTCGTGCTCCAGGATCGGAACTTGGAGCACCTTGCCGGTCTTGGGCGAAAGCGGCAGGAAGGGGCTGTAAGTCTGCTGCCGCTCCTCGCCCAGCGTCGGCAGCATGACCTTCATGATCTCGTCGTAGCGCCTGAGCGCTTGCAGCAAGGCCGCGTCGAAACGCCCCGAAGTATAGCAATCGGTCGCCGAAACGAACTCGTACTCGAAGCCGAAGGTATCGAGAAAGGCCCGCAGCCGCGCGTTGTTGTGATGGCCGAAGCTCTCGTGCGTGCCGAAGGGATCGGGAATGCGCGTCAGCGGCTTCCCCAGATGTTCGCGCACTTTATCCTGGTTCGGGATGTTGTCCGGCACCTTGCGCAGCCCGTCCATGTCGTCGGAAAAGCAGATCAGCCGCGTCGGCGTATCGCTCATCGCCTCGAAGGCGCGGCGCACCATCGTAGTCCGCGCCACCTCTCCGAACGTCCCGATATGCGGCAGGCCGGAGGGGCCGTAGCCGGTTTCGAACAGCACGAAACCCTTCTCCGGCGTTTTGTCCCCCGTCCGCTCGATCAGCTTTCGGGCTTCCTCGAAGGGCCAGGCCTTCGCGTTTCGGGCGAGGTCGCGCAGTTCGGATGTCATGGCTTGTAATCGTCCCGTATGCCGGTCGAGTGTCAAAACTGCGCGGGACACTAGGCGGGTCAAGGGGGAAGGTCAACGCGGTTGGGGGATAAGCGCTGGATTTGCAGTCTCCTGAATCAGCATGGAAAACACGTCGCTGACGTAGCGGCGTGGGCGCGGCGTCTCTATACTCCCGCGCGATGAAGAACCCTACCCCAGACTCATCCGCTTCGCCCGCGTCCGCCGCGCCGCTGCGTTTGCCGCGCGCACCCGCGCTTGCGCCCGGATTCAAGACCGCCGGATGGATGGAAGCCGACGGCGAGGTGGTGCGGCTCGAACCGCGCGATGCCTTGGCGCGGGCACGGGCCGAGGCGCCGCTGGTCTGTCACGTCCGCGCCACCGCCCGCAGGCTCGGTAGCGATCCCTTTGCCGCCTATGACCTTCTGGAGCTTTACGCTTTCGTGCGTCCTGCCCGCTTCTGCACGCCGACGCCGCGCGGGCTGGCGTCCGCGCTCGCTCTCACAATGCCGGAGAGCCTGGAGGATGCGGCGGCCACGCTCTTCGAGGCGGCGCGCGCTTTGCTTACAGAGCTTTCCGCCCAAAGTCAGGCCGCACGGGATGACGCGCTTCCGGTGGCCTGGACGATGGCACACGCGGGCTGGTCCTGGGGCGCTTGCGTCCTCGCCGCGCTGGGCTACGACGGCGAAGGCGCGGTCGCGCCGCGCCAGGGAGCCGGGCTACAGGTCTGGCAGCGCCTGCCCGAGTGGCAAGAGCAACCGCCCGAACCGCCGCCGGGTAACCAAAGCGTATCCGACGCCGAAACCCGTCATCGCCTCGCCGAGCTTCTGGGCGAGGATGCCGAGCCGAGGCCGCAGCAGGCCGACTACGCCTCCGCCGTCGCACAGGCCTTCCAGCCGCGCGCCGAACCGGACACGCCGAACTTCGTGTTGGCCGAGGCCGGAACGGGGGTCGGCAAGACCCTGGGCTATATCGCCCCGGCCAGCCTCTGGTCGGAGAAGAACGCCGGGCCGGTGTGGATTTCGACCTACACCCGCAACCTGCAAAGCCAGATCGACGGCGAGCTTGACCGGCTCTTCCCCGAACGCCGTGAGAAGCGTCGCAAGGTGGTGGTCCGCAAGGGCCGGGAGAACTACCTCTGTTTGCTGAACCTCGAAGAAACCGTACGCGGCGTACAGGCGGCGGGCGCTTCGGCGGGGGTACAGCAGGCGGTGGCTGCCGGGCTGATGGCGCGCTGGACCGGAGCGACGCGCGACGGCGACATGGTGGGCGGGGACTTCCCCGGCTGGTTGCCGGACCTGGTGGGGCGGATGCGCTCGCTGGGGCTGGCGGACCGGCGCGGAGAGTGCATCTATTCCGCCTGCCCGCACTACCGCAAGTGCTTTATCGAGAGCGCCGTCCGCCGCGCGCGCCGCGCCGAGATTGTGGTCGCGAACCATGCCCTGGTGATGATCCAGGCAGCGCTGGGCGGCGGAGAGGACGGGCGCTTGCCGAGCCGCTACGTCTTCGACGAGGGACACCACGTCTTCGACGCCGCCGACAGCGCCTTCGCCGCGCACCTCAGCGGACGGGAGACGCAGGAACTCCGCCGCTGGCTGCTGGGCGGCGAGGCGCGCAGCCGGTCCAGCCGGGCGCGCGGCCTCTCCCGCCGTCTGGAGGATCTCCTGGGCGGCGATCCCGACACCACGGCCGCGCTGGAGGAGACGCTGCACGCCGCCCGCGCGCTTCCGGGCGAAGGCTGGCACCAACGCATACAATCCGACGGTAGCGCGGGGCCGTGCGAGCAGTTCCTCTCCGCCGTACGCCAACAGGTGTACGCGCACGTACAGCGCCCGGACGATCCCTATAGCCTTGAGGTCGAGCTTCGTCCCGTCCGCCCGGAAATGCTGGACGCGGCGGAGACGTTGGACGCGGCGCTGAAGGACTTGCTGGAGCCGATGAAGCGGCTGCTCAAGGGCCTCACCGCGCGCCTCGACGAGGAGGCGGCGACGCTCGACAGCGACTCGCGGCGGCGGATCGACGCCACCTGCCGCAGCCTGGAGCGGCGCGGCGTGGCGCAGGTCGAGGCGTGGCGCGACATGTTGGCGGCCCTGCGCGAGGATGAAAGCCCGGCGGTCTTCGTGGACTGGCTGATGGTGGAGCGCCACGAGGGCCGCGACCTCGATGTCGGCTTTCACCGCCACTGGACCGACCCGACGATGCCCTTCGCGCAGCATCTGGCGGCGCGCGCGCAGGGGCTCGTCGTCACCTCGGCCACGCTGACCGACGGCAGCGGCGACCCGGAAGCCGACTGGTACGCGGCGGAGGTGCGCAGCGGCGCGGTGCATCTACCGCGACCGGCCTTCCGCGCGGGCGTGCCCTCGCCCTTCGACTACCCGAACCGCACCCGCGTCTTCGTCGTGAACGATTTGCGGACGGGCGATCTGGACCAGATGGCGGCGGCCTATCGCGAGCTGTTTCTGGCGGCGGGCGGCGGCGGACTGGGGCTCTTCACCGCGATCTCGCGGCTGCGGGCAGTGCATCGGCGAATTGGACCGGCACTGGAGGACGCGGGGCTGCCGCTGCTCTCGCAGCATGTGGACGGGCTGGACGTTTCGACCCTAGTGGACATCTTCCGGGCAGAGGAAGAGTGCTGCCTGCTCGGCACCGACGCCATACGCGACGGGGTAGACGTGCCGGGCCGCGCGCTGCGCCTCATCGTCTTCGACCGCGTCCCCTGGCCCCGCCCGGACATCCGCCACAAGGCGCGCCGCGCGGTGTTCGGCGGCCGGCAATACGACGACATGCTGACCCGCCTGCGTCTGAAACAAGCCTTCGGCCGCCTGATTCGCCGCGGCGACGATCAGGGCGTCTTCGTCCTGCTCGACCCCAGAATGCCCACCCGCCTGACCGGAGCCTTCCCGGAAGGCGTGGAGGTCGTGCGCTGCGGGCTCGCCGAAGCAGTCGCGGGGACGCGGGGGTTCTTGCGCACGGACTGAGCTGTGGTCAAAAGGCAGTCAGGTCCGGCATAGGAGACGACCAAAGGCCAGCCTTCATTTCTTCGGGGGGTTTTTCTGACGGCAGTTGTACGAGGCCTCGATGGTCTCGACTGCGTTGAGGTAATCCGGCGTGCGTTGCCAGCGGCGCAGCACCTGACGCGCAGCCTCGACGTGAATGTCGGAAAAGAACGAAAGGGCGCGAGAGAGTTCCCGCGGGTCCGCGGGTTGCGTCTCCCCATTCCTCTCCTTGCGCGTCAGCAGGAAGATCGGGGCGAAGTTCGCCTTCTCCACGTTCAGGGCACGGCACACCACGGCAAGGCTGCGGCCGCCTTCTTCATAAAGGATATGCTGCAGCCGGGGTGGATGTATCCGGGAAAACTCGCCGAACAGCGCCTCGAAGAGGGCGATTTCGCCACGCCGCAACACCTTTATGATAAGCGGCGCGTCGATCTTTCGCTCCTCCGAAATGCTCCGCGCCAGCTTCCACACCGGGTCCTTGCTTCCGGCCGCGCCCATGAACTGCTCGCACTTCGGGCGGCGGACCGCTGGTTCTTCTTCAGTGGAAAGGTCCTGAATGATGTGCTCCAGCGCATCGTCCAGATCGTTCTCGCCGATGTCGTACTGCTCAAGGATACGCACGCGCAATGCGGCGGAGACGTAGCCCATGAGCCGCTTGGCCAACGGCCCGCTCAAATCCCGGCGCCCAACCAGCGGCTCTTGAAAACTGTCCACCTGGCGCGCCTGATCTACGAGATATTCCATGGTGGCTTCGGAAATCCGGGCGTTGGCGTTGCACAGTAGCGAGCGAATCACGTCTTCCTCACCGTTTTCGGCAATCGCCTCGGTGAGGGATTCGCTGAGGTCCCGGCGCAGCGTAATGGCCAGTCGGTGCTGGCGGGTGCGGTTGCGCACGATCTCGATCAACTCGTGGTCGCGCAGAACGTCGCTGCGCATCAGGACCGGGCGCGCCACCTCGATCTCGTCGTTTGCCAGAATGGAAATCAGCGCCGTCGGCGCTTTCGGCTCCTCCGCCAATCGCTCCGCCAGGGCGTGACGCACCGACATCTCGAAATCGCGGATCAGCTTTTCCAGGATCTGGATCATCATGGTGCGCTCGTGCTGGCTCAGCACGGTTTCGCGCTCCGAGAACAGATCGGCAATCTCCTCCACCAGCCGCGTCCGTGCTGTGATCGAGGTGTCGCGCGCCAATGTCAGAAGATCGCGAATCTGATCCTCGTTACTCATGAATTCCAATTCTCCGGCGAAACTATGAATGGCGCGACAAGGCCGTTTTGCAGATAACAGCTTCCTTTATAGCCGTTAATTTTTCGATAAAGGCTGATTTTCTTCTGTTATCACAAGCTTTTGTCTAAATCGTGAGGCATTTGATTTAAAATCCATGGAACCGCTTCCCCTCCACAGTAAGTCGCATTTATGGCGGAATTCTCTCGCAATACACATAAAGAACGCCATCGGATCTCTTAACCTGCGAAATCGATTGCGGATCACGCTTGCGCCGCAATCGCAGGTCAGACAAAACCTGCATCAGGCGGACGCGCTGTTGTTTTGCGAGGCGGTTCGGATTCCAAGCCGACGTGGCTTGAAATCATCGCGCTCTACAGGCCGTTCCGGCCGGATTCGCTCCGGCCGCCTGGATCGGAAATGAAGGGGGAAATCTCGCGTGGAAAAGGTGCTTGATGTCAACTCGCTGGTCCGACGCTTTGGCCGCGAAACGGCGGTGGACGATGTTTCCTTTTCGCTGAAGCGGGGCGAGGTGCTCGGCTTTCTGGGGCCGAACGGCGCAGGGAAGTCCACGACGATGCGCATGATCACCGGCTTTCTGCCGCCCAGCAGCGGGCGCGCGGTGATCTGCGGACACGACATCGAGCGCGCGCCGCTGGCGGCGAAGGCACGCATCGGCTACCTGCCGGAGGGTGCGCCGCTCTATGGCGATATGACTCCCGCCGGGCTGCTCGACTTTGTGGCGCGGGCGCGCGGCATCGCGCGGGCGGAGCGGCGGCGGCGCATCGCCAGCGCGGTCGAACGGCTGGAGCTGGAGAACGCCATGGACCGCCCGATCGAAACTCTGTCAAAGGGTTTCCGCCGCCGCGTCGGGCTGGCGCAGGCGATCTTGCACGACCCCGATCTGTTGATTCTCGACGAGCCGACGGACGGTCTCGACCCGAACCAGAAACACCAGGTCCGCACGCTGCTGAAGTCTCT
>SKZV01000307.1 GCA_007127165.1 Rhodovibrio sp. | reverse complement strand
GGCGGAGCGTCTGGCCGAGGGAGAAGTCCTCGAAAAAGTTCCCTGTGATGGTCTTCGTCATGACGCCTGCTCCGCCTCCCGCTCCGCGATGGCTTGCGAGAGTGCGACGAGGCGCTTGGCGTTCTCGACGTGGAGGTTTTCGATCAGCTTGCCGTCCAGCACGACCACGCCCTGCCCCTGCTTCGCCGCCTCGCCATGTGCCTCGATGATCCGCTTCGACTGCTCAACCTCCGCCTCGTCTGGCGCAAAAACGCGGTTGGCGGGCTCCACGGTCTTGGGGTGGATCAGCGTCTTGCCGTCCATCCCAAGCTCCAGCCCCTGACGGCAAGAAGCCTCGAAGCCCGCGTCGTCCTGAAGGTCCAGATGCACGCCATCGACGATCGCCCGGCCATAGGCGCGCGCCGCGAGGATGCACCACGACAGCGAGGTCAGCACCGGCAGGCGCTCCGCCGTGTGGTGCGCCTGAAGGTCTTTCACGAGGTCGGAGGTTCCCATCACGAAGACGGCCAACCGGTCGCTGGCTGCCGCGATCTCTTCGGCGTGAAGCACGCCCTTGGGCGTTTCGATCATGACCCAGATCGCCATGTCATCCGGAGCGCCGTGCTGCTTCATGCGGGTTTCCAGGTCGTGCACCATCCTGGCGCTCTCGACCTTCGGCAGCAGGATCGCATCCGCGCCGGAGGTCGCCGCGGCCTTCACGTCGTCGGCGCCCCAGTCGCTGTCCATCGGATTGACCCGAATCGACAGTTCGCGCTTGCCGTAACCGCCACCCTTGACGGCCTCGACGATCTGGTTGCGCGCCGTTTCCTTGGCGTCGGGAGCAACCGCGTCCTCCAGGTCCAGGATTAAGGCATCGGCGGAAATCGCCTTCCCCTTCTCCAGAGCCCGCGCGTTGGACCCCGGCATGTAAAGCACACTACGGCGCGGCCGTGCAGCAAAGCTGTCGGACATAGCCCTTCCCTCTCCCTTTTGCGACGCAGCATTGGTGATACCAGAGGCGACTATAATAGCAAAAGGCCTTGTGGCAAGTTGGCAGACTCAAGGTTAAGGAAACTCGATGGCGATCCTCTGTTTGAACTCCCATGTCGCTTATGGCTATGTCGGCAACGATGCGGCGGGGTTTTGCCTGCGCCGCTTGGGGGTGGAGGCGTGGCAGGTGGACAGCGTAGTGCTGTCGAACCATCCGGGCTATGGCGCTTGCACTGGCCGGGTGACGCCTGCCGTGGAGATGACGGCGCTGCTCGACGGAATGGAGCGGCGGGGGGTGTTCGGCGGCTGTCGCGGCGTACTGGCCGGGTATCTGGGGGCGGCGGAGCAGGCGGCGGTCGTGCGCGACGCGTTCACGCGCGTCCGGGCAGCGAATCCGCATGCGCTCCGCGTTCTGGACCCTGTCATGGGCGATCACGAACCCGGCCTTTATGTGAAGCGCGACACGGCGACGGCGATTGTCGAAACGCTCGTCCCGGCAGCCGATGTGATCACGCCGAACGCTTTCGAGTTGGGAGAGATCACCGGCATCGAGGTGACCGGCGTCGATGCGGCGCTCGCCGCATCCCGGACCGTCTTGGAGCGCGGCCCAAGCATAGTCCTCACGACGTCGATTCCCGATGGAGAGGACCGAATCGACCTTTTGGCCGTCGCACAAAACGAGGCCTGGGTTCTGAGCGTCGCGAAGCTGCGCTTCGAGGTCGCCCCGAACGGCGCGGGCGATGCGCTGGCCGGGCTGTTTGCCGGGCATCTTGTCCAAGGCCGCCCGCTCGCCGAAGCCTTGCAAAGGAGCGCAAACGCGGTCCATGCCGTTCTTGAGGCAACCTACGCCAGCGGCAGGCGGGAACTCGCCCTCATCGCCGCCCAGGACGCCATAACGCAAACGCCCGAACGGTTTCCCGTTCGGGCGTTACGCAGATCGCGATGACGTCAAGCCGGAGTGCTCCAGCGATGACCTTCAAGGAATTCCTCGGCTACGCGCTCGGCACCGCTTTCGTGATTGCCGTCTTCGCCGCCATGATCGGCGGGCTGGTGCTTTTCATCGCCGCCATCCCGCTGATGTTGCTTCTCTTTCCACTCACCGCCGCGATTGTCGCGCTGTTCCTGCTCGTCGGTTACGCGCGCCACCGGCGGGGACGCTGACCCCCGGCACCGGCCGCCGCGCGCTCGCCCGCATCACGAGAACTGCCGTCACGAGGGCCCGTGTTGCGCGGGCCGCCATCACGACCGCCTGCGTCGCGCGGGCGCTGCTCGGCACGCTCGAAGCGCCGGGGAGCGGCGTTCCGGCTGGGGCCGGGACGCTTCCCGTTGGAGCGCTTGGGCTTCCCGGCGCTGCGTGCCGTCTCGCGCCAATCGTTCGCAACCGGCGAACCGTCCGCCATTGTGGCGTCGATGCGCTGGCGGATGAGATGCTCGATGTCCCGAAGATAGGCCCGCTCCTCTCCGTCACAGAACGAGATCGCGATGCCGCTTTCACCGGCGCGCGCGGTGCGGCCGATCCGGTGGACATAACTCTCCGGGACGTTCGGCAGTTCGAAGTTCACAACGTGGGTCACGCCCTGAACGTCGATGCCGCGCGCGGCGATGTCGGTGGCGACCAGTGCCCGCGAGCGTCCGGCCCGGAACGATGCCAGAGCACGCTCACGCTGGCCCTGGTTCTTGTCGCCGTGGATCGCTTCCGAGCGCACGCCCGCCTGTTCGAGATGGCGCGCAACCTTGTCGGCGCCGTGCTTGGTGCGGGTAAAGATCAACACGCGCTCCATCGCGGCGTCGCCGAACAGCTCGGCCAGGAGATCGCGCTTGCGCCCTGAATCCACGAAGATGGCCCGCTGCTCGACACGCTCCGCCGTCGAGGCGGTCGGCGCGACCGAAATCCGCGCCGGATCGCTCAACAGCTCGCCTGCCAGCCCGGCGATCGCCTTGGGCATCGTGGCGGAGAAGAACAGGTTCTGGCGCTTCTGCGGAAGCTTCGAGACCAGCTTGCGGATCGGCGGCAGAAAGCCGAGGTCCAGCATCTGGTCCGCCTCGTCCAGCACGAACACTTCCGTCGTGTCGAGCCGGATGTTGCCGGAGTCCAGATGGTCGATCAGGCGGCCGGGAGTCGCCACCAGCACGTCGACGCCCTTCGAGAGCGCGCGAAGCTGTGCGCGATAGGGAACGCCGCCGAACACCGTCGAGATCGACAGGCCGAGGTTACGGCCGTAAGTCTTGACGCTGTCGGCGAGCTGGCTCGCCAATTCGCGCGTCGGGCTGAGGATCAGCACGCGGCAGCCGTTGTTCGGCGCCGGGCGGCGATCGGCGATGAGGTTGTGTAGGATCGGCAGCGCGAAGGCAGCCGTCTTGCCGGTTCCGGTCTGTGCGATGCCGAGCAGGTCCCTGCCCTTCATCACTTCCGGGATGCCCTGAACCTGAATCGGCGTGGGCGTCACGTGGTTGGCGGCGGCAAGCGCCTTTAGAATGGCCGGAGAAAGGCCAAAGTCGGAAAACGTTGTCAAAGGTCCATGTCTTTCGAACAGGCCGCAAAAAACCCGCGCCATGTTCTTAATCGAACATAGCGCGCCATTCCGCGGGGATTAATGAAGACGCCCCGCGTGGCCTGGGCTGTCATATGAGGTTCGTGGGCGTCAGGCAGGATAACGACCCAGTCAATGGATCATCCCTCACGCGGCCGTTCGACGCCAAAAGGACCGAAGCGTTCGGTCGTCGTTGTTATGTGCTGGCTATACCCCGAAAGTCAAGGACTGCGTAGCGCAGAGTTTGACTTTCCCGCCCGTCACCACCGCCCTCGCGCCACAAAAACGCGGTTTTGGTCGTTGCGTCCGATTGCAACGGGCGGCCCCGATCCAATGGCCCATGTGCCAGCGTGACGGAAAGTCGCAGGCAGAGGGACGCCTTGCAGTTTTGATTTGTGTCAAGGCGATGCTATTTTTCCTAATATATTGTCTTATGCTAATATATTTGGGGTCAAGTTTGCCTGCGGGGCGAGTCCCTGGGGCGTGGATGGGTGAGGACCGTATGCCGAATAGCACCTATATGAAGTTCGACAGGCGCCGTTTTCTGAAGCTGGGCGCGGCAGGTACGGCGCTGGCCGTTGCTCCGGTCGTTTCCGGGGGGGAAGCGGCGGCAACGGTGCGGACCAATGCGCGGATCGTCATCGCCGGAGCCGGGGCGGCGGGATTGTCGATGGCAGCCCAGCTTTCCGAGCGTCTGGACGGGGCGACGATCACCATGATCGACTCCCGCGTTCGGCACTACTATCAGCCAGGTTTCACGCTCGTTGCCGCCGGCCTGAAGAATGCCGGTTATGCCGTAAGCCGGACGGCGGATTACGTCCCGCGCGATGTGGAGTGGATCGAAGATTCCGTCGCCGAGTTCGACCCTGACGGCAACAAGGTGATTACCCAGGGCGGCCAGTCGGTGCCATACGACTTTCTCGTCGTGGCGGCGGGTATCGACCTCGACTACGACGCGATCGAGGGCATGGAGGTCGACAGGATCGGCCAGGACGGCATCGGCAGCGTTTACCACAGCCCGGAAATGGCCGAGGCGACCTACGCGGCCATGTCCCGCTTCGCCGAGGAGGGCGGCGTTGGACTGTTCCATCGCCCCGCCACCGAGATGAAGTGCGCCGGCGCTCCCTTGAAATACACCTTCATCACGGATGATGTCTTGCGGCGGCGCGGCAACCGGGCCCGGGCGGAGTTGATTTATGCGGCGCACGACGGCGTGCATTTCAGCGTGCCGATCGTCTCCGAAAAGGTCCGCATGCTTTATCAGGACAGAGGGATCGACACGGTCTTCCACCATGTCCTCAAGCAAATCGACATCGGCGCCAAGGAAGCGACCTTCGACACGCCGGAGGGCGATGCCACCATCGACTATGACTTCATCAACGTGGTGCCGCCCATGCGCGCGGCGGCCGCCGTGCGTAACAGTCCCTTGCCCTGGCATACCGGTCCTTACGCCGCCGATGGCTGGGTCGAGGTGCATCGGGAAACGATGCGGCACCTACGCTACCCGAACGTCTTCGCCGTCGGCGACATCGCGGGCGTTCCGAAAGGAAAGACGGCGGCCAGCGTGAAATGGCAGGTTCCCGTCGCCGCCGATCATATCGCCGCCGACCTCGCGGGCGAGGAAAGCGACAGCGCCTTTAACGGCTACACCTCTTGCCCGCTGATCACCCGCTTCGGGCGCGCGATGCTGGTCGAATTCGATTACCACGACAATCTGATGCCTTCCTTCCCGGGAATCATTGCTCCGCTGGAGGAGCTCTGGGTTAGCTGGGTCATGAAGACGATCGCGCTGAAGCCCACCTATCTCGCCATGCTGCGCGGAAGAGCCTGAGGAGCCAAGACATGGATGAGCTTGATCCCACCGTCATGCTGGCCGTGCTTCTGGAGATGATGGGAGCGTGGTTCTGGATTCTGGGGTTGCTGGCCGTCATCGGCATTGCGGGCTTCGTGTATGTGCTTGCCGTCGAACGCACGCTGTCTAGCCGGCGGCTGGTACGCGCGGAATTGATAGGCGTCCTGGGCGGTATCGGCGCACTTGTCCTGATGGCTTACGTCACTTTGTCGGGGTTCACCGACGCGGGCGGACCGATCGACTGGCTTGTGATCGGACTCATTTTCGGCGGCGGTCTCGTCGGAACGACGATCCTGGCCTATGCCATTGGTGGCTTGGTTTCGATCTTCTCGGGCCGAAAGGATCGCCTCAAGCACCGAACCTGAGGCGAGAGCGCAAACGCCTTACAGGTACTCGGACGCCAGCTTTTCCGCGATCTGTATAGTGTTCAGCGCCGCGCCCTTGCGCAGATTGTCGGCCACGACCCAGAACGCGAGGCCGTTTTCCACCGTCGGATCGACGCGCAGACGGCTGACGAAGACGGAATCCTCGCCCGCGCATTCTGCGGGCGTAACGTAACCGCCTTCCTCTCGCACATCGACAAGGCTCACGCCCTCGAACGCGCGTAGCGCCTTGCGCGCCTGCTCCTCGCTCAGCGGCGTTTCGAACTCGACGTTCACGGACTCGCCGTGACCGATGAACACGGGAACGCGCACACAGGTCGCCGCGACACGGATGTCGGGGTCCATGATCTTGCGCGTTTCGTTCACCATCTTCCATTCTTCCTTGGTCGAGCCGTCTTCCATGAAGACATCGATCTGGGGAATGGCGTTGAAGGCGATCTGTTTGGGGTACTCGTGCGGCTGGGCGGTCTGGTTCATGTAGATGCCGCGCGTCTGATTGAACAACTCGTCCATCGCCGCCTTGCCCGAGCCGGAGGTGGACTGATAGGTCGCGACGACGACGCGCTTGATCCGCGCGATGTCGTGCAGCGGCTTCAGCGCCATCACCATCTGGATGGTCGAACAGTTCGGGTTCGCGATGATCCCGCGCTTGGTATAGCCCGCGATCGCCTGCGGGTTCACCTCCGGCACCACCAGCGGCACGTCCGGGTCCATGCGGAAATAGGAGGTGTTATCGACCACCACGGCCCCGGCCTTCGCCGCCTTAGGCGAGTACTCCGCCGAAACCTTCCCGCCCGGCGACGAAAGGACGATATCCGTGCCCTTGAAATCGTATTTCGAGAGGTCCTGAATCGTCAGATCCTGGTCTTCGCCGAAGGAAACCTTACGGCCAGCCGAGCGTTCGGAGGCGAGCGCGACCACCTCGTCCGCAGGGAACTCCCGCTCCGCCATCGTCTTCAAAAGCTCGCGCCCGACGTTCCCCGTCGCGCCGACAACCGCTACCTTGTAACCCATGATATGAACGTCCGTTTTCTCTATTCAGTGAAAAGACTGCTGAGACACATTGTGCGAATATCTAAAGGCACAGCAGCATTTTTGCAAGGCAACATGCCGGTAGCGCCCTTCGCAAGCAACCAAAAAAGAGCCGTCCCAACTGAGTTGAGACGGCTTTTCAAGGATTCCCAGTTCAGGGTATCGCGTGCGGTCGTGGCGATCATTCTGCCGGTCGAAACCGGCTGAAACGATCAAGAACCAGAGTGAGGCACGAATAACCAACAATCAAATCACGGTTTGTTGAAGGCGGCTTCTACACAACTGAGTGGTGCAGCTCTTCCAGCAAGGCCCGCCCCATCTCCTGCGTGGACACGCGGGTCGTGCCCTCTTGCGCGATGTCGGCGGTGCGCAGCCCGCGCGCCAGAACGTTCTGCGCCGCCTGCTCCACCATGCCGGCCTCCGCACCGAGGTCGAAGGAGTAGCGCAGCATCATGGCAAAGGACAGCAGCGTCGCCAACGGGTTGGCGATCCCCTGACCGGTAATGTCCGGGGCCGAGCCGTGCACCGGCTCGTAAAGCGCCTTGCGCCGCCCGCTCGCATCCGCGCCGCCCAGCGAGGCCGACGGCAGCATACCCAGCGAGCCGGTCATCATCGCCGCCTCGTCGGAGAGAATGTCACCGAAAAGATTGTCGGTCACGATCACGTCGAACTGCTTGGGCCGGCGCACAAGCTGCATGGCGCAGTTGTCGGCGTACATATGCGACAACTCGACGTCGGAATACTGCTCGCCGTGCAGCTTCGTCACCTCCTCGCGCCACAGCACGCCGGATTCCATCACGTTCGACTTCTCCACCGAGCAGACGCGGTTGGAGCGCTTGCGGGCGAGTTCGAAGGCCACCGCGGCCACGCGGCGGATTTCGCTCGTCGTATAGACCTGGGTATTGATACCCCGGCGTTGCCCGTCCGGCATATCCTCGATCCCGCGCGGATCGCCGAAGTAAATTCCCCCCGTCAACTCGCGCACGATCATGATGTCCAGCCCGCTGACCAGCTCCGGCTTCAACGAAGACGCCTCGACAAGCGGATCGAAAACCAGAGCCGGGCGCAGATTGGCGAACAACTCCATGTCCTTGCGCAGCCGCAGAAGGCCGCGCTCCGGCTTCTGCGCAAACGGGAGGCTGTCCCACTTCTCGCCGCCGACCGCGCCCAGCAGCACCGCGTCGGCCGCCATCGCCTTCGCCACGGTCGCGTCGCTGACCGGCGCGCCCTCGGCGTCGATGGCCGCGCCGCCGACCAGCGCTTCCTCGATCTCGAAACCCAGACCGCGCTTGTCGCTCAGCCAGTCGGCCACGCGCCGCACCTCGGTCATGACCTCCGGGCCGATACCGTCGCCCGGCAGCATCAGAATTTTCTTTGTCGCCGCCATTTTCTGCCCCTATGCAGTGCTTGTCCTTGGATCTGGCACTGTCATAGCCCCTGGCGGCGGCACACTCAAGGCGTCAGCCAGCGCGCGTCCATCCTCTCATAACGCCAGTCGAAGCGCGCCCGCCGGTGCCCCCGCGCAGCGAGGTACAGCCATTCGAGCGTTTGCGCCCGTACCCGCAGCACGGCGAAGTGCTCCCGCCCCGCCTCGGGATTTTCGACCTGTGGAATGACCGCCTCGCGCGGATCGGCCAGCGGCGTGCCGGGACCGGGCTCGATCCGGTAGCATTCACGGCTGAAGGAGCGGCTTTGCGCCCAGGCATCGTCAGCCACCGCGTCTTCGGTATGCAGGCTGGCGAGCCCGGCGATGCGAAGCTGCACCTTCGCCGACGGGTCGTAGAAGTGCAGCGAGACATGCGGATCGACCAACACCTCCCGCGCCTTTTCCGAGCGCCGGTCAGTGTGCGCCTGCAACCAGCGCTCCGCCCGCGAAACCCGGCGTAGAACGACCGTCCGGGCGCTCGGCGCACCGTCGAGGCTCAAGCTCGCCAGCGCCGGGGTGTGGAACGCCGCCCGGCGGTCCGAGGCGCCGCTGTCCAGCATTCGCCAGGCCTCCTCCAGCGTTCCGTCCAGATTGCCGTAGAAGGCTGAATCGTCCCGTTCCGTCATCGCTCCCCCGTCTGCCGTGCGATCTCAGCGCGGATGCGTTGCTGCTCCGCCGCATCGATCGGGTAGTCGCGCAGGATCCAGATGGCAATCAGCTTAATGACGACCGGCAGCAAACTATACATCGCCGCCAGCACGAGAAGCGCCTGCGGCTCCTGCGCCGCCGCCTCCTGCTCGAAGCCCGCCAGCGCCAAAATCGGAAAGGCGATCCCAACCCCCAGGGCCAGCGGCACCTTGGTCGCCACGCCCCAGGTAGCGAAGAAGACCCCGGCCCGCCGCCGCCCGGATTTCAGGGAATCCAGGTCGATTACATCCGCCTGCATCGACGGCGGCAACACCAGTTCCGCTCCCAACGGAAAGCCGGTGAGGATGCAGATCAGCAAAAACCAGCCAACGTCGCCCTCGCCCAGCAGGAGCGCGGTCCAGAAACTCGCGGCGGCCATCCCCATCGCGGCCATCCAGACCCTGTGCTTGCCGAAGCGGCGGCTGAGCCGGAGCCACACCGGCACGCCCGCGACCGCGGAGGCGAAGTAGACGGCGAGAAGCGGCCAGGCCAGATGCTCCGCTCGCAGCACATGCTCGACGTAGAGCAGGAACAGCGTCGCGGGCAGGCCGTAGGCGATGCCGTTGATGAAGTAGGCCGCGATCAGCTTGCGAAACGGCCGGTTGTCGAACAGGAGACGCAGCGCCGCACGAGGGTTGAGGCGCACTGCGCCCACCTTGCCCAGTATCGGTTGCGTCTTGTCCGGCAACAGCAGCACCGCCGCCAGCACGGCGAGCGGCAGCAGCACAGTGAGCGCCCAGGCCGTCCCCGCCATCACGGTCGGGCGATCGACCACGAGAAGCGCCGGAATCAGTAGCGCAAGCACCGTCCCGGCGATTACCGCCACCTCACGGCTCGCGGCAATGCGGCTGCGCTCGTGATAATCTGGAGAAATTTCCGCCGCCCAGGCGCTATATGGCAGCAGGATCATCGTCCCGCCGAGATACATCAACGCGGTCCAGATCAGCAGATGCAGCCAGTCCACCCCTTCCGGCGGCTGAAACACCATCCAGGCGGAAAGGAGCAACAGCGGCGTACCCGCCACTAACCAGGGCTTGCGCCGTCCAAAGCGCCCCGGCGTGCGGTCCGACAGCAGGCCGATCAAGGGGTCGGTCACGACGTCCCAGAACCGCACCACCAAGAGCACGGCCCCCACCGCCGCAAAGCCGACGCCGAGATCGGTCGCGTAATAGGTCGGGAGGGTTACGTAAAGCGGCAGCAGCAGCACCGCCAACGGCACACCCGGCAGGCCGTAAACCACAAGCTGCCACCACGCCAGCAGCGGCTTCGCGGCGTCGCGCCCCCCCGATGCGGCCGCGTCGAGCGTGGCCGCTTCCTGCGTCACGAACCGCCTGCGGGCGGAGCACCGGGAACAAACCCCTCGCGCTCAACCAGACGGTACGTGATCTCGCTACCGCGCGCGTCGAAGGCGAGCTTCACCCAGCGCCCTTCCGAGTCGTACCAGGTGCGCGCCGACAGATCGCCGCTCACCTCGAAACCTTCCGCCTCGACGGGACCGTCCGGCGTCTCGACCGTCCGGCTGCCCAGGGGCTCGATCTGTACTGCCCCCAGTTCACCGGTTTGCGTGTTGAGCAGACGCGATTGCTCCACGGTCGCCCGCATCCAATAGGTGGAGGGAAGCAATCCGCCGCCGGCTGTGAAGGAGCCGTCATTCGTGGAAACGTCCAGATCGCCCTCGCCGTTGCGGCGCACCGCGACGCTATGGGAGTCGCCGTCGTCGTTCGTCTCTGCATCCATTCGCGCCAGCCGTCCGTCTTGCCAGCGCGTCACATTGGTATGCTCGTATCGAAAGAGGGTAATAGGGCCGAGGCCGACGCGCAGCGCGATTTCGATGTCGACCTCCAGCGTACCCGCGTCCGCCTGCCGGAAATCCAGGCGGTGCGTGCCGATCTTCGAGCCGTCGCGGTCCACTTCGAAAAGCAGATGGCCGGAGCGC
>SKZV01000198.1 GCA_007127165.1 Rhodovibrio sp. | reverse complement strand
GGAGCGGGAAAGGTTTTTTACCACGTTCGACCCGCGCTCCCACGCCTCTTCCTGCTCCCCGGAGGGGGAGCTGTCGCCCTTCGCGACTGTGGGGACCGAAAGACTCGTCGCGTCAGCGACACCGCAGCGCCTGGCTTCTCTTGCGGCTCCGGGGAGCGGGAAGAGAAGACAGGCGGAGCCAAGGGTTCATCCGGGATTTTGCCATTCTTTCTCAACTTGGTATCAGACGCTCAGATACTTCTTCTCGATGGCCGCGCCGACGGTGTACTTGGGATCGACGAAGTTGCCGAGCTTCACCTTGCCGCACTGACTCAGCATCATGTAGGCGTCCCACTTGTCGAAGCCGTAGCCGTCCACCATCCAGTACACGAGATCGCGGTAGGCGATGCGGGTCGCGTCTTCCAGCGGGCGGGCGCTGCCGATGGACATGATGAGATCCGGGGTTTCCAGGCGCGGCCACGGCAGGGTCCAGCCCTTGATGAGATCGACGCGGATCGTGGTGATGCTGGGATACTCCACCGCCACGCCGCAGACCTCCCCTTCGCCCTGGCAGGCGTGGCAGTCGCCGAGGAACAGCCGCCCGCCCGCGACCTTCACCGGCAGGTACAGTACGTTGCCGGGGCAGATGTCCGGCATGTCCATGTTTCCGCCGTGCTGGTCCGGGGTGAGCGAGTTGATCGAGTCCAACTCCGGCGAGCAGGCGATTGTGCCGATGTGCGGCTTATAGGGCAGGGTGACGCGGTCGCTCCAGAAGACGTTTTCCGTGTCCAGGTCGATCTTGCGGACGATCTCCGGCAGCGGGTCGTTCAGCGTCGCGGTGTAGATCGTGCCGGTCAGCCCGCCGAACTCAGGGATCATGCAGCAGGTGCCGCGCGGGTTCTCGCCCCTGGGCTCCATCGTCTCGATATAGACCGCAATCGCGTCGCCCTTCTCCGCGCCCTCGACCATGATCGGGCCGCACTGCGGGTTGATGAAGGGCATTTCGGTGACTTGGCTGGGCTTGTCCGCCTCGGTCTTCACCCGGCCCTCGAAACAGTCTTGCGTCCAGACCTTGATCCGGTCGCCCGGCCGCACCGTCATCACCGGGTCGGAATAGGGGCCGATGGTGTAGTGGTAGCGGCCCTGGCGCTCCTCCGTCAGTTCGTGCAGCGTCCCGACACCGCCCTTCGCCGCGCCCTGAAGCGCGAGGATCGAGGTCGAGAGCCAGTCCGGGTTGGTCGCGTCGGTCATGGTCTTGCGGTCTCCTAAGTTCATCGGCGGGGTTTATCGGCGGCCCTGCGGTTGTGCTCATCCCCCGCCCAATACCGCCCAAACGATCACCACCAGGAGCAGCACCAGCATCAGCACGAGGCCGAACGTGCTCCCCATGCGCTTATGCGGCTGCGGTGTGCCGCACTTGGGGCAGCGCGCGGCGTAGCGGCTGAGCGGATGTCCACACGCAAGACAGCGCACTTGCCGCCGCGCCATCGCCCGGCCTCCCTATACGCGCCTCGTCCCCTAAACGCGCCCGGCGAGACGCAGCGCCGCACCGAACAGCACTTCAGCCCCGGCTGCGCAGGCCTCCGGCGAGGCGTATTCGGCCTCGTTGTGGCTGATCCCGTCCTTGCAAGGCACGAAGAGCATCGCTGTCGGCGCGACACGGGCGACATAAAGCGCGTCGTGTCCCGCGCCGCTGATCATCTCCCGCGCGGGCAGCTTGGCTTCCTGCGCCGCATCGCGCAGCGCCGAGACGCAGCGCTCGTCGAAGATCGTCGGCGGGCAGTGCCAGATGTCCACGAGGTCGAGTGACACTCCCGCCTTCTCCGCGATCTCCTCGCAGCGCGTCTTCAGCGCCGCGTCCATACCCGAAAGCGTTTCGTCGTCCGGGTGGCGGAAATCGACGGAGAAGAAGACTTCGCCCGGAATGACGTTACGCGAATTCGGATAGACCCGCATGTAGCCGACCGTAGCGCAAGCGTTCGGCTGGAACTCGTGGCCGATCGCGTTCACCGCATCGACCATGCGCGAGGCCGCGACCAGCGCATCCTTGCGCCGCGCCATCGGCGTGGGTCCCGCGTGCGCTTCCTGTCCGGTGACGGTCACTTCGTACCAGCGCTGCGCCTGCCCGCCGGTGACGATTCCGGCCTTTTCACCGCCCTCCTCCAGAACCGGCCCCTGCTCGATGTGGAGTTCCAGGAAGCAGCCGAGCTTGTGGTCGCCCACCGGCTCCGGCCCGGCGTAGCCGATGCGGGCGATCTCCTCGCCCAGGGTCTTGCCGTTCTCGTCGGCGCGCGAGGCGGCGTAATCGACGGTGAAGACGCCGGCATAGGCTCCCGAGCAGGTCATCGGCGGGGAGAATCGCGAGCCTTCCTCGTTGGTCCAGTTGACCACCTCCACCGGCGCATCGGTCTCGATGCCGTGGTCGTTCAGGCTGCGGATCACCTCAAGCCCGGCGAGAACGCCAAGCGCGCCGTCATACTTGCCGCCGGTAGGCTGACTATCGAGGTGGCTGCCGATTGCGACGGGGAGCTTGCCTGAATTCTTGCCCGGCCGCCGCGCGAACATGTTGCCCAGCGCGTCGATGGTGACGGTGCAGCCCGCCTCCTCGCACCAGCGCTTGAATAGGTCGCGGCTCTGCTTGTCGAGGTCGGTCCCGGTCAGCCGGTTCACGCCGCCCTTCTCCGTCCCGCCGATCTTCGCCATTTCCATCAGGCTGTCCCAGAGGCGCTGGCCGTTGGTGTTCGTCATCTCTCGTGTCCTCCCTACTTATTGGTTTTGGCTCAAGCCAGCTTCTCCGCCAGCCAGCGCGCGGCTCCAAGCAAGCTTAAATCGTCCCAGCGCGGCCCGACGAGTTGCACGCCCAGCGGCAGGTTCTTCGGCCCGCGCCCTTGGGGAAGGGTGATGCAGGGGAGATGCAACAGGGTCCAGGTCCGGGCGAACGCCGGATCGCCAGTAAATTCCAGACCTTCCGGCGCTTCGCCCGCCGCACTCGCGGTCAGCACGACTTCACCGGCCTCCAGCTCGGCGTCGAAGCGCTGGAACCAGGCTTCCTGTGTCTGACGAGCGGCGAGGTAGGTGTTGAAGGACTTGGCTTCCGCCCGTTCGAAGTGGCTGCGCAGACCTTGCGACAGCGACTCGCCATGCTGCGCGCGCTCATAGGCAAGGGCGCGGTGGCCTTCGTAGACGTGCAGAATGTCGTGGACCTCGTTCAGCGCGTCGAAGCCGTCCGGCATCATCGCCTCCTCCACCGGGACGCCCGCGGCCTCGAAGATGCGTCCGGCGGCGTTCACGGCCTGCTCCGACTCCTCGCTGATGCGCTCCCATGCCGGGGCGCGGACGATGAGGACCCGTTTCGGGGCAACCGGCGCACGGCCTCGCCTCATCTCCGGCCAGCCCGCCATGGCCCCGGCGAAGAGCGCCGCGTCGTCCACCGTGCGGGCGAAGACGCCGACGGTATCCAGCGCGTCCGCAAACGGCTTTACGCCCGTCCTGTCGATGGTTCCGAAGGTCGGCTTGAAACCCACGACACCGCAAAACGCAGCGGGCCGAATGATCGATCCCGCGGTCTGCGTGCCGATGGCGAGCGGAACCTGGAAATCCGCCACCGCCGCTGCCGAGCCGCTGGATGAGCCACCAGGGGTGTGGCCGGGATTGTGCGGGTTACGCGTCTGTGTCGGGGTGAAGGCGGCGAACTCGGTCGTCGCCGTCTTGCCCAGCACGATACCGCCCGCCTGGCGCAGCGCGGTCACGCAGGACGCATCGCCGCGCGCGGGCTTGTCGCGGTAGATCGGAGAGTTGCAGGCGGTCGGCATGTCGACGGTATCGACGATGTCCTTCACGCCCACCGGAACGCCGTGCAGCACGCCGCGCGCCGCCTGGGGCGCGCCGTCGCGCGCTTCGGCCTCTTTGCGGGGCAGGGAGGGGTCGAGGAAATGCCACGCCTTGATCGAGGGGTCGCGAGAGTTGACCCGCGATAGGCAGGCGTTCACCAGATCGCGGCTGGAGAGCGTTCCCTCCCGGATCGCCGCCGCCGCGACTCGCGCGCTCAGGCTCGTCGGATCGTCCGTTACGGCGGTGCTCATCCGAGATAATCCTTTCCGATTGCGGTGAAGGCCTCGATGCAGGCGTCGATCTTGTCGATCTCGCAGTATTCGTCGGTCTGGTGCGCCATGGACATCGCCCCCGGCCCCAGGATCACCGTCGGCGGATCGCCATAAGCGGGCTTCAGCACCGAAGCGTCGGAAAAGTAAGCGGCGGTCTCTATTTTCGGTGCCTCTCCGAACAGACCTTCGCAAACGGCGAAGACCTTCTGCATCCAGGGGTCTTGCGGATCCGTGTAGACATGATCCATGTCGGTCAGGGTGCCGATCTTCACCTGCGGCCCCAGCGCCTTTACGAGTTGATCGCGAACGCCCGCGTTGGTCTGCCCGACGGTGGTGCGGATATCGACGCTGACGTGCGCGGAGTCCGGCACCGAGTTGATGTTCATTCCCGCCTGCATCGTCCCGACGTTGAGCGTCGCGCCGCCCATGACCGGATGCGCCTCCATCCCGAAGTCGAAGGCGCGCAGCGCCTGGATGCCGTCGCAGGCCTTGTAGATCGCGTTGTCGCCTTGTTCCGGCATGGACCCGTGCGCGGTCACGCCGCTGAAGGCGAGATCGAGCCAGAGCGCGCCCTTGTGGCCGACCATCGGGCGGTTGTCGGTCGGCTCGGCCACGATCATGGCGCCACAATCGCCCAGCAATTCCGGCTGCTTCGCCAGATGCAGCACGCCCTCGCAGCCGTTCTCTTCCCCCGCGCTGATCACCAGCACGATGTCGGCCTTGCGCTCGCTCAGCTTCGCGAGGTTCAACGCGGCCAGAATGCTGGCGGCCACGCCGCTCTTCATGTCGCTGGTCCCGCGTCCGTAGAGCTTGCCGCTGTGGACCTCACCCTCGAACGGGGCGACCGACCAGGGCGCGCGGCCCAGCGGGACTGTGTCGATATGGCCGGAGAACACCAGCGCCTTGCGCGTGACGGCGGTGGCGGGAAGGCGGGCGACCAGATTGGTGCGGTCGGTGTCATATTCGGAGTAGTTGATCGCGAATCCCGACCGGCGTAGCAACTCCCCAATGTACTCCGCGCACGGACGTTCCCGGCCCGGCGGGTTGATCGTATTGAAGGCGATCAGTTTGCGGGTCAGTTCCAGGCCGTTCAGCATCTCGTTCATAGTCTTGCTACCTCCGCCGTGGAGTGTTTTTGCCGTTGCGCCAATCGCCGTCGTCAGTCCCGCCCCGTCGTCAGTCCCGCCCCGTCGTCAGTCCCGCCCCGTCGTCAGTCCTGCGAAGGCGGGAATCCGGAACGTCCGCCACTTGGGAAAGCGTTCAGCGAGCCCCTTATCCTTACCGCAAGTGACACGCCGCCAAGTGTCCCCGCGCGACCTCGCGAAGTTCCGGCTCCTCCTGAAAGCAGCGGTCGAATGCATAGGGGCAGCGCGTGTTGAAGTTGCATCCCTTCGGTGGGGTGATCGGGCTCGGCACGTCGCCCTTCAGAACCACCCTCTGGCGGCGGCGGCGCGGATCGGGAACCGGCACGGCGCCCAGCAGGGCTTCGGTATAGGGGTGCTGCGGATTGCGGAACAGGCTGCGCTTGTCGGTGATCTCCACCAGCTTGCCCAGGTACATCACGCCGATGCGGTGGCTGATATGCTGCACCACCGCCAGATCGTGCGCGATGAACAGGTAGGAGAGATTGAACTCCTGTTGCAGGTCCATCATCAGGTTGATGACCTGCGCCTGAACGGAAACGTCCAGCGCCGAAACTGGCTCGTCCGCGATGATCAGCTCCGGGTTCAACGCCAAGGCCCGCGCGATCCCCAGGCGCTGGCGCTGGCCGCCGGAGAACTCGTGCGGATAGCGGTTCATGAAGTCGCGGCGCAGCCCGACCTTGTTGAACAGCGCGGCCACCTTTTCCAGCCGCGCGCGGCGCGAGGAGCCTTCCTCGTAGTTTCCAAGCGGCTCCGCCACGATGTCCTGCGCGCGCATGCGCTGGTTCAGTGAGGCGTAGGGGTCCTGGAAGATCACCTGCATCTCGCGGCGGTGCGGGTGCATCTCGCGGCGGCTGAGCTTGGAGATGTCCTTGCCCTTGAGGTGGATCGAGCCGCTGGTGGGCTCCAGCAGCTTCAGGATCACCTTACCCGCCGTGGACTTCCCGCAGCCGGACTCGCCGACGATGCCCAGCGTTTCGCCATGGCCGACGGAGAAGCTGACACCGTCCACGGCGTAGACGCGCGCCTGCTCGCGTTGCAGCAGGCCGCCCGCGATCGGGAAGTGTTTGCGGAGGTCCTTCACTTCAAGAACCGGTGTGTCGCTCATGACGTCCACTCCGGCAGCTTTGCGCTTTCCCAGCAGGCGGCGAGGTGGCCCTTCGCTTTTTCCTCAAGCGGCGGGTACTCCCTGCGGCAATGGTCCTTCGCGAAGGTGCAGCGCTCGGCGAAGGTGCAGCCGGGGGGAAGCCGGTTCAGCGCCGGAACGATTCCCGGAATCTCGGTCAGCCGCTTGTGCGCCCAGTCGCCCTCGACGTCCTCCAGGCGGGGCACGGAACTCATCAGACCGCGCGTGTAGGGATGGCGCGGGTTCTCGAAAAGCTCCAAGACGCCCGCCTCCTCGACCTTTTTTCCGGCGTACATCACCAGCACGCGGTCCGCCATCTCGGCGACCACGCCCAGGTCGTGGGTGATCAGGATGATCGCGGTGTGCAGCTTGTCTCGGATCTCCTCCATCAGCGTGAGGATCTGCGCCTGGATGGTCACGTCGAGCGCCGTCGTGGGCTCGTCCGCGATCAGGACGGAAGGATTGCAGGAGAGCGCCATCGCGATCATCACCCGCTGACGCATTCCGCCGGAAAGTTGGTGGGGGTACTCTTCCACACGGCGGTGCGGCTCTGGAATGTGGACGAGGTTCAGCATTTCCTCCGCGTGTTCGAGCGCGGCGCGCGGCGAAAGCTGCTGGTGCAGGATGATCGCCTCGGTCAACTGGTCGCCGATGGTCAGCACCGGGTTGAGCGACGACATCGGGTCCTGAAAGATCATCGAGATGTCGTTGCCGCGAATATCGCGCATCTCGCGGTCGCCGACTTTCAGGAGGTCGCGGCCCTTGTAGCGGATCGACCCGCTGGCGAAGCGCGCGGGCGGGCTTGGCACCAAGCGCATGATCGACAGCGAGGTGATGCTCTTGCCGCAGCCGGACTCTCCCACCACGCCCAGGATTTCTCCCGGCTGAAGCGAAAAGCTCAGCCCGTCGACCGCCTTCACCACGCCGTCGCGGGTGTCGAAGTAGGTGCGCAGGTCGTCCACCTCCAGCACCGGCTCGCCCTTGGCGAACGAGGCTGGGGCGGTCGATGGGGCTTCGGTCGTCGTCGCCATTCGCGGGCCTTTCTGCGTCGTGTCGCGGTCCGTCATCCCTAGACCCGGCGCTGCATCCGGGGGTCGAGGCTGTCGCGCAGGCCGTCGCCGAAGGTGTTGATGGCGAAGACCGTGATCGCGAGGAAGATACCGGGGAACAGGATGATCCCGAGGTTCTGATAGAAGTACATCCGCCCCTCGGCCATGATGTTGCCCCAGCTTGGAATTTCCGGCGGCGTGCCCGCGCCGACGAAGCTCAGGTACGCCTCGAAGATCACCGCCTGCGCGCAGATGTAGGTCGCCTGCACGATGATCGGCGGAATGGTGTTCGGCATGATGTGGCGCAGCAGGATGCGCGGGGTCGAGGTGCCCGAAGCGATTGCCGCCTGCACGTAAAGCTGGTCGCGCAACGTCAGGACGACCGAGCGCACGAGGCGCACGACGCGCGGCACTTCGGGAATGGTAAGCGCGAGGATGACGTTCGGGACGCTGCTCCCCCAAAGCGCCACCAGCGCAATCGCCAGCAGGATCGCGGGGATCGACATCAGCGCGTCCATGAAGCGCATCACCACCGCGTCGACGTGGCGGTTGAAGCCCGCGATCAGGCCGATGACCATGCCGATCGTGGTGGCGAGAAACGCGACCGACAGCCCGACGATCAGCGAAATCTGCCCGCCATGCAGCACCCGGCTGAACAGGTCGCGCCCGAACATGTCGGTGCCGAACAGGCTATCGGCCGAGGGACCGTGGAGGCGTTCGCGCGGCACTTGGCGCATCGGGTCGTCCAGCCCCAGATAGGGCGCACCGAAGGCGGCGATCGCCATTGCGCTCAAGACGACGAGGCCGAAGAGCATTGTCGGATTGCGCCGCAGCGCCTCGGCCAGATTGCCCAGGTTCTCGCGGATGCGTGCGCTGATCGGCGGGTCCTGCACCTGCAAGGTCACGGGCGCGGCTCCTGTTTACGGGATGGCGTCATTGAACAGCGCCTCAATACCGGATGCGCGGGTCGAACAGGACATAGCTGAGATCGACCAGCAGGTTCAAAAGGACGTAGGCCAGCGAGAACACCAGGATCACCCCCTGGATGACCGGATAGTCGGTGCGCAGCACCGCATCGACGGTCAGGCGGCCCAGCCCTGGGATGGCGAAGACGCTCTCGGTCACGACCACGCCGCCGATCAGAAGCGCCACGCCCAGACCGATGGTGGTCACGATGGGAACCATGGCGTTCTTCAGCGCGTGCTTGAGCAGGACCTTGCGTGTCGCCACGCCCTTTGCATAAGCGGTTCGAATGTAGTCTTCGTTCAGCACTTCCAGCATGGTCGCGCGGGTCATACGCGCGATCAGCGCCATGTAGACGACGCCCAGGGTGATCGCTGGCAGCGTGATGTGCAGCAGAAAGCCGTGCGGGTCGACGAGGATGCTGCGGTACCCCTGGACCGGGAACCAGCCGAGCGTCATCGAGCCGCCGTAGATCAGGACATAGCCCAGCACGAAAACCGGGACCGAGAAGCCGAGGACCGCGAAGGTCATCACGAAACGGTCGATCCAGGTTCCAACCTTCCAAGCGGCGATCACGCCCAGCGGGATCGCGAAAACGACGGCAATCAGCATCGTCACCAGGGTCAGCATCAGCGTCGGCTCGATCCGCTGCCCGATCAGCCGCGTAACCGGAAGGCCGGAATAGATCGAGCGGCCCATGTCGCCCTGGAAGAGCAGGTTGTAGAGCCAGGTCCCGAACTGGACGTAAAGCGGATCGTCCAGGCCGAGTTGACGGCGGATGTCCTCGATCTGCGCCGCCGTGGCGAAATCCCCGGCGATGATGACCGCCGGATCGCCGGGAGAGAGATGCAAAAGCAAAAACACAAAGACGGCCACGAGCCCCATGATGGGGATCGTGGCCAGGCTGCGGCGGATGACATAGGCATACATTGTTTTCAGCTCTGCTTTAGCAGTTTGGTGTACACGCTATTAAGCATCATCCGCACACCGGTTACTGAACTTCGATGTTCCAGAAGAACGGCACCGGCGCTTCCAGAACATTGGAAACGTTATCCCGGTAAGCCGTGGGCTGATAGTACTGGCCGGTCGGGATGTAGGGCACGAAGTCGTAGAGTTCGACTTGCAGTTCCTCGACGATTTCCTGCTGCTTCTCCGGGTCCGTCTCCTGCGCGAAGGCATCGCGCAGTTCCTCGATCTTCTCGTTCTCCGGCCAGCCGAACCAGGCATCGTCGCCGGAGGCCGCCACCGAGATGTTGGTGATCGGGTTCAACTGATCGACCGCCAGCCACCAAGTCGGGAAGATGTTCCAGCCGCCATCCTCGGGCGCGTCGCGCACCGCGCGGCGGGAGGTCATCGTGGCCCAGTCCATCGAAACCAGCCGCACGTTCATGCCGATCTCGCGCAGCGCCTGCGCCGTCACCAGAGACTCGCCGTGCGCCACCGGGGTATCCGTGGGGTCGAGGATCAGCACCTCGCGGCCGTCGTAGCCGGACTCTTCAAGCAGTTCGCGGGCCCTTTCGATATCCTTGGTCCGCAGCGGATCGCTGCCGACATCGGTTTCGTGGGGACCGCCACACATGAAGAACGCGCCGCAGAACTCCTCGAAGTACTGCGGGTCCCCCATGATGGAGTACATGTAGTCTTCCTGCTGAACCGCCAGCATCGCGGCCTGACGCGCCAGCTTGTTGTCGAACGGCGGGTGCAGGAAGTTGAAACGGATCACCCCTTGCGTGCCCAGCGGATCGACGGTTTCCACCGTGATCGACGGGTCGGCCTGGATCTGCGGAAGCAGATCGACCGGCGGCTCCTCGTAATAATCGACCTCACCGGCGAGCAGCGCCTGCGTGGCGGTGGAGTGGTCGGGGATATAGTGCCATTCGACGCGGTCCACATTGGCGACCTTGCCGCCCGCGGCGTAGCTGGCGGGCTCGTCGCGCGGCACATAGTCCTCGAACCGCTCGTAGACCACGCGATTGCCCGGCTGCCATTCCTCTTCGATGAAGCGGAATGGACCGGAGCCGATAACCTCTTCGATCTGCGTATTCGGATCGGTCTCGGCGAGATGCTTGGGCATGATGAACGGCACGTTCGACGAGATTTTGCCCAGGGATTCCAGCACCAGCCCGTACGGCTCGGAGAGGGTTAGAGTGAAGGTTCGCTCGTCCTCCACCTCGATGGAGTCGGTGAAGTCCATGAGCTTCTGACCCATGCCGTCACGCGCGCCCCAGCGCTCGATCGAGGCGACCGCATCCTCAGCCGTCACCGGATCGCCGTTGTGGAAGGTCAAGCCCTCGCGCAGCGTGATCGTATAGGTCAGGCCATCGTCGCTGACCTCGTGGCCCTCGGCCATCTGCGGCTGGACTTCCAGGTTCTCATCCAGCGCGAACAGCGTGTCCCAGACGAGATAGCCGTGGTTGCGGGTGATGTAGGCGGTCGTCCAGATCGGGTCGATGTTGCGCAGATCGGCGTG
>SKZV01000046.1 GCA_007127165.1 Rhodovibrio sp. | reverse complement strand
TGCGGATAAGGAAGGCTTATGAACTTGCGCGAAGAGCAAGCCACGCAGACTGCCACGGGGACCGCCCGAACTGCGGCAAGGGGTGGACAGCCGGAGCAAAGCGAAGAGAGCCTCGCCGCGCGGCTGGTGGAGAAGGGCCGCCTTTCCGCCGCGGCGCTGGAGCGCGCGCAGCGCGTACGCGAGACGACGGGAGAAGCGCTGGCGGGGCTTTTGCTGAAGCTCGGCCTGCTTTCGGAGCGGGATCTGGCGGAGGCGCTGGCCGACCTGCATGGCTGTAAGCTGGTAACGGCGGAGGACTATCCGGCGGTGGCGCTCTTCGAGGACCGTCTCAGCACGCGCTTCCTGCGCGAGGCGCGCATCCTGCCGCTGCACCAGGATTCGGAGGGGCTCTGTCTCGCCATGGCGGACCCCGCCGACCGCTTCGCCCGCGAGGCGATGGCGCTCGTCGCCGGAGTTCCGGTGCATCCCCGCGTGGCCGTGCCGGGCGAGCTTGAGCAAGCCATCGAACGCCTGTACGGCGGCGGTGGGGAGCGGCTGGAGGCCGACGGCGAGCTTGGCGACGGTCTGGACGAAGGGCTGGACGGCGACATCGAGCGGCTGAAGGACATGGCCAGCGAGGCCCCGGTGGTGCGCCTCGTCAACCGCATCATCACCCAGGCCATCGAGCGCCGCGCGTCCGACATCCACCTCGAGCCGGCGGAGAGCCATCTGCGGCTGCGCTACCGCATCGACGGTCTGCTGCGCGACGGCGACCCGCCCCCGGCGCAACTGCGCGCGGCGATCGTCTCGCGCATCAAGATCATGGCCAAGCTGAACATCGCCGAGCGGCGGCTGCCGCAGGACGGGCGGATCAAGCTGGCGGTGCGCGGCAACCCGGTGGATCTGCGGATCTCCACCCTGCCGACGCTGCACGGCGAGAGCGTGGTGATGCGCGTACTCGACCGCGAGAGCGTGTCGCTGGACTTCGGCGCGCTGGGGATCGGCGGGGAGAATCTGGCGGAGATGCTGCGCGGGCTGGAGCGGCCGAACGGCATTTTCCTCGTCACCGGCCCGACCGGCAGCGGCAAGACGACGACGCTCTACGCCGCGCTCTCCCGCCTGAACGACCCGGATCGCAAAATCGTGACCGTGGAAGACCCAATCGAGTACCAGCTCGAAGGCGTCAATCAGATCCAGGTGAAACCCGCCATCGGCATGGACTTCGCGCAGGCGCTGCGCGCGATTCTGCGCCAGGACCCGGACATCATCCTGATCGGCGAGATTCGCGACCTGGAAACCGCGCAGATCGCGGCGCAGGCGGCGCTGACCGGGCACCTCGTGCTGTCCACGCTGCACACCAACTCGGCGGCGGGCAGCATCACGCGACTCCTGGACATGGGCGTCGAGGACTACCTCGTCACCGCCACCCTGAACGGTGTTGCGGCGCAGCGACTCGTCAGGCGGCTTTGCGAGCACTGCAAGGAGCCCTATGCCGTCGAGGCGGAGCTTGCCGCCCATATCGGCCTGGAAAAATACGACGCCGGGGCAGGCTCCACGCTCTACAAGCCGCACGGCTGCAAACACTGCGGCGACAGCGGCTATCGCGGCCGCACCAGCCTGCTGGAAACCTTGACCCTGAACGACGATCTGCGGCGGCAAATCCTGAAGGACGCCGACGCCCGCAGCCTGCACCATGCCGCGGTGGCGCAAGGGATGCGGACGCTCTACGATGACGGCATGGCGAAGGCGGTCGCCGGGGAGACCTCGGTGGCCGAAGTCTTGCGCGTCACCCGGGATTCTTAGACCGAAATGCCGCTTTTCAGCTACCGCGCCGTCAACGCATCCGGCGAAACCGTCAACGGCGAGATGGACGCCGCCGACCGGAAAAGCCTGGTCAAGCAGCTACGCGACCAGGGCTTCATGCCGTTGCATACCGAGGCGCGCGCGAGCGGCAGCGGTGCGGCCGCACGCAAGCAAAGCGGCAACCGGCGCCTGCGCAAGGGCCGGATGGACGGCGCGACGCAAACGCTCTTCATTCGCCAGCTCGCAACGCTGCTGGGAGCGGGGCTGCCGCTGGACCGGGCGCTCGCGACCGTGGCGCAGCAAGCCGAAACCCGCGCTCAGGAAGCCCTCGCCCGCGATCTGCTGGAGCGGGTGCGCGGCGGCACGTCGCTGGCCGAGTCGCTCGAGGCGCAGGGCGGAATTTTTCCCAGCTATGTGACCGGTTTGGTGCGCGCGGGCGAGGCGGGCGGAACGCTGCATTCGGTGCTGGCGGAGTTGGCTGAGACGATGGCGCGCGCGCAGGCGATGCAGCAGGAAATCCGCGCGGCGCTGAACTATCCGATTCTGGTGCTGGTGGCCGCCGCCGTCTCCATCGTCGTCTTGCTGGCCGGAGTGATCCCGGAGTTCGAGCCGCTCTTCGCCGACGCGGGATCGGCGCTGCCGCTTTCGGCACAAGTGGTACTGGCGCTGTCGCGGGGATTCCAGGCATACTGGTGGGGCCTTCCCATGGTCGCGCTGGCGGTCTTCGTGCTGATCCGCTGGATGCGGGGAAGCCCGGCCATGCGGGCTTGGCTCGACGGCGTGCTGCTGCGCTTGCCGCTGATCGGAAAGACGCTGCGCGGGGCGGAGACCTCGCGCTTCTGCCGCACCCTGGGGACGTTGCTCGCCAACGGGGTGGACGTGGTCCCGGCCCTGAAAATGGGGGTGGAGACCATCGGCAACGCGCGGCTGCGCCACGCCCTCGCGCCGGTGGCCGCACGCCTGAAGCGCGGCGACGGACTGGCCGAACCGTTGGCCGCCACCGAGGCCATGCCTGCGCTGGCGATCCAGTTGATGCGAGTCGGCGAAGGAAGCGGGCAGCTTGACAAAATGTTAACCACGGTTGCCGACATTCAAGACGAAGAGGTCCGCCGCGACACGCGCAAGCTGTTGTCGCTCTTGGTCCCGGTGGTGACGCTGGTTCTGGGCGTGATCGTGGCGATGATCATCGGCGCGATCCTCTCGGCGATTCTCAGCGCCTACGATCTGCCGATGTAACACCACCCGTTTCAATGCGGAGATAAACGACGATGAGCCTCCCGCAACAACACTCCGCCACCGCTCCGGCGGGATCCCCGGCGCGTTCTCCGGCACCTTCCCCGGCACCTTTGGGCAAGCGCCGCCGCCAGCGGGGCTTTACGCTGATCGAACTTCTGGTCGTTCTGGTGATCCTGGGCCTGATCTCGGCTTTCGCCGCGCCGCAGGTAATCCGCTACCTTGGAAGCGCGAAGCAGGACAGCGCCAAGGTGCAGATCGAGCGCCTCTCCTCCATCCTCGACCTCTACCGCCTGGAGGTCGGCAGCTATCCCAACGATTCGCAGGGGCTGCGCGCGCTGGTGGAGCGGCCCGCCGGCGTCGACAACTGGAACGGCCCTTATGTCCAGAACGAGGACATGCTGACGGACCCGTGGGGCAATCCCTACCGCTATCGCCATCCGGGAGAGCACGGCACGTTCGACATCTACTCCTACGGCGCCAACGGCCAGCCGGGAGGAGAAGGCGAGAGCCGGGACGTCACCAGTTGGTAGCGGATTTTCAGGAGAGGCGCGCACCGCCTCTCCGTCAGAAAATACCGCGAAACAAATCTCCGGCGAGCCGTCGAAGCCGGGGCTTCACCCTGCTGGAATTGCTGGTCGTCCTGGCCATTATGGGACTGTTGCTGGCCCTCGCCGCGCCGCGCTTTCACAATATCGTGCCCGGTTTCGAGTTGCAAAGCAGCACGCGGGAACTGGCCGCGGCCTTGCGCGAGACCCGCAGCCGGGCGCTGGAGCGCGGCGACCCGGCGGTTCTGGTCCTCGATCTGGCGCAGCGCCGCTATGGCCCGGGCGGTTCGGGGGGCGCAGGCGGCTCGTCCCGCTCCAAGGCCCTGCCGGGCGACATCGTCCTGGAGGCGCTGACGGCGGCGGAGGATATTTCCGAGGAAACACGCCGCGCCCAATTCCGCTTCTTCCCGGACGGCAGCGCCACCGGCGGGCGGATCACGTTGAGCCGGGGCGAGCGGGCGTATCGCATCGATATCGACTGGCTGACCGGCCGGGTGAGCATCCTGGATGGCCCCGATGCATAAGGCTGCGCGGCATAAAAGGCTGACTCGCGCGGAAAAGGGGTTCACTCTGATCGAGGTGCTGGTCGCCTTCACCATCGCGGCGCTCGCGCTGGCCGCCTTGTTTCAGGCGTTCTCGACCGGAATGCGCAGTATTGAAGCCGCTGCCGCGCGCGGCGCGCTGCTGGCGGAGGCGGAGAATCGCCTTGCCGAAGTCGGCGCGACGATCCCCCTGGCGCCGGGGCTTTACCAGGGGCAAGCGGGCGGGCGCGTCTGGGCGGTTGAGATTTCACCGCATGTGAGCGCCACCGACGACGGCGCCGCGCCCTACGGTCCCGTGCTGCTCGAGGTCGAGGTCGCCGTCGAGGGCCCGGCCGGACGGAGTCAACGGCTGCGCAGTCTGCGCGTCGCGGCGGGAGCGGAGTGATGGCTTGCGGTTGCGGGCGCCTGGGCGGGAGGAGCCGCCCGAGGAGCCGGGGCTTTACGCTGATCGAGATGCTGGTGGCGCTGACGCTGGTGGCGCTGCTTTCGGCCGGGCTGTTCGGAGGCTTGCGGCTGGGCGTGCGGGTCTGGGAGACCGGCGGCGAGCGGGTCGCGGCGGCCAATGACATCGAGGCCGCCCGCACCTTCCTGCGCCACCGCGTGTCGGAAGCCCAGCCGCTTCGCCGCCGCAACCGTGAAGGGAACCCGGTTTCGGTGTTCGAAGGCGAGGCCGAGCGTCTGCGCTTCGCCGCGCCCTGGCCGCCGCACCTGGGTATGGGCGGAGCCTTTGTCTTCGAACTGTGGAGCGACGCGGAGTCCGGGGCTTTGATGCTCGACTGGAAACTGCATCGCGCGGATGGCGCGGTTGATGTGTCAGACGGAAGAAATCGCCCGCGGAGGTTGTTCCCGGATAAAGGACATGTAAACTTACGCTACTATGGCCAACGCGCCGATGAGCCGCAGGCGCGCTGGCACGACAGTTGGACTGACGAGGCGAGCCTGCCCCGGCTGATCGAGTTGCAATTCGCGGAGGATGCGGCGGCGTTTCCGCCACTGCGGATCGCAGTCGCTGCCGAGGCAGGGAGATTCTGAAATCGCAAGATGGGAGCCGGGCCGTTGAAACTGGCCGGTGAATCGACATTGCTGCGCGGTGCGCGGGCGTTCGGCCAGTGGTGGCTGGCGGAGGTCCGCGAGGCCCTGCCCGGCTGGCTGCTCCCTGCGTCCGGCGGCGTGCGCGGGCGTGAGATTCGCATCGCCGTGGCGCCGGGCCGCCTCATCGTTACGCTGCGCAAGGGTCGCCGCAAGGCCCGACCGCTGGGCGAGGTCGCGCTGGAGCGTCATGCGCCCGAAGCGGCGGGGCGGCAGCTTGCCGCCATCGTAAAGCGGCGCTTCGGCAGTTACGATTCGCTGAGCCTCACCATACCGCCGGAGCGGGCGCTGACCCGGCGCACCCGCCTGCCCTATGTCGCGCGCGCCAATCTGGACGAAGCGCTGGGCTACGACATGGACCGCCAGACGCCCTTCGCCGAGGAGGATGTTTACTACGGCGCCTCGCTGTTGAGCGCCGACCGCGAGGCGGGCTGGGTCGAGGCCGAGTTGGACGTCGTGCATCGCGGCGATGTGGAGCCCGCGCTAGCGGCGCTGCGCGCTGCCGGGCTCATGCCCGACTGGCTGATGGTGGATAGCGCGCCAGGAGCGGCTCCGCGCGCCAACATGCTGCCGCCGGAACTTCGCCCGTCGCCGCACCCCTTGTTGCGCCGGGCGATCATGGGGCTGGCGGTCGTGTGCTTGGTACTGGGCGCGACGGCGGCTTATCTGCCGCTGCATCATCTCAACCAGGAGCTTGCGAGCACGCAACGCCATCTGGACGCCGCCCGCCGCGCCGCCGCCGAGGTCGAGGCGTTGCGCAGCACCCGCACGACGCTGGCGGAGCGCGAAGCCGAGCTTCGGCGGCGCAAGGGAGAAGATCCGGGCGCGCTGGAGATCCTGGCCGACATCACGAGCGCCCTGCCCGACACGACCTTCGTGGTCGACTTCCGCTACGACGGCGACAGCGTCACCCTCACCGGCTATGCCCCGAGGGCCTCCGCGCTGATCGGCCAGCTCGAGTCGGTTGCGGCGCTGCGCGATGCGCGCTTCCGCTCGCCGGTGACGCAGGACGGCCAGGGGCCGGGGGAACGCTTCAACGTCGCCGCGCGCGTCAACCGCCCGGACGACGACGTACAGGAGGCCGCGCGATGACCGCACCACCTTCCGCGCCGCTATCCGGTCCGCCCTCGGCGTCTCCCGCTGGCCGTCCCACTGGCCTGCCCGCCTTGCTGCGCCGCGTCGCCGCGCTTTCGCTGCCGTTCGCGGTGGTGGGCGCGCTGTACCTCTTCGCCGTCGCGCCGCTGCTGCAAAGCTATGAGCGCGGACAGGAAGAGCTTGCCCACGCACGGGACATGCTGGCCCGCACCACCGCCATCGCCGCGCAGCGCGACGCCGTCGAAGCGGAGGTCGCGGCGCTACGTCGGCGGCAGAGCGAAAGCGGGCTCTTCGTGCGCGGCGATTCCGAGGCCCTCGCGACCGCCGCGCTTCAGGATCACGTCTCGGCGGCCGTGGCGGAGAGCGGCGGCAGCCTGCGTTCGCTGGAAGGTTTGTCGAGCGAGTCCGCCCAGGGGATGACCCGCCTGTCCATGCAAGCGCGGCTGATCGGGGATATCCGCGAGGTCGCGAATTTGCTTCATCTGCTGGAGAGCCGGCAGCCGCTGCTGTTCGTCGAGGAACTGTCCCTGCGCGGCCGCTTGACGCGCGATCGCGGAGAGTCGGTGACGGTGACGCCGGAGCTTTTGGTGGACATCCTGGTGACCGGCTACCGGCTGGATCAGCCGTCATGAGACGCCGCCGCTGGCCCGCGCTGCTGCCCGTGCTGGTGCTGGGCGCGCTTGCGGCAGGGCTCGTCTCGGAGGTCGAACAGCGCCTGGACGCGCCGGAGCAGGCAACGCTCCGGGCATCGCTTTCGGGAGCGGCGGCACCGGTGGCGGCGGCCACGGGCGATATTGCGGATGCGGCGCTAAACGGCGCGGGGCCGCGCGTCCATCTGGCGGAGACGGCGATCGAGCGGAATCTCTTCGCCGTCGACCGCCGTGCGCCGCGCCGGGAAGACGCCGAGCGGGCCCCGGTTGTGTCGCAACCACGGCAGGCGCGGGAGGCCCCGCCGCTGGAAGCCCGTCTAACCGGCGTGGTGCTGGCGGGAGAGCGCAGCATCGCCGTGCTGGAAGAGGCGGACGGCGGGCGGGTCTTGCGCCTGCGCCCCGGCGAGCGCGTGCAGGGCTGGGAACTCGTGGAACTGACGGTCCTGGGAGCGCGGCTTCGCAGCGGCGAATACGAGCGCATGCTGCATGTGGGTTTCGGAGATCGCGAACGGGAGGCGCCGGAAGGTACGGACCTCGCCACGCCGAGGCAGGCGCTGGACGACGCGACGCCTGGGCCGCAGCCGCCGCGCGCCGCTTTCCCGCAGTTCAGTTTTCCGAGTTACGAGAGTGGCACGGTGGAATCGATGCAGGGCCATGCAGGCGGCGGCCTGCGCCCGGCAAGAGGCGGAGCGGGCGGCAATGTCCGAGACGGCGTGATGGCTCCGCCGGCGGGAAATTGACGCCCCTTGTAGCGGTGGGGCCGTGTGGGACTTGGCGGGAAAAGACGATACTGCTCGCTGCGCCGCAGGGCGGCGAGCCTGATGGACATAAAGGGGAAGAAATATGACACGAGGGCTTTCGGGGGATGCCGTCGTGGCATCGAGCGGGATGCGCATCCGCATCGTGGGGGCGATTCTCGCGGGCCTGGTTCTGGCTGGCTGCGAGACGATCAGCATCCTGGACGACGAGGGCATGATCCGTCCCGGGACGGCGGGACTGCCGTTGCCGGACGAAGGCGCGCGCGAGCGCACGACGGAGGACAACGGGCGCCTGGGGGGTCCTATCGACCTCGCCCGCAGCGACCGACCCGAGGACGATGACGCCGCAGTGCGGCCGCTGGAAGAGGCGGAGCTTCTGACGGGCAGCGGCACTTTCACCGCGCCACAGATCAGCCGGGCCCGCGTCTCCAGCGAGTCGGGGCAGTTCTCGCTGAATTTCGCCAATGCGGATGTCCGCGAGGTCGTGGACGCCGTGCTGGGCGATGCGCTGGGCCTGAACTACGCCGTCGCGCCAGAGGTTTCCGGCACGATCACGGCCCGTACCGCGCGTCCGCTCACCCGTGAGCAAGTCATTCCGGCCTTGGAGGACGTGCTGGCGATGAACGGTCAGGCGCTGACCTACGTCGACGGCCTCTATCGTGTCGTGCCGCTGGACCGGGCCGAGCGCTCGGCGCCGGTGCTGATCGGCCAAGGCGCAAGCGAACGCGGCTTTGGCGTGCACGTGATTCCGCTGCGCCACGCGTCCGGCGCGGCGCTGCGCGAAACGTTGGAGACTTTTATTGCGCCGGGGCGCGGGCTCCAAGTCGACAGCGGCCGGAATCTCCTGCTGTTCCGCGGCCCGAGCGCCGAGGCTCGCGACATCGTGGACATGGTCGAACTGTTCGACGTGGACTGGATGGCAGGCATGTCGTTCGGGCTGCTGCCGCTGGAGAACGCTCCGGCGGAGGAAGTCGCGAGCGAACTGGACATCCTCTTTGGACAAGCCACCGATGGACCGATGCAGGGGGTGATCTCCTTCCTGCCGATCGAGCGTATGAACGCGGTGCTGGCGATCTCCGCCGATTCCGCCCAGGTCGCGCGCGCGGAAGAGTGGGCGACGCGCCTGGATCGCGGCAGCGCGGAGGGCGAGCGGCAGCTTTACGTCTATCACGTCAACAATGCACGGGCGACCGATCTGGCCGACGTGCTGGGCGAGGTCTTCGACGTGCGCACGGTCGAGCGCCGCAATGGGGAGGGCGAGGTCGCGCCCGGCCGCGATAGCGCCAGCATCGTCGACTTCGGCGAGCCCTCCGGCAACGGAGCAAACGGCGGCGATACCCCGAACCGCGACACCCTGCGCGGGCGGCCCGACGCACTGGGTGCGGGCGGCGGCGCAGGCAACAACCGGCGGAACCGCGCGGGCGGCGCGGACGACAGCATCGTCCAGGGGCCGCGCATCATCGCCGACGCGCAGAACAACGCTTTGCTGGTGATGGCCGACGCCGGGGAATACCGGATGATCGAATCGACGTTGCGCCGCCTGGATCTGGTGCCGATGCAGGTGCTGATCGAGGCGACCATCGCCGAGGTCGCGCTGACCGATCAGTTGCGCTTCGGGATCCGCTGGTTCCTGGAGGGCACCGCTGGAGACACCGCCATCAGCGGCACCTTCTCGGATTTGGGTACCGGTGCGGTGGCGTCCAGCTTTCCGGGCTTTTCGTTCGTCTTCGACCGCAATTCGGCGCGCGGCGTGCTGAACGCGCTCGCCGAGATCACCAACGTCAACGTGGTTTCCTCGCCGCAACTCATGGTCCTGGACAACCAGACCGCGCGTCTGCAAGTCGGCGATCAGGTCCCGGTGGCGACGCGCTCCGCCGTCTCGATCACCGATCCGGATGCGCCGATCGTCAATCAGATCGACTTCCAGGATACCGGCGTCATTCTTGAGGTAACGCCGCGCGTGAACGCCAGCGGACTGGTCACGCTGCAAGTCCGTCAGGAGGTCAGCGACGTGACCGAAACGGTGACCTCGAACATCGATTCGCCGACGATCCAGCAACGCTCGATCAGCAGTTCGGTTGCGGTCCAGACCGGCGAGACCATCGCGCTGGGCGGGCTGATCCGCGACAACCGCGAGCGTTCGGTGTCGGGCGTGCCCTTGTTGATGGATATTCCCGGCCTGGGCAACCTGTTTCGCGCGACGGATCTCAGCGAGCGGCGCACCGAGCTATTGGTGCTCCTGACTCCCAGGGTGGTGCGCGACCAGCAGGAATCGCGCGAAGTGACGCAGGAACTGCGCCGCCGTCTGCACGGCCTGGAAGCGTTGCAGGATCGCATCCGCAGTCGTGAGGAAGTCCCTGCACAACCGGAGCACGCGCCCGAACCCGGCGAGTGACGCTGGCCGCGGGCTGTTTGCATTCCGGCATGAAAGCTGCATCTTGGCGCCTCGGGCAGAGGGAAATCCGATTCGGGGGACGCCGGGATGCTGCTTTTACCAGAGAAGATGCGTGCCTATTCGGAAGACGTCGCCCGGCTGATCGAGGAGGAAAAGTACAACGAGGCTGCCCGGCTCACGAGTAATCTGTCCGATGGGCGCGCGGCGCAGATTCTCTCGGAGGCCCACCGCGACGACGTGCTGCCCTTCCTGCAAGCCTGCGGCCGGGAGCGGGCGGCGCAAATCATCGCCGAACTGCCGCTCGAATTCGCTTCCGAGATTCTGACCGAAGCCGACGTCGACACGGCCACAGAATGGCTTTCGATGATGCCCGCCGACGTGGCCACCGACATCGTCGAGGAGCTTCCCGACTATCGCGCGGAGGTCCTGCTGGAGCGCCTGCCCGACCACCTGAGCCAGGCGGTCGAGCGGCTCTCCCGCCACGAGGAAGGCACGGCGGGGGCCATGATGACCCCCTACTTCTCCGCCATTCCGCAGGGGAAGACGGTGAAGGAGGCCATCGAAGCCGTGCGCGCCGCGCCGACGCGCCTGACCAGCACCGGCTATCTTTACGTCGTGGACGAGAACCGCCGCCTGCGCGGCGTGCTCTCCAACCGCGATCTGCTGCTGGCCGCGCAGAGCGCGAAGATCGACACGATCATGAAGCGGGACGTACTGGTCGCCCGCGTCGACGACGACGACGAGGA
>SKZV01000215.1 GCA_007127165.1 Rhodovibrio sp. | reverse complement strand
CATGATCGCGCTCGTGCTCTACGCCGTTTACGCGCCCCCGCATCGCCGCGCGCGGGTGAGCGGTGCAGTGTTCATCGTCGGCGGCGGCATTGTGTTTCCGCTGACGGTGGTGACTGCCTTGCTGGTCTTTGGAATCTTCAGCGGCCATGCGCTGCTGCCACTCCCCACCGACCGCGCAGTGGAGCGCGTGGAGGTGGTCGCGCATCAATGGTGGTGGGAAATTCACTACCCCGAGGCCGCCGAAGACGACACCGCAGCGGCACAGGAACGCCCCCCGCTCTACACTGCGAACGAGCTGCACATCCCGGTTGGCCGCCCGGTAGATATTCACCTGACCAGCACGGACGTGATCCACGCGTTTTGGGTGCCGCGCCTTGGCGGAAAGATCGACGCCCTGCCCGACCGCACGAACGTCCTGCGTATCGAGGCCGACGAGCCCGGCGTCTATCACGGCCAATGCGCCGAGTTCTGTGGGCTTCAGCACGCGCGCATGATGCTGCGCGTGGTGGCCCACGATGAGGAGGCGTACGGCGATTGGCTGGACGGTTTGGAAACCCTCGCCGGGAGCTTGCCGCGGGAGGAAGCCGCCCCGGACGAAGAACGGTTCCAGCACGGGCGCGACGCCTTCGCGGAGTTTTGCGCCGAGTGCCACAGCCTCGACCCGGCCGAGCGCAGTCCCGTGGCGCCGAACCTGGGCAATGTCTTTGAACGGGAGCGGCTGGGCGCGGGCGCGATCGACATGGAACCCGACGGGCTGGTGCGTTGGATCGCGGACCATCAGAGCTATAAGCCGGGCAACAGAATGCCGGTTTTCGACCATCTCGACGACGACACGGTCGGGGCCGTGGCCGATTATCTGAAAACGGACCGGTAGTGGCCATGCGCGCATCCGGGACGCCGAAAGACCTTCACCGCCGCTTTGAAAGCCTCTTCGCTACCGGAAGCGGGCTCAAGGGACTTGCCGCCGTCAACCACTCCATCGTCGGCAAGTGGTTCATGATCACCGGCTTCGTTTACTTCCTGATCGGCGGCGTGCTGGCAATGCTGATCCGGGCGCAGCTTGCGACGCCCGACAGCGCCTTCATGGAAGCCTCCGCCTACAATCAGGTTTTCACGATGCACGGGACGGTGATGATGTTCCTCTTCACCATCCCCATGATCGAAGGCTTCGGGCTCTACATGCTGCCCAAGCTCCTGGGCAGCCGGGACCTCGCGTTTCCGCGTCTCAGCGCCTTCGGCTATTGGTGCTACTTCTTTGGCGGATTGATCGTGCTTGGCAGCATGGTGGCGGGCGTGGCGCCGGACAGCGGCTGGTTCATGTATACGCCGCTGTCGGATGCCACCTTCACCCCAGGCAAGAACGCCGACTTCTGGCTTATCGGCGTCACCTTCGTGGAGATTTCCGCGCTCTGCGCCGCTGTAGAACTGGTCGTGACAGTTTTGCGTGTGCGCACTGCGGGCATGGCGCTGCATCGCATGCCGATCTTCGCGTGGTACATCCTGGTGACCGGGATGATGATCATCGTCGGCTTTCCGCCGCTAGTGCTCGCCAGCGTTCTCCTGGAGATCGAACGCGCCTTCGGCTGGCCATTCTTCACGCCCACGCAAGGCGGCGATCCGCTGCTGTGGCAGCATCTTTTCTGGCTCTTCGGACACCCGGAGGTCTACATCATCTTTCTGCCTGCCGCCGGGATCGTCTCGACGCTAATCCCTGTCTTCGCGCGGCGGCCGCTCGTCGGCTATGCCTGGGTCGTCGTTAGTTTGGTGGCGATGGGCTTCATCAGCTTTGGGCTATGGGTCCACCACATGTTCGCTGTGGGCATACCGCATTTGGCGCAGGTGTTCTTCTCCGCGGCCAGCATGATGGTCGCGATCCCCACCGCGATCCAGTTCTTCTCCTGGATCGCGACGCTCTGGGCGGGACGGCCCTACGTGCGCTTGCCGATGTACTATCTTTTCGGCTTCCTGGTGATTTTCGTCGCTGGCGGGCTCACCGGCGTAATGCTTGCGCTCGTTCCCTTCAACTGGCAGGTCCACGACACGCACTTCGTGGTGGCGCATCTGCACTATGTCCTGGTGGGCGGTTTCGTTTTCCCGCTGATGGCCGGAGTCTATTACTGGATGCCGCAAGTCACCGGCCGCATGCCGTCGGAAACGCTTGGAAAAGCGGCGTTCTGGCTGATCTTTATCGGGTTCAACTTGACCTTTTTCGTCATGCACCTGACCGGCCTTATCGGCATGCCGCGCCGGATCTACACCTACGAGGCCGGGCTCGGCTGGGAGTGGCCGAACCTCGTCTCCTCGCTCGGCGGCTTCCTCCTGACGATCGGCATTGCGCTCTTCGTCGTCGATGTGCTGCTGCACAGCCGTCTGGGACGTCCCGCACCCCGCAACCCCTGGGGCGCGGGTACGCTGGAATGGGCGATGGCCGCTCCGCCGCCGAGCTATAACATTGCCAGCCAACCGGAAGTCACCGGCCGCCAGCCGCTGTCCGACCAGCCCGGGCTCGAAAAGCAGATGGCGTCCGGGAAGCTTTACCTGGGCGAACCGCGCGAGGGGCGGCGCGAAACGCTGGGCGTGTCGGTGGTGAACGGCGAGCCCAACCACATCGTGCTGCTGTCTGCGCCAAGCTGGATCCCATTCCTGGGCGCGCTTTCATTGGCGCTGTTCTTCGTGGCCTTTCTGGCGGAAGTCTACCCACTTTCAGTGGCCGGAGCGCTGCTTGCGCTGACGGTCTTCCTGCGCTGGACCTGGATGTCGGGACAACGCACCGACCCGGAGCCTCAGGATGCGGGTGGCGGCTTGAAGCTGCCGCTGCACTTCGTTGCCGACAGTCCACCCGGTCTCTGGGGAATGGGCTTCACCCTCGTGGTCGATTCGGCATTCTTCGCTTCGCTGCTTTTCGGCTACCTCTATGTCTGGACGGTCGCGCCCGCCTGGGATTCGCCCGAACTCCTCGGAGCGCATCCCTTGGCCGTTTCGATCACCATCGCGGGTTTGGCGCTGGCCGCCTGGGGTGCATGGGCCGCCGCCAAAGCGAACGAAGCCGCTCGCGTCACCGCTCGCCGTATCCGCCTTGCGATCACCGCCATTGGCGGGCTCGTCGCCACCGCTGGGTTCCTTGCCGTCCCGGTGGCGTTGCTTCCGGCCCCGATAGGAAGCCATACATACATGGCGCTGACCACGGCGGTCTCGGGCTACGCAGCCTTCCATACGCTGCTTGGCGCCGTGATCGCCGTTTACGCAATCGCCCGCTGCCGGGCCGGATACATCTCACCCCTGCGCAGGCTGGATCTCCGCATTCTCGACCTCTGGTGGCGCTATACCCTGGCGGCCGGGGCCTTGGCCGCCGCCGCCGTTCACCTGTTGCCGCGAGTGATGCCATGACGCTCTCCACGGCTCTTCGCGCCCGGCGTCTTGTGGTGATGGTCGATGGGCTGATCGTCTGGAGTAGTTGTTTCGTGCTGCTCTACGCCACGCTTTCCGTCGGCTGCCGCTTCGACATCGGCGGATTAAGGGTTCTGTTGGCCGGGGTCTGGCTGATCCACCTCGCCATCATCGTCTGGCTCGGTCTTCGCACGCGCAGGGCCTGGAACGCGCTCACGAAAGACGCACCTGACAGTCAGCGCTTCCTGCTCGCGACGACCGGATTGGTGCAGATCGTGGCGGCGATCGCGACAATTTTGATCGGCTTTCCCGTCCTCATCCTCCCGCCATGCCCATGACGATACTGACCACGCACCGGCAGGCGGGCGGATCGAAATCGGCATTCCGTGTGTAGAGAGACAGCACCTCGAACGAATGGAGCCAAAGCATGGCGCAGCGAAGAGTAATCGTCGTGGGCGGCGGGACCGCAGGGCTGGAATTGGCAACCCGGCTGGGGCAATCTGACGGCTGCCACGTCACTTTGGTGGATCGGCGCACGACGCATCTTTGGAAACCGCTGATGCACCAGCTCGCCGCCGGAACGCTCGACACCTACGAGGATGAGATCGGCTTTATCGCGCAGGCGCGGCGAGGCAACTTCCATTATCACATCGGCTATATGCATGGGCTGAACGCCAACGCGAAGCAGATCCGGCTGGCCTCGCTGTACGACCATGAAGGACGCGAAATTCTGCCGGAGCGGGATCTGAGCTATGACGAGTTGGTGCTCGCTGTCGGCTCCATCGCCAATGACTTCGGTACGCCGGGCGTGGCGGATCACTCCCATTTCGTCGATAACCCGGAAGGGGCCGAGAGTTTCCGCCGCGACCTGACCGCGCTGCTCGCCAGAACCTGGGCAAAGCCGGAAGTCGGCCCGGTCCGGCTCGCCATCGTCGGCGGCGGCCCAACGGGTGTGGAACTGGCCGCGGAGGTGATGCACGCCGTGGAGGAAGTCCGCGGGTACGGCGTCGACATGCCGAAGCCTGCAATCCGGATCACGTTGATGGAAGCTTCGGAACGCATTCTCGCCGGGGTCTCCGAAGACATCGCCGAACACAGCCACAAGAAGCTGGAAGAGATCGGCGTGACGGTGCGAACCGGCTGTAGAATTACCGGCGCGCAGATGGAGGGATTGGAACTCGACAGCGGCGAACTGATCGACTGCGACCTCTCGGTCTGGGCGGCGGGTGTGAAAGCTCCCGCCTGGGTCGGCGAGCTGGGGCTTCCGACGGACAAGGCCGACCGGGTCGTGGTGGACGAGTACCTGCGCGTAACCGGGGACGTGGCGGACATTCACGCGATGGGAGACTGTAGCGCTTGTCAGGAGGACGGGAACGGTGCGCCCGTCCCGGCCCGCGCGGCCGCCGCGAACCAGCAGGCGAGCTACCTGGCGAGCCGCCTGGTCAAGCAGCCGAGCGAGCGGGAGCGAACACCCTTCACCTATCGGGACAAGGGCACGCTGGTCTCCATCGCGGGCTACGCGGCTTACGGAGAGATCGTCGGGCTGAAGCGGAACATGGTTCAAGGCATGACCGCGCAGCTCGCCTATGCCTCGCTACGCCGCGCCCATCAACGGGCGATCCTTGGTAGCGGGCGCACGTTGGCCATCATGGTTTCCGACGCGCTGCGCCGCAAAGCGAAAATGAAGATGAAGCTGTAAAGGTTGGCTCTCCAGCGGCGAACCCATCAGGACCGCCGCCCCAGGAGTGCCAGCAAGCCGCCACCGACGACAGCGGCAGCGCCGAGAATGAAGAACCACATGGTCTGATCGGTAAACGTCCCGGTAAACGTCTCGGCAAGCTGATCGGCGGGCGACTGCGCCGCGTTGTACCCGAACCCAAGCAAAATCACGCCGACCACCACAAGGACAACACCCACGATTTGGCTTCCTGTCATAAACTTACGCTCCAATAATTTACCATGTCGCTCAACAGGACGGGCCAGCGCTTTCCTGCCACGCTACCCCGCTCCAGTCCGATGCCGCCCGCACTGAATCATCGTCGTTATCGTTTTGACTCTGTCCGATCCCGTACCGGGCAGCGGTTGACCTCACTTCGGCGCTGCGCTGCAGCATTCCTGTCCAACCTATACGTCCGCCGCACGAATGAGGTTCCACCCGAGCCTTCGAATCCGGTGTTCCGGCCAGGAAACTCCGGCGGTGCCGGAACCCGAGGGGGCGCAGCAGCGTAGCTCTAAGCACGAGCACATGTCGCAATGGCCCCAGGACACGGCAGGCAACGCAATGAGCGATCAAGACGAACTTTCAAACTGGATGAGAGATCTGGCGGTCGCCGCGAAAGAGTCCGTCAACAACCTCCACCGCGTTGCCGAAGTGGCCGAAGATACGGAGATCGCGTCATGTCTTAACCGCATCGCGGCCCGGCGCGAGCCGCTGGTTGTCGAACTGGATCGTGCAATCTGGCGGATGGATGCTTTGACCAGCTCACCGAACGCCGACCGCGAAAGCCTGCGCGATCTGCTGACGCACTTCGAGCTTTTCGTTCATATGACCGATGTGGAAGGGCTCCTGCACCGGAGCGAGGAAACGGAAGCGAAGCTCTCCGCCGCCGCTGGAGAAGCCTCACAAATCGAAACTCTGCCATCCGAACTTGCGGACATCGCGATACGATTGAAGGCGGATGCCGACGACGCCCGTGCGGAGATCGCCAGCCTGTCACGGCAGCATTGACGGAAAAGCAGCCAATGCCGGTGCAAGACGTGTCGCAGACCCCGCGCGTGCTCTTGCTGATTTCCGGCAAAAAGGCCGAAGAAATTGGGCAGGCGCGGATCGACGCTATTATCGAAGCCATGCAGCCCGCTCAAGTCACGCTGGAGAAAACGGACGCCCCGGAGCACGCCGAGAACACCGTCCGCGCCCAGGCTGACAACTTCGATTGCATTGCGGTTGGCGGCGGAGACGGAACGTTGCATGCGATGGCGGCCGTGCTCTGCGAGGCCGCCCGTCCTTTGTTGGTGATTCCCCTTGGCACCGCGAACGATTTTGCCAGAACACTCGATATCCCGCGCGATCCCGTGGAGGCTGCTGCCCTGCTTAACGAAGGCGAGGCCCGCCGCATCGATCTGGGCGAGGTGAACGGCATCCCGTTCTTCAACGTGGCCAGTATCGGTCTCAGTGTCGACATTGCGGAGCGCTTGGCTGGGGTGAAAAAACGGTGGGGAGTACTGAGCTACCTGGGCGGTTTTTTTGTCGTATGGCGCGCCCGGCGAACCTTTCGCGTGCGCATTTCCTGCGATGGCGAATGGGTGTCGCAGCGCTCGATCCAGGTGTCCGTGGGAAACGGCCGTTATCACGGCGGGGGCATTTCCGTTGCGGACGACGCGAGCATCGAAGACGGGCTGTTGGATGTTTACGCCCTGGCGCCGCAGCCGCTATGGCAGTTGATTTGGATGTTGCCGGCGCTGCTGTCGGGAGAACAAAAATACTGGCGCACCGTCACAACCTTGCGAGGCCGCGAGGTCTCTCTCGTCACCCGAAAGCCGCACCGCGTCAACGCCGACGGAGAACTCGTGTCCCGCACCCCGGCAGAGTTCAGGATACGCCGCCACGCCCTTGAAGCCATCGTCCCCAAGAAGTGAGACAGCTCCTCTTACGTTATATCTTACGTCATTTTGAGGAAGAGAGAACGCAATCGCCGCGTCTGACTGCCTTGTAGAAGCGCAGAGTTCCGGCGATGGTGTTTTGGTGACGCGTTTCCTCAACGTCGTCAAAGCCCGCAGCGCCGATCATTGCAGGAAGCCTGCCGCTCACGTTGTCACGCGTCGGCTCGAACCCGTCGAGCAAGCGTGTGCCAAGAAAAACCACGCGATGAAATGTCGTAGCCGCGGGACCCCAGTCCACGACATGAAACGTCCCGCCACTCCGAAGCAGGGCCCTGACGCGCAGGAACGTGCGCCGCTTCACCTCGTGCGACAGGTGGTGGAGCATCAGGCTGCTCGTCACCTTATCGAAGCTGCCCTCGCCGAACTCGGGAGTGGCCGGTGGCTTGTCGGCAATACCCTCGTGGAACAAGACAGCCGCACCCGCCTCCGCCGCCTTGCCGCACGCACGCTCAAGTGCGGCCGAATCCGGGTCGAGTCCAAGCACCTCGGCCTCCGGCGCCGCTTTCTTCATCTGTATTGTCAGCGTGCCGGTTCCGCAACCGAGGTCGAGAATGCGCTCCCCCGCCATCGGCGCGACCTGCCGCACGAACGCGTCCTTCCACTGCCGCTCTCGCAGAATGCCTGAGAGCACGCAGTCGTAAAACGGCGTCAGTCGATCGAAAGCCAAGGGCGGAAGATAGGACTTGCGGCTCATGAATCAAGCATGTCGGCACGGCCTCCACGGCTTCAAGGCCCAGCCGCCGTTCTCGCCCTTATGCGCGCGCGTTTTCTGTTTGGACGTCCGCTCCGGTCAACGAGGCGACGCCAATGAAGTCACGCAGCGAGAGAATGCCGCAGACTTCTTCACCCTCGACCAGCGGCAGGTGCCGGAACCCCATGTCCCGCATCAGGCGCAACGCGTCCGCGATCGTGTCGTCGAGGGTAAGCGTCACGACCGACGCGGTCATAACGTCCCCCACTTTTGTGGTCCCGGTATCCAGGCCGTCGGCTACGACTCGGTAAAGTGCATCGCGCTCCGTGAAGATACCGCGCAACACCTCTCCTTCCATGACCAGCACGGCCCCGATCCGCTCTTCCGCCATAAGCTGCGCCGCCTCGCGCACCGTCGCCGTGGCGGGCAGCCGGAAGGGTTGGCGGCGGATAAAGGTCTCTCTGAGAGTGCGGTGCGGCATTCTGCCTCTCCTGAAATGGCTAAGGGGTTAATAGGAAATTCCGGATACCAGATCAGTGCAACATGAAGATCCACAAAATGCGACGCATAAGGGTACCCGTCGCGTCAAAAGTTGTTGAAGTGCCGGGCATCCAAGGCACACGAAGCCATTCCATTATTCCAGGTAGTCGACGTGGTTCTCGACGTGCACCGCCAGGTTCAACCCATGCTCCCTAACCAATCGCTCCGCGGCATCTCCGTCCCGCGCCTCCAGGGCTTCGATGATATGCAGATGGTCCTCGATAGAGCGCTGGGCGCGGTCCTTGTCGCTGATCGTACGGGCTCGGATGGCCCGCATGTGGATGAACAACTTGCCGACCATTTCCATGATGAGCGGACTGCCGCTCAGTTCGATGATCCTTTGATGAAAGAGGATGTTCCGCTCCGAGTATTCGTCCAGGTGATAGGGAGAGGCAGGTCGCTCCCCCACCTGTTCGGGCTCGTAATCCTTGAACATCCGGCGCAGGGACGCGATTTCCTCGTCGCTCGCATGCTCGGTCGCAAGCCGCGCGGACATGCTCTCCAGCGCGGCCCAGATACGGATGATCTCCAGGATCTCCGCCTTCGTCTTTCGGACGATAAAGATTCCCTTGCGCGGCACCACCCGCACCAGGCCCTCTTGCTCCAGCCGGACGAAGGCCTCGCGCAGAGGCGTGCGGGATATGTTCAGCCGTTGCGACAGTTGGCGCTCGTCAAGCCTCAGATCGGGATTGTCGCCGCCGATGTCCCAGTCGGCGATCGCTTGGCGAAGCTGCAAGTAGATGCGGTCCGCCAAGCTCGCCCCGGCGTCGAGCGGCGTCACATCCAGCTCCGCCATCCTCTTCTCGACGCGATCCTTGGTCCGGTCGCTCGCCATCCCTCCTCCTTGCCGATCTATTCGGCCGGTGCTTGATCACCGTCACGCCGTGGGCGCAGCATACGGTAAAGACGCTGGAACAGCGGCAGCATGAATAGCAGGAGAGCGGCCACCATCAATGGCATGGAAATCGAGCGTTCGAAGAAGATCGCCATGGAGCCGTCGCTCATGATCAAACTTTGCCGCAATGCCTGTTCCGTCGACGCCCCAAGCACCAGGGCCACCACAAGCGGGGCCAGCGGGAATGCAAGCTTGCGCAGGACGAAGCCGATGATCCCAAAGATCAGCACAAGCCAGACATCCAGCAGCGAGTTCTGAATGGCATACGCGCCGACGATGCAGAGAATGATGATGATCGGCGCCAACAACGCGTAGGGCGTGCGCAGCATCATCGCCAGAAGCGGCGTCGCGGTGAGGCAGATCGCCACCGCCGCAACGTTGGCGACGTAGAGGCTGGCGATGAAGCCCCAGACGAACTCCGGCTGATCGACGAAGAGCCGCGGTCCGGGAATGAAGCCCCACATGAAAATGCCGGCCATGAGGATCGCCGCCGTCGGCGAACCGGGGATGCCCAGCACCAACATGGGCAGGATCGAGCCGGTCCCGGCAGCATTGTTCGCCGCCTCCGGCGCCATCACACCCTCAATCGCGCCCTTGCCGAACTTCTCCGGGTGGCGAGACATCTTCTGCGCGATTCCGTATGACATAAACGAAGCGGGCGTAGCGCCCGCACCCGGCAGCAGGCCGGTAAAGAACCCGAGCAAGGCCGAGAAAATGATCATCCAGATGTTCTTGACCATAGCGCGCACGGCTTCGAAAACGTCATGGAATCCCAACCGCGCCGCGCGGGTCATCTCCTCGATCTTCACTTTGTAGCGCTCGGATGCATTGAACAGCACCTCGCCGACGCCGAAGAGGCCGATGGTGATCGGGACGAAGTGGAAACCCTGCATCAAGGTAATCGTGCCGAAGGTCAGGCGCGGCTGCCCCGTGACAACGTCGAAGCCGACGGTGGACAAGAGGAAGCCCGCCGCAATCATGACCGCCGCCTTGCCCGGCGAGCCGCCCAAACCGACGAAGGTCCCGAAGGCGATCAGCAAGACCGCGAACATCTCCGGCGGGCCGAAGCTCAGCGCGATCTCCGCGAAGGGAAGCGCAAAGAACGTGAAGAGAAGCGCCGCGATCAGCGCCCCTACGAAGGACACCACGAAGCCGGCCGACATGGCGAGCGCCGCCTTGCCCTGCATCGCCATAGGTCGCCCGTCGAACATCACCGCAACCGACCAGGGATTGCCCGGCACCGCGAAGAGAATGGACGTGATGAGACCGCCGTACATCGCGCCCCAGTAAATCCCGGCCAGCATCACGATGGCGGAAATCGGCTCCAGGAACACCGTCACCGGGAGCAGAATCGCCACACCGGTCGTTCCCCCAACCCCAGGAATCACGCCGACAAGAAGGCCTAGAACAACACCGAGGATGACGAAGCCGAAGCGCGTCGGATCGGCGATTTGCGCGAAGCCCGTCGCGAGTAAGTCAAGGGCTTCCATTTATACCCCCCGATTGCACATGAACTTGTTATTTTTGCGTTTCAGACAGGCAAGATGCCCTGGCGGTACCATGGGCTCATCGGCATGGAGATGTTGAAGCCGTAGCGCAGCAAGGCATAAAGCACCACCGGGACGACAACCCCCGCAAGCAGCCACAAGTACCAGGGATAACGGCCGTACCAGGCCACGAAGAAGGCCACGTAGAGCCCCGAGGTGATGTAGAGTCCGAGCCAGGAGATTAGGCCGATCGCGATGCCGCTGGGAATGCCGACCTTCAAAAGATCGATCCACTCTTCCGGGGCTGCGAAGAACGGCTCCGAGTCACGCTGCCGCGCTGCCGAAATCAGCGCCCCTAATGCGCCGGCAAGCAGCACCAGGGCCAAGGCGAAGGGAAAGAAGCCCGGTTGAGGGCCCGTCTCCCCCCAAGCCGGACCGAGTCTGACGCCTTCCCAGATCACGCGGCCGGCAAGAGCTATAAAGAGAAGGCAAACGACGATTTCGACGCGCTTTACCGTTATCTGTTCTCGCATGACTTACACTTCTCATATCCAGCACTTGGAGCGCGATGATTTCAAGCCACTTCGCTTAAAACTTGAATCGCCTCGCAAAACAAAGGCCTGGAGCGGAATGGCGCGTCGCAAATAAGCCATCCCGCTCTAGCTCCCGTGATGCGGGTCCCAGGCACCTGGCACGCCAGATGCCTGGGCTTCGGTTGCTCATCTCATTGGAGGCTTAGCGCCGCCGCAGGTCCGAACGCAGCTCCCACTCGAAGACTTCCGTCATCAGATCGACATGGTTATCTTCGAAGGTAGCAAGCCATTCGCGATACTCATCGGACCCCATGAAAATCGGCGTCATAGCGTTACGCTCGATGAACTCCTGCCATTCCTCGGTCTCCCAGACCTTGCGGAAAAGGTCCTCGTACCAGGCGACCGCCTCCGGCGCCATGTTCGGCGGGCCAATGAGCCCACGCATCTGGTGCACCCCGTGCTCCAGGCTCAACAACTCCGCATAGCGGCCGTCGTTGTCGGTGCCGATTTCAAGTTCGTAGTGGGTGGGGACATCGGGATACGCGTCGAAGCGCTCTTCGGCGAAGGCGACGATCGGCCACAGCCGCTCGGGATAGTGCGGCATCGCTTCGGCCGGTTGGTTGACGTTCATGTCCTGATGTTGTCCGGCCACGGCGGAAGCCACATCGCCGCCACCCGCTGAAGGTACGTAGCGGAAGGACTCGCAGTTTGCTGCAACCTGGAGCAGCGCAAGCTGGATTTCATCCTCCTGCCTGGCGCCGGTGCCGACACCGGTCATGCGGTTTTCCTGACAGTCGGCATGGAATTCCTCCCAGGTCTCCCAATTATCGGGATGCACCCATAGCAGGAAGGGGTCCATGACCATCTTGGCGATCGGGGTGAGATCCTCGGAGGGATACATCACCGGGATTTCCTGTTGCAGCGGCGTGGTGATAAGGCTGTTCAAGGTCGGCGTGATGAAGTGAGGATCGCCTTCCTGATTGTAGAGGTGCGTCATCGCCACCGCGCCCGCGCCGCCGGGCATGTTCACCGGCGTAATCGGCACCGGCGAAAGATCGTGCTTGTCGATTATGCTGATCCACAGGCGGGCATAGGTATCGGAGCCGCCACCGGGCGAGGTCTGGATGACGAATTCGATCGGTCGCTGCGGCTCCCAGTCAGCCTGCGCGGCAAAGGGCAAAGTCGCTCCGAAGGCAACCCCCGCGGCAAGACCGGCATAGAACACGGACTGTCCAATGCGCTTCATAACGTTTCCTCCCGATTCATTTTTGGACGCCGTTAAACAACGCCCTGCTATGTTTATTCGGACTAAACTGGATGACTGTACCTGCGAATCGCGCCTCCCTCTTAAGGGGTAGATAACATTGGCATGCCATTAAATGGTCTGTGGCATACCTGAAAAGGCTACCACATAAATTCAAGGAATCGACTCTTTTTTTGACAGGGGAAGTTCAATCGACTTGAAGTTCTTGCAACTGTCGCCAATGCGGGCTTTACCGCACTGCAAAAGATGCTGTTGAGTAGCTAATGCGCTTTCCTTACGTTCGGTGAAGCAGGCAAAGCTACATCTTGTCGATGTTTGTAAGCTTCTGTGTAAATGCGGGTTTGCCATTTAGCAGAGTGAGAGCATGCTTTAGGGACGCTGGCGGACTATCTGGAGAGGGAACCGGGAGTATGAAGATTTTGGTGATCGGCGCCGGTGGCGTGGGAGGCTATTTCGGCGCCAGGCTTGCGGAAGCAGGAAACGAGGTGACGTTCGTCGCGCGCGGCCGCCATCGGGAAGCCATGGCGGCGGATGGCCTTCGCGTGCTCTCACAAAGGGGCGATCTTCATCTGCCTATTGTGTCCGTGGTTGATACTCCAAGCCGGGCGGATCAGGCGGACATCGTGCTTGTCTGCACGAAGCTTTGGGATCTGCGCGGGGCGCTGGAGGCGTCGAGGCCGGTTGTCGGGCCGCAGACCGGCGTCATCGCGTTGCAGAACGGCATCGACAAAGACGCTGTCGCAATCGAGGTGCTGGGCCGCGAGGCTGTGATGGGCGGCACCGCGCATATAGCGGCGAAGATCGAGAAGCCCGGCGTGATCCGCCACACCGGCACGATGGCGAAGCTGATCTACGGCGAACTCGACGGCCGATCGTCCAGCCGTCTCGAGACCTTCGATCTCGCGGTGAAGAGCGCCGAGGGAATGAGGGCCACACGCTCAGACGACGTGAGGCTGGAAATCTGGAAGAAGTTCACCTTCCTAGCCCCGTTTGCAGGGATAACGTGTCATGCGCGCTCGCCCATTGGGCCGATCCGCGAAGATCCGGACCTGCGGCGCGTGCTCGAAACCCTCGTCTTCGAAGCCTGCGCCGTAGGCCGCGCTGCTGGCGCACCTCTGGACGCGGAACGCGAATCCCAGGTCATGGAGGCGATGGACGCCCTGCCCGCGGAGATGAAGTCCTCGATGCTGCACGACCTCGAGGCGGGCAACCGTCTGGAGCTCGACTGGCTGACGGGCGCGGTCGTGCGGCTGGGGCGCGAGCACGGCGTTCACACCCCGCAAAGCGCCGCCGTCTACGACGCCCTAGCGCCCTTCAAGGACGGCAGTTGAGGCTGGCCTAAGACGCCACAATGACCTTTCGTTGGATAAACGCTTCGATCTCCGCCTCGGAGAAGCCGAAGCCCGTCAGGACCTCGCGGCTGTGCTCACCCAGAATCGGCGCGGCGCGATGCACGGCGCCTGGGGTTTCGGAGAATTTGATGGGCGCACCCAAGGTCTTCTGGCGGCCCACGCGGCTATGCTCCACCTCGACCACCATATCGCGCGCCAAGGTCTGCGGATCGCTGTGCATCTCGCCCACGCTCAACACCGGGCCGGTAGGCAGGCCGCGCGCCTGACAGCGTTCCACCCACTCTTCGGTCGTGCGCTGGAGCATGTGGTCTTCGAGCAAGGGAACCAGCGCATCGAGGTTCTCCATACGCGTTGCGTTATCCTTGAAGCGCGGGTCCTCGGCCAGTTCCGGGGCCTCGATGGCCTCCAGCAGCTTCATCCAGTTCGCTTGATTGGCCGCGCCAATATTGATCCAGCCGTCCTTGGTCCTCAGCGCCTGATAGGGAGCGTTCAGCGGATGCGCGGAGCCCTGCGGCCCCGGCGAGACGCCGGTGGCGAAGGCGATGGCGGACTGCCAGAGCGTGTGCGTTATCCCGGCCTCGAAGAGCGAGGTATCCACCTTCTGCCCCTCTCCCGTCTTTAGCCGATGCGTATAGGCAGAGACGATTCCAAGAGCGCCCAGGATACCGGCGGTGATGTCGGTGACGGGAGCCCCGACCTTCACCGGCGGGCGGCCCGGCCCCTCGCCGGTGATGCTCATCAGCCCGCTCATCCCCTGCGCGATGAGGTCGAAGCCGCCGCGATCCGCATAGGGGCCGCTGCGGCCGAAGCCGGAAATCTCGCAGTAGATCAGGCCGGGGTTGTCCGCCCGCAGCGATTCGTAGGAGAGCCCCAGGCGCTCCATCGTGCCGCGCCGGTAGTTCTCGATCACCACGTCGGCGTCTTTCAGCAGACGGCGAACGATCTCCTGACCTTCCGGCGATTTCAGGTCCACGGCGATGCCGCGCTTGTTGCGGTTCACCATCATGAAGGAGGCGGCCTCGCCATCGACGGCGGGCGGGACGAAGCGCCGGGCGTCATCGCCGCCGGGCACCTTCTCCACCTTGATGACGTCCGCGCCCAGGTCCGCGAGCATCAATCCGCAAACCGGCCCCGCCATGATGTGGGCCAGCTCGATCACCTTCACCCCGGCGAGGGGTCCCGTCGTCCCGCTCATGCTCTCAGCGTCCTTTGAACCCCGGCTTTTTCTTCTCCAGGAAAGCCCGGTAGCCGATCCCGAAGTCCTCTGTGTCGAAGCAATGGAAGCCCTCGTCAAGCTCTTCCGCCGTCAAGGGCGTCGGATCGGACAGACGGCGCATGAATTTCTTGTGCCAGCGATGGACCAGCGGCGCCCCGTCCACGATACGCTGCACCGTCGCCGAGACCTCCTCGTCCAGCTTTTCGTCCTCCACGACGCGGTTCACCAGCCCCATCTCCTTCGCCGCACCAGCGTCGTAGATGCGGCCCTCCAGCAGGATTTCCATGGCGTTCGCCTCGCCCGCAAGCGCCCGCAGAGCGGAAAGCTCCGTGTGCGCCATGACGAGCCCCAGCCGGTTGATCGGCGCGCCGAAACGGGCCGAGGCGGTGCAGATGCGGATGTCGGTGCAGGCCGCGATCTCCAGCCCGCCGCCGACGCAGATCCCGGAAATCCGCGCCACAACCGGGTGGCGGCACGCCTTGATCGCGCTCAGGGCGGAGTGCAGCAGCTTGCCGTATTCCCGCGCCTGTGCCGTGTTGGAGCGTTCGGTTTCGAACTCGCCGATGTCGTTGCCGGGGCTGAAGGACTTCTCCCCCGCGCCGCGCAGCACAACGCAGCGCAAGCTGTCGTCGGCGGAGATCTCGCGCATCGTGCGGTCGAGCGCCTCCCACATCGGCTTGGTCATGGCGTTCAGCTTTTCGGGGCGGTTGAGGACGACGGTCGCGACCGCGCCGTCACGCTCGACCAGGATCTGGCTCGACATGTTTATCCTCCGACAAAAACGCTGTTGGCATGCCCGTTAGCGATAGAAGGTCTCCACGAGATACATCGGAATCACCGGGACATAGGTGACCAGGATCAGCACCCCGAGCAACAGCAGGATGAACCAAATGTTGGTCCGGGTAACGTCCCAAACGTCGGCTCTTCCCACCGCGCAGGCCGTCATCAGCACGCTCGCCACCGGCGGGGTCTGTTGCCCGATGGCGAGGTTCAGAGTCACGATCAGCCCGAAGTGAACCGGGTCGATGCCGACGATATGAACCAGCGGCATGACGATGGGAACAACGAGCACGATCGCCGAGGCCGAGTGCAGGATCATTCCCAGCATCAGGAAGAAAACGTTGAGCAACGCCAGAATCAGGTACTTGTTGTCGGTGAGTTCCGTGATCGCCGCCGCCATCTCGCGCGGGATACCGGCCATCGTGAGATAGGAGCCGACGACGTAGCTGGACGCCACCAAGAGCATCACCACGCCGGTCTGCACGCCGCCGTTGATAGCCGCTTCCCACAAACCCGACAGGCTGAGATCGCGATAAATAAAAATTCCGATCACGGTGGCTGCAAGAACCGCCAGACCGGCCCCTTCGGTCGCGGTGACGAAACCGCCGAGGATGCCGCCCAGAATGATGACGGGAAGCGTGAGCGCCCAGCCGGCGCGCTTGAACGTCGTCCAGACACGGGGGAGTTGGAATCCTTCCTCGATCGGCAGGTTGTAGCGGCGGGCGAAAATATAGGCGAGGATCATCATACCGAGGCCGCCGATTATCCCAGGCACGACACCCGCGATGAAAAGCTGCACGATCGAGGTCTGCGCCATCACCCCGTAAAGGATCATCGGGATGGAGGGCGGAATGATGATTGCCAGCGAGGCCGAGGATGACGTGACCGAGACGGCGAGTGCGCCAGGATAACCTTTGCGTTTCATGGCCGGGATCAGGACCGAGCCGACCGCCGAAACGTCCGCCACGGCGGAACCCGAAATTTCGGCGAAGAACATCGACACGCCGATGTTGACCATCGCCAGACCGCCGCGAATGAACCCGAGCAGGGCGGAGGCGAGGTCGATCAGCCGCTGGGAAATCCCGGTGGCGTTCATGATCGCCCCGGCCAGCACGAACAACGGGATCGCAATCAGCGGAAAACGGGTCGAACCGTCGTACATGTTGAGGGGAACATTGGACAGGAAGCCCGCCCCAAAGTCCTGATAAAGGGCGATCGTACCGACACTGGCCAGCGCAATTGCAATCGGGACATTGATAAGAACCAGGGCGAAGAGCCCAAGAAACATCAGCGAGAGTACCAATGCCGTCCCCTTCTTCTTTTGTCCGCGCTTGGTGCACAAACGCAGTCAGTGCTTATCTTCCATTTGTTCGTAGGTCGTGGCGTACCGCAGCGTCTCCGGCGTGCGCAGAATTTCGGCTAGGACGAAGAGAACCGCTCCCACCGGAATAACGTGCATCGCGGCCTGTCGCGGGAACCAGCGCAGGCTGATCAGCGCGTCTCCCGAGACGAATTCCAGAACCTGGAAGCCCATGATCGCCAACAGAATGAAGAAGCCGATCACGAAAATCTTGCCGATGAGCACGACCGGCAGCTTCAAGAAGATCGGCATGATATTGACGATATTGGGCACTGCGATATGAGCGCCCCGATACGCACCCAGCGCGGCTGCATAATATGTCAGCCACGCCAGCAGCATGGCCGCGACTTCGTCATACCACTGGAGCGGAAATCCGATGTAACGCAGGAAAGTCCCGGAAATCACGATGACCGCCATGACTGTCATCAACGCCACGACGATGACTTCGAGGGTGCGTTCGAATATCTGTCGAGCACGATAGAAAGCGTAGGTGAGACGCCCCTGCTCGGCAGCCGTCTTGGTATCCGTCGTGCGCCTTACATCTTCGGCCATATAGGTCGTTCCCGCGAAAATCCGCCTTCGGCGAAGGTGGGCGAACGCTGCATTTTTCGGCGTCCGCCCACCGGCCTTTCAGCCTACGCGCCGCGTCGTCCGGCGCTTAGCTTTCCGGGGCGAGTTCGAGGGCCTGCTCGACCATTTCGCCGCCGCCTTCGACTTCTTCGCCAAAACGGTCGTAGATCGGCTGGCTCGCCTCGATGAAGGCATCGATATCGACCTCGTTCACCTCCATTTCTTGAGAGAGTTCTTCAAGCAACTCCTCTTCCATCCGCTGCGCCGTCTCATAGACGAAGGCCTGGGTCTCCTGCGCGGTCTGCTGGAGGATTTCCTGCACCTCTTCCGGGTGCTGGTTGAAACGGTCCTTCCCGGCCAGGGCATAACCCGGCGTATAGACGTGGCCGCTCAGTGACAGGTAATCCTGCACTTCCTGGAAACGCGCGCTGGCGATCTGGGCGAAGGGGTTTTCCTGTCCGTCCATCACCCCGGTCTGAAGCGCCATGAACACCTCGCCGAAGGCCATGGCGCTCGGGCTGGCGCCGTACTCCTCGAACATGCGCACGCGCCATGCGCCACGCGGTGTCCGCAGCCGCAGCCCTTCCAGATCGGATGGCTCCACGATCGGGCGGGTATTGTTCGTGATATGCCGATACCCGTTTTCCCAGACCGCGAGGATCTTATAGCCGCGTTCCTCGGCCAGCGGGGCCAGTTTCGGCCACACGATCTCTTCCTCGATCCGCTTCATGTGATCGCGGTCCTGTACGAGATAGGGCATCTCGAATATTCCGAACTCATCAAGCACACTCGACATGATCGTCGAGGGCAGCGAGAAGTCGAGCGTTCCGGCGCGCAGCCGGGTCAGCATCTCCTCGTCGTTGCCCATCGCACTGGCGCCATGAACTTGGATTTCGTAGTCGAGTCCGGCTTCCTCGAAGCGCTCGTTCGCAGCGCGCGCAAACTCCTCGGCGGACTCGGCGAACAGCGATCCAGGCTCGCCGACATGGCCAAAGCGCAACGTCTCGGCGTTCGCGGTGCCGCCAACGGCAACAAGCGCCGCCACGGCGACGGCCGACATAAATGTCATTCTGGACTTCATGAGCTAACCTCCCGTACTGGTGTTTGAGCAACATTCTCGGCGTTGCTTTATTATCTAAGCCGCCTTCGATCCTCCCTCCGCCGCTTCCTGCGCCAGATAGTCCATCGCCGCCTGGACGCCGCCCTTCTTGTGCGGAACCCCGGCCAGTTCGAGGCCCATTTCGACGCCGGAGAGGGTGCCCGCCAGCATCAAGTCGTTGAACGCGCCCAGGTGGCCGACGCGGAACACACGCCCTTTCAGCTTCCCAAGCCCCGCCCCGAGCGACATGTCGAAGCGCTCCAGGATGATCTTGCGCAACCGGTCGGCGTCGTGCCCGTCCGGCATGAGGATGGCGGTCAGCGAGGACGAATATTCCTCCGGCTTGGTGCAAAGGATTTCCAGATCCCAGGCACAAACCGCGCGCCGCGTCGCTTCCGCGAGCCGGTCGTGGCGAGCGAAAACGTTCGACAGCCCCTCCTCGTCCAGCAACATATCCAACGATTCCCGCAGGCCGTAGAGCAGGTTCGTCGCCGGAGTGTAGGGGAAAAACCCATCCTTGTTCGGCCCCAGCATCGCCTGCCAGTCCCAGAAGCTCCGGTACGAGCGCGCCGTCTTGCTTGCCTCGAGCGCCTTCTCGCCGATGGCGTTGAAGCTCAAGCCCGGCGGCAGCATCAGGCCCTTCTGCGAACCGCCGACCGTGACATCGACCTTCCATTCCTCGTGCCGGTAGTCGATGGACCCCAGCGAGGAGATGGTATCCACCATCAACAGCGCCGGATGGCCCGCGCTGTCCATCGCCTTGCGCACCTCGCCAATGCGGCTGGCGACGCCGGTGGAGGTCTCGTTGTGCACGACCATCACCGCCTTGATGGCGTGGTTCGTGTCTTCGCGCAGCTTCCCCTCGACCGTCAGGGGATCGACGCCCTCGCGCCAGTTGCCTGAGACGAAATCGACCTCCAGCCCGAAGCGCTCGGCGATCTCCCGCCAAAGCGTCGCGAAGTGGCCGGTTTCGAACGCCAGCACCTTGTCGCCTGGGGAGAGCGTGTTGACGATGGCCGCTTCCCACGCGCCGGTTCCGCTCGCCGGATAGACGATCACCGGCCCGGATGTTTTAAACACGGCCTTAAGCCCATGCAGGACCTCGCGCCCAAGCTCCGCGAATTCCGGCCCGCGATGGTCGATAGTGGGTTGGTCGATGGCGCGCAGAACGCGGTCGGGAACGTTGGTCGGCCCCGGAATTTGGAGAAAATGACGCCCAGTATGGAGGGTCATGACGCAGCCTCTCCCCTGCTGTTCGCCGAAGCCGAACCCTCTTTCCCGTTCGCTTCGACTTGTATTATTGTGATTATGCATATTGCATTCACTTTTGCAAAGAGGCAAGCGATGAAGAGGGCGGCTGCGGAGCGCACTGGCTGACCTGACGATGGTGGCCCCAAACACTCATACCGCAGTACGTACCGCAGTACGAATGTAACCGCGGAATGCTGCACGAACGTAAAGGACCAGCGACCATGCCCGACGGCGCGCCTGCCTTGAGAGGGTCTGGACGGATCGGCGACGCCCGGCTCGCGGAACGCCTGCGGAAAGAAACGACCGCCGAAGTCCGCTTCGACGCCTTCTCGCGCGGGCGCTATGCCACCGACGCTTCGATCTATCAGATCGAACCCATCGGCGTGGTGCTGCCGCGCAGCGCGGATGACGTCTCCGCCGCTATCGCCATCGCCCGCGAGGAAGGCGTGCCGCTGATCGCGCGCGGCGGCGGCACCTCACAGAACGGTCAGGTCCTCGGAGAGGCGCTGATCCTCGACACCTCGAAACACCTCAACCGCGTGATCGAGATCGACGCCGAAGCGCGCACCGCCCGTGCGCAGCCCGGCCTGGTGCTCGCGCGCCTGAACGCGGCGCTGCGCAAGCAGGGACTGTTCTTCCCGGTGGAGCCCTCGACGGCGAGCCGCTGCACCCTTGGCGGCATGGCCGGGAACAATAGCTGCGGCGCGCGCTCGCTGGTCTACGGTAAGATGGTGGACAACGTGCAATCCATCGACGCCATCCTGCCCGAGGGCGAGGCCCTGACCTTCGCGGAGGTGGACGGCAACCTGGAACGGGCGAGCGTCACTCCGCGCCTGCTGGAGATCGCCCAGCGTCTGCGCGCCATCGCCGGGCGGGAAGCGGAGGAGATTGCGGCCCGCTTTCCCAAGGTTCAGCGCCGTGTCGGCGGCTACAACCTCGACAGCATCGACCCGCAAAGCCCGCACAACCTCGCCCACCTGCTGGTGGGGTCCGAGGGCACGCTTGCGCTCTCCACCGAACTGACGGTGAGCCTGCATCCCCTGCCCGTCCATCGCGTGCTCGGCGTCTGCCACTTCCCCACCTTCTACGAGGCGATGGCGACGACGCAGCACCTCGTGGCGCTCGGCCCCACGGCGGTGGAACTGGTGGACCGCAACATCATCGAATTGGGGCGGGAGATCACAATGTTCCGCGCCACGCTCGATCGCTTCGTGCGCGGCGAGCCGGACTCCCTGCTGCTGGTCGAGTTCGCAGGCGAGGACCGCGACGTGCTGACCGCCAAGCTGCGGGAGCTGGACGCCTGCATGGCCGATCACGGCTTCCCGAACGCGGTGGTCGAGGTTCCCGAACCGGCGGATCAGACGGAACTCTGGCAGGTGCGCGAGGCCGGGCTGAACATCATGATGTCGATGAAGACCTCGGCCAAGCCCGTCTCCTTCATCGAGGACTGCGCCGTGCCGTTGGAGAACCTGGCCGACTACACGGCGGGAATCAACGAGATCTTCGCCCGCCACGGCACCAGCGGCACCTGGTACGCCCACGCCTCGGTCGGCTGCCTGCACGTCCGCCCGATCCTGGACATGAAGGAGTCCGGCGATGTCGTGAAGATGCGCGAGATCGCGGAGGAAGCCACCGATCTGGTCAAGCGTTACAAGGGATCGCACTCCGGCGAGCACGGCGACGGCATCTCCCGCTCCGAATTCCACGAGAAGATGTTCGGCCCCCGGCTGGTGAGGAGCTTCGAGGCGGTGAAGGACCTCTTCGACCCCGGCAACCTCTTCAACCCCGGCAAGATCGTCCGCCCGCCGCGCATGGACGACCGCAGCCTGATGCGTTTCCGTCCGGGCTATGCGCCCTTGCCGCTAGAAACCGCGCTGGACTGGTCGGAGTGGGGCGGCTTTCTGGGCGCGGCGGAGATGTGCAACAACAACGGCACCTGCCGCAAATCCAGCCCCGGCGCGATGTGCCCCTCGTTCCGCGCCACGGGTGACGAGCAGCATGTCACCCGCGGACGCGCCAACACGCTGCGCCTCGCGATCACCGGACAGCTTGGTGCGGACGCCTTCCGGTCCGACGGGATGCGGGAGACGATGGACCTTTGTGTTAGCTGCAAGGCGTGCAAGCGCGAGTGCCCCACCGGCGTCGACATGGCGAAGATGAAGATCGAGTTCCTGCACCACTACAACGAACGCCACGGCCTGTCGCTGAAGGACCGCCTGATCGCCGCCATGCCGCGCTATGCCCCCTGGGCCTGCCGCCTCGCGCCGCTGACGAACCTGCGCGACGTCGTCCCCGGCGCGCCCTGGCTCAGCGAGAAGCTGCTGGGCCTCAGCGCCAAGCGCAGCCTGCCGAAGTGGCGGCGGGACTTTTACCGTGCGCCGTTCCAAGGCACGGCGGAGGACGTCCAAGGCGACGGGCGGGACCTCGTGTTCTTCGCGGACACCTTCAACCGCTACATGGAGCCGGAGACCCTGCGCGATGCCCGCCGCGTCCTGGAAGCCGCGGGCTACCGCCTGCACGACGTCAGCGCGCCGGGAGAAAGCCGCCCGCTCTGCTGCGGCCGCACCTACCTCGCCTCGGGACAAGTGGAGGCGGCGCGGGCCGAGGCGCGGCGCTGTCTGGACACGCTCAAGCCCTTCGTCGAGCGCGGCGCGCGCATCGTGGGGCTGGAGCCCTCCTGCCTTTTGACCTTCCGCGACGAGCTTCTTTCCGTGCTGCCCGGAGAGGAGAGCCGTAAGCTGTCCGAACGCGCCTTCCTGCTGGAAGAATTCCTGGCCGCCGAAGCGAACGCCGACCGTCTGGACCTGCCGCTCAAGGCGCTGCCGGAGAAGAAAGCCCTGCTGCACGGCCATTGCCATCAGAAGGCTTTCGCGGCAATGGGGAGCGTCGAAACCGTGCTGCGCCTGATCCCGGAGCTTGAAGTTGAGACCATCGAGTCGAGTTGCTGCGGCATGGCGGGCGCGTTCGGGTATGAGGCGGCGCACTACGATGTTTCGATGCGGATGGGCGAACTGTCGCTGCTCCCTGCGGTGCGCGACGCTTCGCCCGAAAGTCTGATCGTGGCTGACGGGACCAGTTGCCGTCACCAGATCGCGGATGGAACCGGGCGGCGGGCAGAGCATGTGGCCCGCGTCTTGGCGCGCGCGCTCAGTGGATGACATTAACGAACCGGAAAGTGCCGATGACCTCGAACACTGATAGCCGCAACGGCCCCATCGAACGCCGTTCGCTGCACGACGATGTGGTGGCGCGGGTGCGCGACATGATCGTCACCGGGGAGTTGCCGCCGAACAGCCGGGTGCCGGAGCGCATCATCTGCGAACAACTCGGAATCTCGCGAACACCGCTGCGCGAGGCGCTGAAAGTGCTGGCGCACGAGGGGTTGCTCGACCTGCCGCCCAATCGCGGCGCGGTGGTCACGCCGCTGACGGTCGAGGACGTGAACGAGACCTTCGAGGTCATGGGCGCGCTCGAAGCCCTCTCGGGCGAACTCGCCTGCGCCCGGATCACCGAGGAGGAAGTCCTGGAAATCCGCAGTCTGCACTCTCAAATGCTGCTCGCCTACAAGCGCGGCGACCTGCCGGAATACTTCCGCCTCAACCAGCAAATCCACGAGGCGATCCTGACCGCCTCAAGAAACCACACGCTCCAAAGTTCCTATTACACCCTCATGGGCCGCGTCCGCCGCGCCCGCTACATGGCCAACCTCTCCCCCGAGCGCTGGAAGCAGGCGGTCGAAGAACACGAAGACATCCTGGACGCGCTAACGAACCGCGACGGAGCGCGCGTCGCAAGGATTCTCCGCACGCACCTGAAAAACAAGGCCGAGGTGGTGAAGGAGTCGCTTTTGGTTCAGAGGCCGGGAGAGGAAGGCGGGGAACCCCCTACCCGCTCAGCGGAGAGGGGTAGGGGAATTCGTCCCTAAAGCTCCATCGCCTCGCCGGGTTTCGGGAGGCGAACGTCGCCGCGTTGGACTTTGGCCTTGAAGTCCTCGGGTTGGCCGGTGAGGAGGTCGAAGGTGCCCCAGTGGATTGGGACGATCGTGTCGAACTCCAGGAACTCGTTGCAGGCCATCGCCGCCGTTTCCGGTCCCATGGTGAAGCGGTCGCCCATTGGGACGAGGCCGATTTGCGGTTTGTGGATGCGTTGGATCAGGGCCATGTCGGAGAAGATTTCCGTGTCGCCCAGGTGGTACAGCGTCTTCTCGCCATCGGCCTTGAGGATGTAGCCCGCCGGGTCGCCCATCGTCACCGGCTTGCCGTCCTGCATAATCGCGGAGGAGTGCTGCGCGTTCACCATCGTGAAGGAGATACCGCCGGATTTCACCGTCCCGCCGATGTTCATCGGCTCCAGCTTCTCGATCCCTTGCCCACCGAGATACATGCAGATTTCGAACATCGAGACCACGGTGGAGCCGAACTTTTGCGCCAGACGCAGCGTGTCTCCAAGGTGGTCCTCGTGGCCGTGGGTGACGACGATGTAATCGACCCGGTCCAGGCGATCCTCGAAGCCTTCCGGATAGGTTCCGTTGCCGGAGAAGAAGGGGTCGATCAGCACGCTCTTCCCGGCCATCTCCACATGAAACGCGGAGTGGCCCAACCAAGTGAGCTTCATGGATAGCCTCCGATACTAGGGGTTATGTGTTGCTCGCGTCCCTTATGGTCGTCATTTGCACGGGCGCGAACAACCCCTAGCGCGTTTTCATGCGAAGTGGATACCGGTTCGCCGTTTCGAAAACGTACGAAACCAACGAGCCGCTTACCCTTTAGGCTGCGTCCAGCAGGTCTTCCGCCCGCGCGAACGCCCCCGAGGTGTCCGGCAGATCGAGCAGCTCCGCCGGTTCCGCCGCCGAAGATTGAGGCACGGAGTCAGCCGAAAGCTCTGCCAGGATCGCCTCGTCAAGCGCCTCCAGCGCGTCCTCGTTCTGGCGCGCCAGCACGGCGCTCGGGTTTGGGGAACGGCCCTCGCCCTCGCCGTGGGCGATGAAGTGGAAAAGCGGCTCCATCCCCGCCGCAGCCACGTCCGGGTTTTCGGTCAGGTAGAAGCTGGTGTCGAAGGACGCGTTGGGATCGCGACCCTCCGCCCAGCCCCAGGTCTGATAATGCTGGAACGCCGTCATCCGCCCGGCGTCGACCGCCGCCGCCACATCCGGGTTGTCGGCGAGGTAGAAGCCCTCGTCGAAGGCGGCGCGCACCTGCTCGGCCAAGCTCAGCGGCGGCAGTTGTTCCGGATTCTCCACCGGCGGTACGATTCCGCGCAGCGCGTCCAGCCCCTGATTGATCGCGGTGTCCAGGATCGACGCGATCTCGTCCGTGATCCGCACGCCGCTGTTCGGGAAGAAGCCACCGCCGCCGTTGGTGTGGATCGCCGTTAACAGCGGTTCGCCCTCATCGTCGAGCCGCACGATCGGGCCACCACTCATCCCGCCCGTCGTGTCGGCGTAGTGCCGCAGGACGTTGCCCACTGTCTCCGCCGCCTCGTCGACGGCGGTGAACATCCTGGGACCACCGAAGTTCAGATCGGCAGGGAAGCCCGTCACCTGTATGTCCGTGCCGAAAAGGCCGACCCCATCGCTACCGGCGAAGTTCATGTGGCCGGTTTGAGCCCCCAACGGCTCTTCCAGTTCGATAATCGCGAAGTCGTATTGCTGGGTGTCGGTCGCGATAAATGTGTCGGGAACCCAGATATCGGCTGCCCCGCTTTGGCCGAAAGGCATGAAGTCGAGAGAGCGTCCCGGAGTCGCCGTGATATCGGCAAGCCCGCCGAATCGGGTGTCGAATACGACATGCGCAGCCGTCACGAGCAGCGTGTCCGAAATCATCGTTCCGGAGCCGATGGCGGAGAACCCGCCTGGGAAGTCCGAGCGAATGTGCGTGACCGTGGAGAAGGGGAAGTCCGTCGTGTTGGTGACTTCGACGCGGGAGTCAAAGCCGATGATGCTCTCGCGAAAAGAGACCTCTTCAAGACTGACCCGCTGCTGCGCAAAAATATCCGGCAATGTTCCCTCCTGCACCTAAGCCAGCCCGCCCCAGCGCTTTGGTTTGAAGTTACTCGGGAACAGTTAATAATTCGTATAGCACAGCCGACGGTTGATGATCCAGAGCAGCCTTTTTATCGCGACGAGGCTCACGCCAGCCAGCGCTTGCGCCTGCGGTAGTGCTTCACGTTGTGATAGTCCACGCGCCCCGCCCCGCCCAGGTAGAACTCCTGCACGTCCGGGTTTTTCTTCAGCACGTCTGCGTTGCCGCTCATGACGACGTGGCCGTTTTCGATCAGATAGGCGTCCTGCACGATGTCGAGCGCGGCGGTGGCGTTCTGCTCCACCAGAAGGATACTGACGCCTTCCTTCTCGTTGATCTCCTTGATGATCTCGAAAATCTCCTGCACCAGCAAGGGTGCGAGGCCGAGGCTGGGTTCGTCGAGCATCAGGAGCTTCGGCTCGATCATCAGCGCGCGGCCGATCGCCAGCATCTGCTGCTCGCCGCCGGAGAGATAACCCGCCTTGGTCCGGGCGCGCTCCTTGAGGCGGGGGAAGTAGGTGTAAACCCGGTCCGCAAGGTCGGAAAAGCGGCCGCGCGGCTTGTTGAAAGGCATGGCGGCGACGAGGTTTTCCTCCGGCGTCAGGTGCTCGAACACCCGGCGGCCTTCCAGCACATGGACCAGCCCCATGGCGACGCGCTGCGGCGGGCTGAGCGGCAGAAGGTCGGTGTCCTTGTAGATCACCTCGCCGCGCGTCACCGCGCCGCGCTCCGGCGCCAGCAGGCCGCTGATCGTCTTCAGCGTGGTGCTCTTCCCGGCCCCGTTGGCGCCGAGGAGGGCGACCATGCCGCCCTCCTCCACGTCCAGCGAGACCCCCTTGATGGCGAGGAACACCTTGTCGTAGGCAACCTCGACATTGTTGAGGGTCAGCAGCGGCATGATCAGTTGCCCTCCCGGAAACCAGCGGCGTCCTTCTCGATCTCTTCCCAGACGATGTCCTGATAGGCGGCGCTCCAGTCGCTCACCGGCTCCCAGTTCTCGCCGTCCCACTGCGAGACGCGGCCAAAGCCGCCACCCTGGTGGTCCTGTTCGCTGAAGCTGACCGGGGGCATCATGCCCTGCGCGTCGAACTCCTCGATCCGCTCCATGCCCTGGCGGAGCTTATCGCCGGTCATGGGCGGCCCGAACTCGTCCATGGCGATGCGCATACCCTCCACCGCAACGGCCATCGTCGCCACGCCGATGTTGTAATAGGTGGTGCCGACGCGCTCTTCCGGTCCCGCGCCGTCGCCTTGCGCGTAAACCTCGTCGAGGATGTCCTGGATGATCGGATAATCCCGCCCCGTGGCGACCGCCTCGAAGCGCTTCACACCGGTGGCGCGGTCACGGCCCACGACATCCACGTCGGTTTCCGCCAGCCAGACGACGGAAAGCACGTTCTCCACCGGAATGCCGTTGCGGATCGCCTCGCGGATCGACACCGGCTGGCCGCCACCCGCGCCCCAGAGGATGACGTGGTCCGGACGATAGCGCCGGATGTCCGACCAGACCGCCGACTGTTCGGTTCCGGGCGAGGCATAGGGGAATGTCCGCACGTTGAAGTTCAGCCGCTCGCTGAGTTCTTCGAGCACCGGAACCGGCTCGCGTCCGAAGGGCGAGTCGATATACACGTGGGCGATGTTCTTCCCCTCGATCCCGCCCTCGTGCTCGTCGATATAGTCGATCAGCAAGGCCGCCTGCGACCAGTAGGTCGCCATCAGCGGGAACACATAGGGGAAGGTTTCGCCGTCGCTGGCGTCGCCGCGCCCGTGCAGCGGGGTGATCATCACCACCTCGTCATTGAGCACGCGGTTGACGTTGGCGCGGGAAACCGGCGTGGAGAGGAAGTCCACCAGCACGGCGCCTTCCTCGCGCACCCGGTTGTACGCCTCGATTCCACGCTGCGGCTCGTTGCCGGTATCGCGCACGACGGCGTTGATCATGTGGCCGTCGATGCCGCCCCGAGCGTTCACCAGATTCAGATAGTCCTGCTGCCCCTGGCTGTACTCGTCCGTCACGAAGGTGTAGACGGCGGTGAAGTCCTGAAGCAGGCCCACGGTGATGTCATCGTTCTCGGCCTGAACCGGCCCGGCGAGCATCGCCGCCGAGGCCGTCGCGCCGAGCAGTCCCTTAAAGAGCGTTTTCATGCTTTTCGTCTCCTCCCTAATCGACTTTGTTTATCGTTGCGTGTGGCGGAATGGCCAGACGACGAAGTATTTTCTTATGTTGTCGTAGATCTTGGCCAGACCCAGCGGCTCGAACAGCAGGAAGCCGATAATCAACGCGCCGTAGATCATCAGCGGGATGTGCGCGAGCAGGTTCGAAGAAATCGGCAGGCCCGTGGTTGCGACAAGCCCGGCGATCAAGTTCGTCAACACGATGGGAATCAACAGCACGAAGGCCGCGCCCAGATAGGCCCCGATCACGCTGCCCAATCCGCCGACGAGAACCATCGCGACAAGCTGGATCGAGACGTTGAAGCCGAACTGTTCCGGCGTCACCGCCTGATAGTAGCAGAACGCGAGCACGGCCCCGGAAATGCCGCCCAGGAAGGACGAGGTCCAGAACGCCAGCAGCTTGTACTTGAAGGGGTTGACCCCGATCACGGCGGCGGCGAAATCCTTGTCGCGCACGGCGGCGAGCGCACGGCCCATGGAGGTACGCTTGATATTGAGCAGCAGCACCGTGACGACGACCGCCCAGATCAGCGCGCCGAAGTAGAGCGAGGTGGCGCTTTGCAGCGGCACGAAAAGGAACTTGACCTCGGGCGTCTGCAAGGTCGCTTGCGCGCCGCCGCTGATCGCCGGGACGTTGATGATGACCCAGTCCACGAGGTACTGCATCGCCAGGGTCGCCATCACGAGATAAAGCCCCTTCACCCGAAGGGCCGCCGCGCCGAAGGCGGTGCCGATGATCGAGGTGATGAGCCCCGCCCCGATCAGCGCGAACTCGAACGGAACGCCGAAGCGCGCCAGATGGATCGAGGCGTAAGCCCCGATGGCCATGACAGCGGCGAAGCCGAAGTGCAACTGCCCGGCCATCCCCATGAGCAGCGTCAGCGACATCGCCGCCGAACTCCACACCAGCCAGGGCAGCAGATAGCTGTTCAGGTAGAGGCTCGGCAGGTAGAGCGGCGCGAGAACCGCCAGCAGCAGCAGGCCGTAGACCTGAACCTTGTCGGCCGGGATGGTGTAGAGCTGGCGTGCCGATTCATAGCTGGTGTGCCGGATACCGGCGAGACGATAGAACATGAGCGCTCACACCCTCTCGATATCTTCGCGGCCGAACATGCCGTGCGGACGGAAAATGATGGTCAGCAGGATAACCAGCGAGGTCACCACGTCGCGCGTGCCGCCGCCGACGATGGGATCGACATAGCCCGGAATGACACTCCCCAGCACGCCGACGATGATCCCGGCGACAACCACGCCGATCACGCTGTCCAGCCCGCCGAGGATCACAACCGCGATGGCGGGGAACAGCAGCGTCGAGAGCGTCCAATCGACGCCCTGAACCGAGCCCCAGATCACGCCGCCCGCCAGCGCCGATAGCCCGGCCAGACCCCAGGAAACCGCAATCGCCCGCTCCACGGAGATACCCACGGACCAGGCGGCGACATGGTCGTCCGAGGCCGCGCGGAGCTTCGTCCCCAGGCGAGTCTGGAAGAAGGCCAGCGACAGGGCGACCAGAATCACCGCCACCGCCGCACCCCAAAGGTAAGCGCGATTGATGAAGATGTCGCCGATGATGATCGGCGTCAGCGGAATGCCGATGTCGAGCGGCTTTGGCGCGGCCCCGAGGACGCCGGGCACCAGCCCGCGCAGGAAAATTTCAAGACCGAGGGTCAGCATGACGATCATGATGATCGGCTGCCCGACCATGCGCCGCAGCAGGAGCCGCTCGGCCAGCATCCCGAAGCCGAACATGACGGCGCCTGCAATGACGACCGCGACGATCAGCGGCAAGCCAAGCAGCCCCGCCAACCACCAAGTCAGAAAGCCCGCCAGCATGACCATTGCGCCCTGCGCCAGATTGGGCACGCCGGAGGATTTGTAGATCAGCACCACGCCAAGCGCGACGAGGCTGTACATCAGCCCGGTCAAGCTGCCGTTGATGAGGAGTTCGAGAAAGTAGGCGATGTCCATGATCGCTTACTCCTGCTT
>SKZV01000135.1 GCA_007127165.1 Rhodovibrio sp. | reverse complement strand
GCGCGACATACAACTCGCCGCCGCCCATGAACACCTCGGATGCGGTGACTGCCGCGCCGCTTCCCTCCCAGCCCCAAGCCGTGTTTTCGAAGAGCATGATATCGAACTGCTCGTCCGCCATTCCCCGATAGCGCCGTTGCGCCGACGTCAGTTCGAAGGTGAAGGAATAGGTGTCCTGGCTCGCGTTCCAGTGGTCGATAATCTCATGCGTCAGCCCGACGCCCGGCTCTCCGGTCACGAAAGGCTCGAAGACATAGCCGCCGACTTTCACGGTCTCGGCCTGCGCCGGTGTTCCTGCCAGCGCGCTCCCGGCCAGAACGAGAAACGCGGATATGGTGGAAAGTTTCGTGTTCATTGGATTTCCCCGTATTTTCAGCGTCTTATGCGTCTCCATGAGCGCAGTCCGAACCGACCGCCGCAGCGTCGGCGTCGAAGCCCGAGTCTCGGATATACGGGAAAGCCGTTAACAATTTGTGACCCGAATTGTTCTCGCTTTGAGTGTACATCTAAGACAGAAATTTATACGAATCGATGTATAAAAGCGGGGCCTTGCGGACCCGTTTCTGCGATGATGAGACCCCTCTCGCGATCCGATCCGCCCTTATACTGGCGCTCACGCGACCACAGCGCACCAGCCGAAGCATAGGGTACTTGAAAAGCCCTTGAAATCAGGCAATGCGGCCATCACGCCGGAGGCCAGCGGGGAATTTCAGTTAAAGCAAAATGCGGATGAGATAGGTGTAGGGCGATACTGCTCCTACCATTGTGATCGTGAAAATTGACATGACGATCCACGACACTAAGAACACGATCACCCAGAGTGCGACGCCGGTTCTCATTGCCCTCGCACAGTTCGCGAGGTTTCCCGCGAGAATGACGATATGCGGGGTCATGGCAATCATGATCAGCGTCAGCAGCGTCTCGCCGAGGCCGTGACGAGCCTGCCAGTAGGCCGCGACGGAGACGACCGCGATCGCTGCAAGAGTGTTCCAGGCAATAAAGACACCCAGATATTTCGTCTCACCCCGCTCTGGGACCTCTTGAGTCAATCTTACGATCGCATAGCCATGAGATACAGCGACATAGGTGGCGAGAATGGCAGTGATTAAATACATCACCACAAGTTACCATTTTGAGCCGACACACCCCAAGTGGTGGCGTACCGCTTGATGGCAAAGTCGCCTGATTTTCCCAGTTGATCAAGTGTTCTGCGGTCCCCGGCGGCGTCTACGTGTGCCAGAGTTCCCGAGTGAGGGCAGATCGGGCCGTGATTTTCGGAGCGTGAATACGGCTCTGGCTCCGTTTCATTGCTGACATGTCTGACTTTTCTGCAAAGGCGCACCATAAAATAGGAACATTGACCTATTAAGCCAACAATTGTAAGCTCCCATTCCTCTTCCGCTCCTCCTTCCAACAAAGAGTAATGCAGTGCCTCAGCCCCCACCGTCCACACCCCACCCAACGGCCCGCGCATCGGCGGCAAATGTTGACCTATGTCGACATTCGTTGACATCGCCCGCGCGCACCCGCGCGAGGCTCCACGCTCCGCGAAGCAAACCCGTGCATCCGGCCCGCGATTTCGCCAGACTGCACGCCTCGAAACCGCCACGGACTCCGGGAGGCCCCGCTGTTGACTCAGCCGAAGATTGCCACGCGTTTGTTTGTTGAGGAGGACCTGAGCGCCGGGCGGAGCTTGGGGTTGGATCATGCGCGGGCGCATTTTTTGCGCTCCGTGCTGCGGCTGGCGCGCGGGGCGCAGTTGGCGCTGTTCAACGGGCGCGACGGGGAGTGGCTGGCGCGGGTCGAGGGGCTGGGGAAGGGGTGGGCTTCGCTGGAGATCGTCGAACAACGGCGGGAGCAGCGGGCGGAGCCGGACGTCTGGCTCGTCTTCGCGCCGATCAAGCGGGCGCGGCTGGACTTCATGGTGGAGAAGGCGGTGGAGCTGGGCGCGAGCCGCCTGCTGCCGGTGTTCACGCAGCACACCGATGTCAGCCGGGTGAATACCGAGCGCCTCGCCGCCAACGCGCGCGAAGCGGCGGAGCAGTGCGAGCGCCTGTCGGTGCCCGAGGTGACGGAGTCGCTCGGCCTGAGCGCGCTCTTGGCGGACTGGCCGCGGGAGCGGCGCATCCTGCTGTGCGCGGAATCCGGTGCGGCGCGTCCGATCGGCGAGGCGCTGGCGGCGCTCGAAGCCTCGGCGGGGCAGCCCTGGGCGGTGCTCACGGGGCCGGAAGGCGGGTTCCATGCATCGGAGCTTGACGCCTTGCTCAAACTGCCCTTTGTTACCCCTGTCGGCCTGGGGCCTCGTGTGCTCCGGGCGGATACGGCCGCCTTGGCGGCGCTGACCTGCTGGCAGGCATGGCTTGGCGATTGGGGCGAGCGCCCGCCGTTCCGGACAACGGAAGGCGGTTAAGCCGTCCCTCGCCGCGTCACGCTCCGCCATCGCGGGCAACGCGGTCATGGCGGGCAGTCCCAACATTCGAAGAACAGGCCCGATCACAAGACATCGGAAAGCGCGCGAGACAATGTCAGCACCGCCAAGCGAAAAAGGCGCGCCGATCACCGGCAAGCACCAATTGGTCGAATACCTCGAGTCCGGCTGCCGCACCGCCGACAAATGGCGTATCGGGACGGAGCACGAGAAGTTCGTCTTCACCTGGGACGACCTGAAGCCGCTGCCCTATGAGGGGCGGGACGGACGGCCAGGGATTCGCGACCTGCTGGAAGGCTTCGCCAAGCTGGGCTGGACGCCGGTGTTCGAAAAGGGCAAGCCGGTCGCGCTGACCCAGGCGGACGGCTGCAGCATCACGCTGGAGCCGGGCGGGCAGCTTGAACTGTCCGGGGCGCAG
>SKZV01000201.1 GCA_007127165.1 Rhodovibrio sp. | reverse complement strand
GCTGCGGCATGGTGCATCCGAAGGTGCTGGAAAATTGCGGCATCGACTCGAGCGAGTACCAGGGCTTCGCCTTCGGCATGGGGGTGGAGCGCGTCGCCATGCTGAAATACGGCATCCCCGATTTGCGCACCTTCTACGACTCCGACCTGCGCTGGCTGAAACACTACGGCTTCCTGCCGGTGGACGTGCCGAACGCGGTGCGGGGGCTTTAACGTCATGAAATTCACCCTCTCCTGGCTCAAGGATCACCTCGACACCGAGGCGTCGCTGGAGGACATTTCGCGTTCGCTCACCATGCTCGGCCTGGAGGTCGAGGGGGTGGTGAACAAGGCGGAGGAGCTGCGGGCGTTTACCGTCGCCTATGTGCGCGAGGCGAAACAGCACCCGAACGCCGACCGGCTGCGGCTCTGCACGGTGGAAACCGGGGACGGAGCGCTGCATCAGGTGGTGTGCGGCGCGCCGAACGCGCGCACCGGCATGAAGGGCGTCTTCGCGCCGTCCGGGAGCTACATCCCCGGCCTTGGCTCCTTGCTGAAACCCGGCAAGATTCGCGGCGAAGATTCTAACGGAATGCTCGTGTCCGAGCGCGAGATGGGGCTGTCGGACGAGCATGAGGGGATCATCGACCTGCCGGAGGACGCGCCGCTGGGCAAGCCCTTCGCGCAAGTGCTGGGGCTGGACGATCCGGTGTTCGAAATCGGCATGACCCCGAACCGCGCCGACTGCCTGGGCGTGCGCGGGATCGCGCGCGATCTGGCCGCCGCCGGGCTCGGGACACTGAAGCCGCTGACGGCGGCGGAGCCGGTCGCGGGCAGCTTCGAGAGCCCGCGCCAATGGCGGCGCGATCTGCCCGCGGAGGCGGGAGACGCCTGCCCCTTCGTTGCCGGGCGGACCTTCCGGGGCGTGACCAACGGGGCGAGCCCGGATTGGATGCAGCGGCGCCTGCGCGCCATCGGGCTGCGGCCGATCTCGGCGCTGGTGGACATCACCAACTACATCACCTTCGACCTGGGCCGCCCGCTGCACGTCTTCGACGCGGCGAGGGTGAAGGGGGACCTGACGATGCGATTCGCCCGCGAGGGCGAAACCATCGAGGCGCTGGACGAGCGCAGCTACACACTCGATCCCGAGATGGTGGTGATCGCCGATGAGGCGGCGGTTCACGGCATTGGCGGCGTCATGGGCGGCGCGGAGTCCGGCGTCACCGAGGAGACGCGCGAGGTCTTCCTGGAGGTCGCGCTCTTTGACCCCATCCGGATCGCCAAGACCGGCCGCAAACTCGGCATCCACTCCGACGCGCGCTATCGCTTCGAGCGCGGTGTCGATCCCGAGAGCGGCGACTGGGGCACGCAGGTCGCGACCCGCATGATTCTGGACGTCTGCGGCGGCGAGGTCAGCGCAGTCGTCAGCGCGGGTGAAGTTCCGGAGACGCGCCGCAGTCTCACCTTGCGCCCGAACCGCGTGGCGGAGCTTGGCGGCGTCGAGGTTCCGGCAGAGCGCTCCGTCGATATCCTCAACGGCCTTGGCTTCGAAGCGGGGCAGGACGGCGGCGATATCCGCGCAACCGTGCCGTCCTGGCGTCACGACGTGGAAAGCGAAGCCTGCCTTGTCGAAGAGGTTCTGCGCGTCAACGGTTACGACGCGATTCCGACGGTCCCATTACCGCAGCTTTCAGCCGTGCCGCAGGCTGCCGTTTCCGCCGAACAGCGGCGCAGCGAACTGGCCCGCACGGCGCTGGCGTGGTGCGGGCTGGACGAGGCCGTGACCTTCTCCTTCATGAGCAGCGCGCAGGCGGAGCTGTTCGGCGGCGTGAGCGACGAGCTGCGCCTTGCCAACCCGATTTCGAGCGAACTGGACGTGATGCGTCCGGCAACGCTCGCCAATCTGGTCGAGGCCGCCGCACGCAACGCCGACAAGGGCTTCCCCGACATGGCGCTCTTCGAGGTGGGGCCGCAGTACCGGACCTCCGAGCCGGACGGGCAGGACAACATGGCGTCCGGCCTGCGCGCCGGACGGCGCTATCCGCGCCACTGGGCGATGCCGCAGCGACCGCTCGACGCCTTCGACGCGAAGTCGGACGCGAGCGCGGCGCTGACCGCCCTGGGCGCGCCGGTGGAGAACCTGCAAACCACGACGGACGCGCCCGGCTGGTATCATCCCGGCCGCTCCGGCGTGCTGCGGCTTGGCCCCAAGGTGATGGCGTATTTCGGCGAACTGCATCCGCGCGTGCTGGAGTCCTACGGCCTGCGCGGCCCGGCGGCGGCCTTCGAGGTGTTTCTGGACGCCGTCCCGCTGCCCAAGACCAAGGGCGGCAAGCTGAAGCCCGCCCTCAACCTCTCGCCGTTCCAGCCGGTGGAGCGCGATTTCGCCTTCATCGTTCCCGAGGACGTTCCAGCCGAAAAGCTGCTGCGCTCGGCCAAGACGGCGGAGAAGACGCTGATCAGCGACGTCCGCCTCTTCGACGTTTACAGCGGCGAGAAGGTGGGCGAAGGCAAGAAGTCGCTGGCCATCGCGGTAACGCTGCAGCCGAAGGAAAAGACACTCACCGACGCCGAAATCGAAGCGGTCGCGAAAAAGATCGTGGCGAAGGTCGAGAAGGACACCGGCGGCCAGCTTCGCGGGTAAGACTTGGCTGCGGAAGCATTGTCTTCTTTTGGCGGCTTCTCGGAGAGGGTGTCTCCCCTCAGTCGCGAAGGGCGACAGCTCCCCCTCAGGGGAGCGGGAAGAGGCGTGGGGAGCGTCGGTCGGGTTGCGGACGATACGCAAAAACCCCCTTCCGGCTCCCCGCTGGAGGAGCTGCCGCGCTTGCGGCTGAGGGGACTGATAAGACTCGTCGCGTCAGCGACACCGCAGCGTCTGTCTTCTCTTGGCCGCCCCTCGGAGAGGCTGTCTCCCCTCAGTCGCGAAGCGCGACAGCTCCCCCTCAGGGGAGCGGGAAGAGGCGTGGGGAGCGTGTGTATCGGACGCCGCGCAAAAAACCCATTCCGGCTCCCCTGAGCGGGAACTGCCGCGCTTGCGGGGCTAATGGGCTAGGGAGACTCGTCGCTTGCGTTGAACTCGACGACGCTCAGACTTTGGTGTCCACGCTTTCGCCGTTGCCGCCGTTCGCCGCCTTGGCGACGCCGACGCGGGCGGGACGCAGGAGGCGGTCGTGGATTTTGTAGCCCGTCTGGACCACCTGAACCACCGTGCCGGGCGCTTGCTGGTCGGTTGGGATCTCGAACATCGCCTCGTGGACGTGCGGGTCGAAGCGCTCGCCCGGCTGAACCTCGATCGGCTGGACGCCATGCTTGGTCAGGGCGGTGGAGAGTTCCCGCTCGGTCATTTCAACGCCCGACAACAGGCTGCGCAGCGCCGCGTTCTCCTCGACCTCGTCCTTCGGCACGCTGTCCAGCGCCCGGCGCAGGTTGTCCGCCACACCGATCAGATCGCCGGCTAGGGACGAAACGGCATATTTCGCCGTGTCCTGGCGCTCGCGCTCGCTGCGGCGGCGCACGTTCTCGGCTTCCGCCGTGGCGCGTTGCAGGCGGTCCTTCAGATCGCCGATCTCATCGCGCAGAGTCTGGAAATCGTCGGCTTGCTCCTCCGGCTGCTCCGCCTCCCCGGTCGACGCCTGCTCTCCGGCAGCCTCCTCGGCCAGCCGCGCGGCTTCCTCGGCCGCGGCTGTCGCATTGGCCTCGGCGCGGGCGGCTTCCGGGTCCTTGGCGTTGTCCTGCTGGCTCTCGGCGCTCGCGCCTTTATGTTTCGCCGTCATGGGCTGCTAGGGTCCTCTTTCCTTTAGGATGCTCGTTTACGCATATGTGCTCATCGACCCGCTGGGGCGCTCAGCCGACCAGCCGTCCGATCACCTTGGCGGTATAGTCGACCATCGGGATGATTCGCGCGTAGTCTATGCGGGTTGGCCCGATCACGCCAATCGCGCCGATGAACTGCTGCTGCGAATTGGTATAGGGCGCGATCACCATGGAGCAGCCGGTCATGCCGAACAACTCGTTCTCCGCCCCGATGAAGATCTGCACCCCCTCGGCGTAGTCCGCGAGATCGAGCAGGCGGAGCAGCGACTCCTTGGTTTCCAGCGCGGAAAACAGCTTACGCACCCGCTCCAGATCCTCAAGCGCGGTGATGTCCTCCAAAAGCTGCGCCTGACCGCGCACGATCAGCGCGCCCTTGTTGCCCTCCGACCAGTCCGCGAGCCCGGCCTGCACCAGCTTTGTGGTGAGTTCGTTCAGTTCGGCGCGCTGTTGCGTCAGTTCCTGGTTCACGGTCTGATAGGCCTCACCCAGCGTGCGACCCACAAGACGCGCCGAAAGATAGTTGCTGGCCTCCACCAGGGACGATGGCGGCAAGCCCATCGGAACGTCGATAATCCGGTTCTCGACGGCGCCGGAATTCGTGACCAGCACCACCAGCGCCCGCCCTGGACCGAGCGCGACGAACTCGATGTGCTTCAGCGGCTCCTCGAACTTCGGCGCGACCACCAGTCCGGCGCAGTTCGACAAGTCCGAGAGCATGCTGCTCGCGTCCTCCAGCGCCTGCGGAAGACTCCGGCCTCCCGCCGCGCATTGGCCCTCGATTCGGCTGCGGTCGCCCTCGGTGAGGTTGCCGTATTCCAGCAACCCGTCGACGAAAAACCGCAAGCCCAACTCCGTGGGCAGCCGCCCCGCCGAAGTATGCGGCGAGAACAGCAGCCCGGCATCTTCCAGGTCCGCCATAACATTGCGCACTGTCGCCGGCGACAGGTTCATACCCAGCCGCCGCGTCAGCGTGCGCGAGCCGACGGGCGCACCGGTTTCCACATACGCGTCCACGATGTGGCGGAAAATCTCTCGGCTACGCTCGTTCAGCGTCTTCAACTGCGACCTTTCAAGCTGCGAATCCTTCTGGTGAACCATGATGGTCGATAGAGCGATTGCGTTGATCGAAATGTAGGTACAGGCTGGACGGGCGTCAACGTACCCCGTTGCGGCGGCTTGCGCGGCAACCGTTGCGTTCCGCCGCTTCCAAACGCGCATCTGGCCTCACATCGCCCGCCGTACTAGGCTTTATTAGATAAAGGACCGGGATAAGAGACGATTAAGGATCATCGCAGCGATGCCCACCCGTCAAACACAGAGCCAACGCCGCACCACCCTGACAATGGCGCATTGGGGTGTCTACGAAATCGATACGCTCGAAGGGCGCATTGTGGCGGTGCGGCCCTGGCCGGGCGACCCCGATCCCTCGCCGCTTGGCCAGTCCTTCCTCTCCAACGATCATCACCAACGCATCCGCCATCCCATGGTCCGCGCGGGCTGGCTCGAAAAGGGGCCGGGCGGACGGCGGGAGCGGCGTGGCTGCGAAGATTTCGTGCCGGTGTCGTGGGAGAAGGCCACCGCCCTGGTCGCGGACGAGCTAAGCCGGGTGCGTAGCGAACACGGCAACGAGGCGATCTACGCCGGCTCCTACGGCTGGGCCAGCGCCGGGCGCTTCCACCACGCGCTCAGCCAACTGCACCGATTCATGAGCGCCTTCGGCGGCTACACCGCCTCGGTCAACACCTATTCGCTGGCCGCCGCCGAGGTGGTGGTGCCGCACATCGTCGGGCACTCCTATGACCATATCCAGCGCGAGGCGACCTCGCTGCCGGTGGTGGCGGAGCATTGCGAGCTGCTGCTCTGCTTCGGCGGGATTCCGCTGAAAAACGCGCAGATTCAAGCGGGAGGCCAAGGCCGCCACCTCGTGCGCGGCTGGCTGCGCGAGGCACGCAAGCGCGGCTGCCGCATGGTCAACGTCTCGCCCCTTGCCGACGACATCGCCCGCGAGTTCGGGGCCGAGTGGCTGACCTTGCGGCCCAACACCGACACGGCGGTGATGCTCGCACTGGCGCACACGCTGGAGAGCGAGGGGCTGGCCGACCGCGCCTTCCTGGAGCGCTACACGAGCGGTTTCGAGCCCTTCCGCGCCTATCTCCTGGGCGAGGGTGACGGGCAGCCGAAGGACGCGGATTGGGCGGAGCGGATCAGCGGTCTTCCCGCCCGGCGCATTCGGGCGCTGGCGCGCGAGATGGCGGCAAGCCGCACGATGATCAATGTAAGCTGGTCGCTGCAACGCGCGGACCATGGGGAGCAACCGTACTGGGCGGCGATCGCGCTGGCGGCAATGCTGGGGCAGATCGGGCTTCCCGGCGGCGGCTTTGCGTTGGGATACGGCGCCGTCGGCTCGGTCGGCAACGGCACGCCGAGGGTGAAGCTCCCCGCGCTGCCGCGCCTGCCCAACCCGGTGAAGCGCTTCATCCCAGTGGCGCGAATCAGCGACATCCTGCTCAACCCGGGCGCGCCCTTCGATTACAACGGCCAGCGCATGACCTACCCGGATATCCGGCTGGTGTACTGGGCCGGGGGCAACCCGTTCCACCACCACCAGGACCTGAACCGGCTGGTCCAGGCATGGCGGCGGCCCGAAACCATTGTCGTACACGAGCCGTTCTGGACCAGCGGCGCCGCGCGCTATGCCGACATCGTGCTCCCGGCCACCACGCCGCTGGAACGCAACGACATTGGGGGCACGTCGCAGGAGAACGTCGTTGTCGCGATGAAGCAGGCCGTTGCGCCGGTGGGAGAGGCCCGCAACGACTACACGATTCTTTCCCGGATCGCCGAGGAACTGGGGATCGCGAAAAGCTTCACCGAGGGGCGCGACGCCATGGGGTGGCTGCGCCATCTCTATGAAGACCTGCGCCAGCGCTCCAACCAGGCGCCGGACTTCAACACCTTCTGGGAGCGCGGCATTCTTGAGTTCGAAGACGAGATTCCAGGGCGCTCCCGCCGCGTGCTGCTGTCCGAGTTCCGCGCCGATCCGGTGGGGCACGCGCTACCGTCCCCGTCTGGCAAAATCGAGCTTTATTCCGAAACCATCGCCGGTTTCGGCTACGACGACTGTCCGCCGCATCCAAGCTGGCTGGAACCCGCCGAGTGGCTGGGCGGCGAAGCGGCGGGCACGCACCGCCTGCACCTCATCACCAATCAGCCCGCCACGCGCCTGCACGGCCAATGGGACCACGGCGAGGTTAGCCAGAAGGCCAAGATCAAGGGCCGCGAAGCGATTCAGCTGAACCCCGGCGACGCGGCCGCGCGCGGAATCTCCGACGGCGACATGGTGCGGGTCTACAACGGACGCGGAGCGTGTCTGGCAGGCGCGTGCGTCACCGACGGCGTTATGCCGGGGGTGGTTGTACTGCCGACCGGCGCACCCTTCGAACCGGAGGACCCAAGCACGCCGGGAAGCCTGGAGACGGAGGGGAATCCGAACGTCCTGACGCTCGACAAGGGGACCTCGCGGCTCGCCCAGGGGCCGAGCGCGCAGACCTGTCTTGTCGAGGTGGAGAAGGCGGTCCCGCACCCTCCCGCGGCCTAAAGAAGGTGGCGGGAGGGCGAGGGTTTGCGAGTCTTAGAAACGCAGCGTCGCCTGCACGGTGACGATGTCGATGGAGCTTTCAAACTCGCCGCTCAGGTTTCCGCGGAACGTGCCGCCCGGCTCGTCTACCGAGAGGTCCACCGAAGAGTTCTTCAGGAAGATGTGGGTGTAACCCGCATCCAACGTGAGCCAAGGCATGGGCGAATAGTTCGCGCCGACCGCGATCCAGTGGCGGTCGTTGCCGGGAATGCGCGGGGTGCGCGTCGAATCGGGAATCGGCGACTCGTCGAAGGCGTAGCCGAGCCGCAGCTTCGTATCCCGGAAACCGCTGTAGGTCACACCGACCGCGCCGAACCAGACATCGTCCCAATCCTGTTCGGTCACGCTGTCGGCCTGCGCCGCATTGTCGAACTGGATTCGCAGTTCCTGGAACTTGGACCAGCGCGTCCACTGCGCCTCGGCCATCACCGCCCAATCCGGGGTTAACTCGTGATAGACGCCGAAGTTTAGGTTGTCCGGCAGCTTCACCTTGGCGCTCGCAGGGGTATCGACGAAAGCGCCGGTGGCCGCGCTGATCGCCGCGCCCACACCCGCCTCGTCAAGGTCGAATCGCGTGTCGCCCTCCAACTCGTGCGTGACCTGGCTGCGGTAGCCGATGCCAAGGCGCGTGCCCGGCATGGGCTCGTAAAGCGCGCCGAGCGTGAAGCCGACGCCCCAGTCGTCGCCTTCCAACTGGGTAAAGCCGTCCTGCTGCGTCGGGGCCGCGCCGGGAATGCCCGCCGCCGCGCCGATGCTGCCGAAATCGACGGCGTTGGACAGCGTGGCGTCGATGTACTGGATCTGCGCGCCCACGCCGACGGAGATGTCGTTCGTAACCTTGTAAGCCAGCGTGGGGTTGATGTTGATCGTCAAAAGATCCGAGTTCAGCGCGTGGTAGCGTCCAATCCAGTCGTCGTTGTAATCGGTTTCAAGCCCAAAAGGCACGTTGATGCCAAGACCGGCACGCATACGATCGCTGATTTCGGTCATCGCGTAGAAGGTCGGGACAAAGGCCGACTCGGAGATGTTGCTGCCGCCCTGGCCGCCGCCGATGGGCGAGGTGAACACGGTGGTCCCCTCGAAATTTTTCGGCTCCGCTCTCGGTACGATCAGGCTGCCGCCGACATGGACCTGCGAGCCGGAATGGCGCGTCAACCCAGCCGGGTTGAAGAACATATAGCTGATATCCTCCGCACCCGCCGTCGCACCGGCGAAGGCGTTGCCGAGCGCGGAACTCGACTGCTCCTTCAAGGCGAATCCGGCCGCCTGCGCGTCCCCACCGCTCAAGAGCGCAATTCCGGCGGCGCTGCCCAAAAGGGCGGCCGCAAATTTAAGCCTCGTCATGAACGTCCCCTTCCTCTGTGGTTCTCTCTACCATCGGCCAATTCGGGCGGCTGAGAGCCGCGCTCGATGACCCGTTTCCCCCGATAGGCTTAGTATACTGTGCCAGGACGTTAGTTTCGTTAATACAAAACACCGCCTGGAACGCATCTTTTTAGTTGTCTTTATGTTTCTATACACAACATTTTGGCCTCACCTTCGCCTGCCAGGGAAGGGCCGCTCACCCTCGCCCTGCACATATTCTGCGTTGCGAAAGACGCCTTTTGCGCTGCAACATTTTAAGTCAGTTAAGTGACGTAAGCGTCATATCAATTACCTTGACGGAACCCTGATATCCGATAATATAAGAAAGCGCAACGAAAACGAATAAGCCGCCTCGTCGGTGCAGACGGCCGGCGTAAGGGGGATCAAGGGAAACGAGGTAGACACCGTGAAGGCGACGCCGCTTATTCGGCCTCACAGGTCTCCGCCGCGTGGAAGACGCGCTCTTCCGGGCAGGGAGATTCGAGTCGGCACAGCGACGCCAAGGGCGGCAACGGGTGCAAAACGGCTGTTAACGTCAAGCCATTCGATCACCATGTCCATGATGGGTGACCGGCAAGTATTTCACGCGGCGGATGGATATCTCCACCGCGTGCCGCGCGTGCTGGCCGCACCGGGTTATCGAAGCCTGCCGCACGCCTCGCGGTTTTGACCGTAAAGGACGCTCAAGGAGAACAAGGCGATGTACGCATCGGCACCTTCGACGGAACTGGCTTGGGAAAAGTATTACCCCTCGCACATTAGCTGGGATCATCCACTGACGCCCAAGCCGCTGTACAGCTTTCTGGACGAGTCTGTCCGCAAATTTCCCGACCGTCCTGCCGTCGATTTCATGGGGCGGAAGTTCAGCTACGCCGAGATCGGCGATCTGGTGGAGCGTGCCGCCGAGGGTTTCCGTCAGCTTGGCGTGCGTAAAGGCGCGCGGGTCGGGATTTGTTTGCCGAACTGCCCTTATCAGGTGGTCAGCTTTTACGCCATCCTGAAAGCGGGCGGCGTGGTGGTGAACTTCAACCCGCTCTACACCCCGCGGGAACTGGCCAGTCAGGCGCGCGATGCCGGTGTAGATATCATGGTCACGATCGACGTCGAGGCGGTCTATCCGAAGGTACGGGAACTGCTGAACGACGCGACCTTGAAGCGCGTCGTCGTCGTGCGGATGCAGGACTGCCTCTCCTCGTTCAAGGGAATGCTGTTCAGCGCCTTCAAGCGGAAAGAGATTTCCCATATCCCCAACGACATGCAGCACGTCCCCTTCAGTAAGCTGATCTCCTACGGCAAGCTGGAGCACCTCGAGCCTGTCGTCCCTGAGCACGACCTTGCCGTATTGCAGTACACCGGCGGCACCACGGGGCTGCCCAAGGGCGCGATGTTGACCCACGGGAACCTCGCCGCCAATACGCAGCAGATCATGGCCTGGATGCCGGACCTGCGCGAGGGCGAGGAGAAAATTCTGGGCGTGCTGCCGTTCTTCCACGTGTTCGCCATGTCGGTGGTCTTGAACCTGGGTGTTGCGGTTGGCGCGGAGATGATCCTTCTGCCGCGCTTCGAACTCGATCAGGTCTTGAAGACGCTGCACAAGAAGCGCCCGACGCTGTTCCCCGGCGTGCCGACGATCTACACCGCGATCAACGGTGCGAAGGACCTGAAAAAGTACGACCTCTCGTCGATCAGCTACTGCATTTCCGGCGGTGCGCCGCTGCCGGTGGAGGTCAAGCGGGAGTTCGAACGGCTGACCGGCTGCGTGCTGGTGGAAGGCTACGGCCTGACCGAAGCTTCGCCGGTGCTGACGTGCAATCCGCTGAATAACCGCAGCGCCGACAAGGCCGGGGCCATCGGCTTGCCGGTGCCGGGCACGCGGATCGAGATGCGCTCGCTGGAGGACCCCGCGCAGGTCGTTCGGGTGGGGGAAAAAGGCGAGCTTTGCGCGCGCGGGCCGCAGGTCATGCGCGGCTATTGGGAACGGCCGGAGGAGAACGAGCGTGTGTTCGTGGACGGCTGGCTGCGCACCGCCGATGTCGGCTACATGGACGAGGACGGCTACATCTTCCTGGTGGACCGTATCAAGGACATGATC